>JAHZJJ010000096.1 GCA_022600975.1 Gammaproteobacteria bacterium
ATCATTTAAATATTTAATAGCTATAATTATAGAAATTCGGCTATTTTTTATTACTTAAGCTTTAACCTCTTCGACCCGCGCAATCGAGGTACTGAATGAGCAAATTTAGTGGAAACGTTTAATTTTACCTTATCGGTCATCGGACCTATTTTCTTCATCTTAATAATTGGCTATATTTTAACCAAGAATAATGTAATAGATGACGCTTTTGTTACTGGCGCCTCTCGCCTGATCTACCTAATTACATTACCAGTTTTACTGTTTATTCATATTTTTTCAGCAGATGTACAATTGATTAAAGCAATACCTCTTTTGACCGCAGGTGTAATCGGTACACTAATCAGTATTCTACTAGCGTGGATCGGTGCTCAATTTTTTGCTAAAGATGATATCAGTGTTTTTGTTCAAGGCTCTTTTCGTGGTAATTTAGCCATTATTGGCCTTTCATGGGCTCACAATGCCTACGGCAGTGAAGGCTTGGCACAAGCGGCTCTACTGATGGCTGTGGTTACTATTGTTTATAACATAGCTGCAATTTCTTTTTTTACTTTCTATAATCAAAAAACAAGTTTTAGTTGGGGAAAATTATTACTAGATTTTACGCGTAACCCGCTAATTTCCTCCATTGTATTAGCCTTATTCTGTAAAGCAATAGGGGTGACTCTGCCAAATCTATTACTAAAAACTGGAAACTATCTCGCTGCTATTACCTTGCCATTGGCACTATTGTGCATTGGCGCCAACCTTAATCTAGCCAGCTTGTTACATAGCTCTACTGCTGCCTGCGCCGCAACCGGCTTCAAGCTGATTCTAGTACCATTGATAATGCTATTAATTGGCTGGTTATTTCACTTACCGGCGGAATCAATGGCAATTTTATTGTTGCTAGCAGCAACACCCAGTGCCACTGCAACCTTTGTTGTAGCGCGCGCATTCAATGCCAATAGTAAGTTAGCTGCAAATATTATTGCTCTAAGCACCTTGGTTTCAATTATTACTGCCAGTATTGGATTAACACTATTAAGCTATTTTCTAAAAACCATATAAACTGGAAATTGCCCTTAAAACACTTAAAATAATCTGGATATATTATTATTTTTTAGACGAAAAAAAAGAAAGTATCCAACTGAGAATAATTTTATTTTTTAAGTAAAATTATTCTCAACCTCTTCAAGTTAAAATATATTTATTTTTAATCATATTAAAAAATACCCATAATTTTAGCTATACACAACAAAATAATACTTAACCCCCAAATCCACCAAATAGCATAACGGATATAACGGCCCATTTCGATACCGGCCAAACCCATCGCTAACCACAATGCTGGTGAAAAAGGGCTAATAAATGTGCCAATAACATTTCCAATCAGCATGGCGTAAGCAGTGGAAGTCGGCTCCACACCAAATTGTGACACCGTTTGCTCCACCAAAGGTAACAAAGCAAAATAGTAAGCATCTGTGTTCAAAAGAAGCTCAAAAGGTGCCCCAAAAAAGGCAACGATCAAATGTAAATAAGGCACAATCTCAGAGGATAAAACCCCTACAAGGCTTACCGCTAAAGAGCTCAGCATACCAGAGCCATTCAATATTCCTAAAAAGACACCTGCAGCCAAAATTATGGATGACATCATTAGCGCACTAGGTGCATGTAGTTTAATTTGCTCCATCTGCTGCTTTACTGAGGGGAAATTAACTGGCAATGCAATACTTAAGGCGAGCATAAAGGTCAAGCTTGTAGGAAAAATCCTCATAACCAGAACCGCAACCAATAAAATTGTCAACAATACATTAAACCAATATAACACCCTATTATTCCGGTTAAAATTTGAAATTACATTTGATTTTTTAAATCCTGAATTATCTGTATCCATGTGGTTAATATTAACCATTGCTATACGACGCCGCTCACGAACCCCTAAAATTACAGCCATGACAGCTAATAACATCAATGCGACAATTTGTAGCGGAATCAATGAATACCACAGTTCAGAAGGATCTGCACCGATAACGGTAGCAGCGCGCCCTAAAGGGCCACCCCAAGGGACCATATTCATGATACTGGCACTGGCACCCACTAATAGTACGAGCAAATAGGGGCTCATCCTCAGCTGCTGATAAATCGGCAACAAGGCAGGAATAGTAATTAAAAAGGTAGATGCACCCGATCCATCCAAATGAGCTATAGCACCAATTAAAACGGTGCCCACAGCTATTGCAATAACATTACCATTGCACAATTTGATCACTCGATAAATCAACGGATCAAAAAGTCCGGCAGTTTTCATTACTCCAAAATATAAAATAGCGAAAATAAACATGGTGGCTGTCGCCAGCACTTTATTGAGCCCAGAATTAAAAAAATCCGCTATTTCAGCTGGATTAAATCCGGCAATTACCGCACCAATAACCGGAACAATAACCAATGCTACAATCGGACTCACCCTATTAGTTAACAACAATCCAACTACTACCAACACAATGAGTAAACCAATAACACTTAACAAAATGCTCTCCTACTCTAACTCTTAATAGATTATCGATAAAATATATTTAAAGGTTAACAGCTGTGTACATTTAGCTTTATCACTTTCAATCCAGTATTAGCTTCGAACAACTCTGCTTTGATTAATTAATGCTCCCCTAAAAGTGACCAAACAGCTCTTTTCGTTTCCTTACAAGCTGTAGATTTTGCTGTCATTTAAACAAAAAACACCAAAACGATTCAACTAGTTGTTTTCAGTGCTCTGTTTTTATTTATTGCCTCAACTTTCCCCAAAAAATCCTTACTTTATAAGTTGACAGCGAGGTAAATTTTGATTAGCTAACCAGGGTATTCCCTGGCAAACTGCTGGATAATTTGATGTGCTCCACCCTAACCTATAACTGATTTTTCGGCCATACCGTTTCCTTTGCCTTTAAACGACCATCAAGCCAGCTTTGTAACTTATTAGCTTTTACTGGCGTCAAGGCATGGCTTTTTGTAATAATGCTTATCGCTACACAGTGTTAAAGGGAACCAAATGCAAATCTTAAACAGTCAATACCGATACGGCTTGGTGGCGATCACCCTTCATTGGCTAATGGCGCCAGCCATCATTGGCAATTTTGCTTTGGGCTTGTGGATGACCGGACTTTCCTATCAACATCCCTGGTATCATCAAGCCCCACAAATCCATAAGTCTATAGGTATCTTATTGTTTATGGCGCTTCTGCTGCGGTTATTGTGGCGCTGGGGGAATCAGAGCCCGAAACTAGAGCCTAGCCCTCACTGGCAAATACTTATTGCCAAACTTACCCACCGGGTGATTTACTGCGTGTTATTGATGATTGTGTTTTCAGGGTACCTGATTTCTACCGCCGATGGACGATCCATCGATGTATTTGGCTGGTTCGATGTACCTGCAACTATTTATAATATCGATGGCCAAGAAGACATAGCCGGGGAAGTACACGAGTGGTTGGCCTGGAGCTTAATTGTGCTAGTAGTGATACATGCATTGGCAGCACTTAAGCATCACTTTTATAATCGTGATTCCACCCTGCGCAAAATGTTGGGTATGCCGACAAAGTAAACCTTTCGATAAACTGCAATAATAGGAAATGACCATGAAAAAACTCTCACTTTTAATCATGAGTGCTCTTATCAGCATGACCATGCAACTACAGGCTCAGGCCACTGAATACAAGATCGATACCCGTGGTGCTCATGCTTTTGTTCAATTTCGTATTAAACACCTGGGATTCAGTTGGCTTTATGGTCGTTTTGATAAATTTAATGGTAATTTTGTATTCGATAAAAGTGACCCCAAAGCATCCTCAGTACAGGTGAACATTGACACCCGCAGCCTAAATAGCAACCACGCAGAGCGCGACAAGCATCTGCGCAGTGCAGATTTTCTCGATGTTGCAAAATTTCCCACTGCAAGCTTTATCAGCACAAGTTTTATACCCGGCAAGGACGACACAGCTAAGCTGAATGGCAAGTTGACACTCCATGGAGTAACCAAGGAAATCAGCATTGATGTCACCAACCTTGGCGGCGGCAAAGATCCCTGGGGTGGCGACCGCCAAGGCTTTAGCGGTACAACAGAAATTGCCTTAAAGGATTTCGGTATCGACTTCGATCTCGGCCCGGCGTCACAGACCGTGGAAATTATGCTGGATGTTGAAGGCATTAAAATTTAAAGCTCAACCCTAATGTGGCATTAAAATTGTAGCTCCTGGGGGGAGAGCGCCCCCTATTCTACTGACTCATTAAATGCTGGCGGCCTACTCAAGTCATTCTGGGTGTTTGACTCGCCTTTCCAGGCCACCAAATGTGCGCCCTGGGGCCGCTGAACGTAAAAGCTCAACCCTTTAAGCAGGTTCAATGCCTCTGAGAGTTGATTGTCGCTGCCAAACCTGTCTCTTTTTTTCTCATCTTCACCGTTACCTACTTTTGGGCTAGGAGCTACATTGCCATTGTCGAGATGTCTGGCCAAATCAGCCTCAGAGGTACGCGGCTGATCCTTAAACGGTATTATCTTGGCGCGCTCAACTACAATATCCGGACTAATACCTTGGGCTTGAATCGAGCGTCCGTTGGGAGTGAAATAAAGCGCTGTGGTCAACTTAATTGCGCGCTGGCTATTAATGGGTATAACAGTCTGTACCGAACCTTTGCCAAAACTGTCGGTACCCATCACCACTGCGCGGCGATGGTCCTGCAACGCGCCGGCAACGATTTCCGCAGCAGAAGCTGAACCATCGTTAATCAGCACCACCATAGGGGCTCCCTTGAGAAGATCACCCGGTTCGGCGGAGTAGCGCAGATTAGCAGACTCGTTGCGGCCCTCAGTGTAAACCACGAGACCCTCCTCTAAAAAGGCATCGGCTACGGCAACTGAAGCCTGCAATACTCCGCCGGGATTATTACGCAGATCAATAATGAGCCCCTTAAGATCACCCTTGCGTTGCAATGTATCCATTGTCTGGGCCAAATCGCTAGCAGTGTCGAGCTGAAACTGCCTGATGCGTAGGTAGCCGTAACCTGGCTCTAGCAACTCACCGCTCACACTGTGCAACTGCACCGTGTCGCGCTTCAAAGTAACATCGAATGGTTTGTTATGTCCCTTACGGCCGATCGTCAGAGTAATCGAACTGCCTACGGGCCCACGCATCTTTTTTAGTGCCTCATCGAGACTAACACCGCGCATAGATTTACCTGCAAGGCGTAAGATAACGTCCCCAGATTGTAACCCAGCATGTGCTGCAGGCGTATCATCCATCGAAGTGACAATAGTGAGGCGCTCATCTTTAATACCAACTTCGATACCCAGACCGGAAAACTCCCCGATGGTATTGATTTGCAGATCATCCAATGAGCGGTGGTCAAGATAGGAGGAATGCGGGTCCAATCCGTGCAGCATACCTTTGATGGCATATTCCAACAAAGTACTATCATCTATTTCCTCAATATAACCGCGGCGAATCTGCTCAAATACTTTTGTAAAATTGCGCAGATCCTCAAGTGGCAGCCGTTCCTTGGTGACTGTTGTCGGTTGGTCTGCCGATTCACTCTGGGCGATCCCTGTTAATGGCAATGCAACAAGAGTCAATACGCCAATAACTCGACTCAACCGTTTGCGGGTGGGCATAATTGCTACATCCTCAATATTTCACTCCTCTAATAGCAATAAGTGTAGACCTGCAGGGCCGGTAGAGGCTTCAATGAATGAGGCTTACTGCGTGAGATATGCTCATAAAAAACCCTTCACTGCCAAATTTTTTGTGCCTGTAGCAGTATCTTTTTACTGCTCTAGCTGGACTAGCTCAAACGCTGAATCAGTGCCGCCGCCTCTTCAGCAAAATAGGTCAAAATACCGTCGGCACCGGCACGCTTAAAGGCCAGAAGCGACTCAAGAATAACCGCCTCCCGAGCCAACCAACCTTTCTCAAAAGCAGCACAATGCATCGCATACTCACCGCTTACCTGATAGGCAAAAGTGGGCAAATGTAACTCGGTTTTCAACCGTTGTATGACATCTAAATAAGGCATCCCCGGCTTAACCATAAACATATCCGCACCCTCGGCAAGATCCAAGGCACACTCATGCAGCGCCTCATTGGTATTGGCTGGATCCATTTGATAACTGGCTTTACTGGCGCCTTTCAAGTTTGCAGCAGAACCTACCGCATCGCGAAATGGCCCGTAGTAATTGGATGCATATTTTGCTGCATAGGACATAATCTGAGTATTGACAAAGCCGTCTCTTTCTAGCGCCGAGCGTATTGCGCCGATTCTGCCATCCATCATATCCGAGGGCGCCACCACATCAGCCCCGGCGGCGGCATGAGACAGCGCCTGTTGCACCAGTACTTCCACCGTATCATCGTTGAGAATATAACCCTTGCTGTCCACAAGTCCGTCCTGACCGTGGGTGGTGAAAGGGTCCAGAGCAACATCGGTGATCACACCGAGTTCCGGCTGAGCATTTTTTAATGCTTGAACAGCGCGCTGGGCCAGCCCATCGGCTGCAAATGCAGCCCGTGCATCATCGGATTTATCGGCCGCATCGACTACTGGAAACAATGCCACTGCGGGAATACCGAGCGCCACACAATTTTTTGCTTTGGATGCCAGTCGATCGATGGTAAGGCGCAAAACACCAGGCATTGAAGCAACTGTCTGGCTCTGCTCGCGCCCCTCGATTACAAACAGTGGCAAAATTAAATCGTCACAACTTAAAACGGTTTCACGCACCAAACGACGTGAAAAAGCTTTCGCACGTAAACGGCGCAAGCGGGTATTGGGGAAGGAGCGATGAATGCCTAAACTACTCATAAAGAAAATTACCTGTGCTGGTCAATAGACTTGCCGCTGTTCTTGCCGGCGCCATGGTCGTGAAGCTGCCAAGCATAACAAAAAGAAGAGCACTTGCCGCTTTGGGTAGTGTTTGGGCACAGATAAAGGCAAACTATCCAGCTCTTGTAATCCGAATAGAATCAGGTGGACAAATGAGCGATGTGATGCAGGTATCGATTACAACCACACCGGCAGCGACGCAATGGGGCAGCAATGCGCTACTTAGTTTTAGCGATAACGAAATACGGGTGCACGTCACTGCCACCAATGAGGATACTAACCTAGCAGTGCAACGCGCTGCACGACAACTCGACGGCATGGGCATCACCGGCTTGGCTTGCAGCGGCGACAACTGGGATTTGGAGAGCCGCTGGCACCTATGGGATGGTTTTTACAATCCCAAACGCAACAACAGCATAGATTGGGGCGAAATCGACACAGCCCAGGCAGCGGAACTTGCAGCCCGGAGCCAGGCTAGCTTATGGGTGCGTGAAATGACCAACGGCACCCCTGAACATGTTTATCCGCGCGCCCTGGCAGAAAGTGCTGCCGAGATACTGAAACAACAAGCTTCAACTGCAGTGAGTTATCGCATAGTGGAGGATGAAGCGTTACAGCGCGAAGGCTACCAAGGAATTTACCAAGTAGGGCGCGGCGGGGCACGCAAACCGGTTATGCTCCAGTTGGATTACAATCCTTCGGGCTCCGCCGATGCACCGGTCGATATTTGTTTGGTGGGCAAAGGGATCACTTTTGATTCCGGGGGCTACAGCATCAAGGGTTCGAGCAATATGGTCAACATGAAAGCCGACATGGGCGGTGCCGCCATGGTCACCGGCGGCCTTATGCTGGCAATAGCCCGGGGTCTCAACAAGCGAGTAAAACTGTATTTGTGCTGTGCAGAAAATCTCATTTCCGGAGACGCTTTTAAACTTGGCGATGTGATCTGTTATAAAAATGGCGTCACTGCGGAAGTACTCAATACCGATGCCGAAGGACGGTTGGTGCTGGCCGATGGCCTGATTGCCGCCTCTGAGCAAAACCCAAGGCTCATTCTCGATGCCGCCACCCTAACGGGTGCCGCCAAAATGGCTTTGGGCCGTGATTATAACGCAGTATTCAGCTTTGAAGACGAAACCGCACAGCGGCTAATCGAAGCAGCACAGGCAGAACACGAGAAGGTCTGGCGGCTGCCGCTGGAAAAATTTCACCTTCAGCAAACCCCATCAGCCTTTGCCGATATTGCCAATGTGGGTATCGAAGGTAGCCCTGGCGCCTCGACAGCCGCGGCGTTTCTGGCGCATTTTGTCCGAGATCAGGGGCGCGGCTGGGTTCATATGGATTTATCAGGCAGCTATTTGCCGGCTCCCAATGAATGCTGGGCCAAGGGCGCCAAAGGGCATGGCTTGCGGACTATTGCGCGATTCCTACAGCAAGCTTAATCTTAAAAAACTCAACTGCTAACTGTTGAAACCCTGACGAATCGTGAGTGCTGTGGCGTGCTTCAAAAGAAACTGAACTGCGCCACTGGTACTAAGGCTGTTCCGATAACACCTTACTCTCTACCTTAGAATAAAAGAGCAAGGTTGCCAGCTGCCAAGTGTTGCCGCTATCCTTTGAAATTTCCCAGCTGCGTTGTAGCTGTTGTACCTTGCCCAAGGTATTTGCCCTCCAGGTAACTCGATGTTGCTCTCGGTTTTGCAAATCATATTGCAACTGACTGCGCAGGAGTATCTGGCTATTATAAAGCCCACCTTCCATCACCATCAGAAAACCACTGTTGTCCACCCAGGTCTGGTGCCACACCTTGCGACGACCGTCATACATGGTGTAACTGCGGCCAGTATGATTATTCGCGCCACTCCAGCTTTCACTCAAGGCACAACCATCTAGGGTTTTTTCAATCTTATTTTCACCCAGCTTGTTACCTTGTTTGTCTCGCACTTCCCAATGGCCCAATAAGAAGTCTAACTGGTGGTAAGTTACCTCTTTGCATCTACGCTCACTTTGCGCCGAGGCCGTATTGGTCGCAGCAAAAAAAGCTATTGTGCACAACCACACACAACAACTGGACAGAGTTCTAAGGATTCTATGAATCATGGTCTCTCCCATTTGTTTATTGAATAGCACTATAGTAGACCGCGATAACAAAAGGTGCACTTCAATATCGCGTGGCGCAAAATTGGCAATTTAACCTAGGAGCCTGTCGGACTTAACACTGGCCTACTGCGAAAAAGCCGGATTTGGCCATTTTTCATGCTGATTCTCGTTAAATAGAACCACTTTTCGCCTCGGATCATCATAAAAAATAGCTCAAACCGGTCTTTTTCTCGCTACGACCGGTTAAGTCCGACAGGCTCTCAGAAACCGCCGTTGGGCGCACAAAAGCTGTGTAAATTATTGGTGTACATGGCGAATTTTAAAAATTCTTAGTCACCTTATTAATGATGAAAACTTTTTAAAATTTATTAGGTATATCAAACACTTGCGCAAACTTGCATGACCCAACTACGGTTTTTAAGTTTACAGTTAATAGGAGGGGAGTAATTCAAGCGTTGAGTATATTTTTAAGTATTCAGTAAACAAACAAGAATACCAATTGCAACACTCCTTGTTGCATTGTCCGCTGTATTGGTATTTTTAGGTGCCTCAGAAATTGAAAGGTGCCAGCCACAACCTGTGCTGTTAACGCTTAGTAAACGTGCTTTTTAATTTAAAATTTGAATTCAGTGCCTACGCCGAAATAGTCACGCTCGTAATCAGCATCTGCAGTTTCATCCGTCCAGAAAGCGTAGACCTTGGCAGCTGAAGAGAGCTTATAATCAAGGCCAAGGCTATACGTCTCACCACCTTCTTCTACCACATCAGATTGACCGTACTGCGCCTTCATAGTCCAGTCATTTATTATGTAAGCAGCTGAGGCTAACCAGCCATCCTGCTCAGTGCCATTGGCCTGCTCCTGAAATTCATACATACCACCTAGTTGCAGGTTATTAAGACGATATTGAGCAACCCAGCGCTGAACATCCCAGTCCTGCATTTCTACATTCTGGTCATAGGCATAAGCAAAATAAAAGTTATCGTTTTCATAGGCGAGTGATGAGGAGATACCATCATCACGAGTACCCATTAACGCATCATTGTCGTTAAATATTTCTTCATCTTTATTGCTGATATAAGAGACTGCGGCCTTAACGCCACCGAATGAGGGGCTGGTATATTGCAGACTATTGCCCAAACGATTGTCGCTATTGGTAAGGATGCTTTTGATATCGCCTTCAAGATCGTTGAAAAGGTCAATCTTTTTCTGTGCAACTTTCAGTGGAGTATCAAATTTCCCGCCAATGACCTGACCAAACCCCCCTTCAAAACCTGCATAAATATTGCGCTGGGAAAAGGTTTCATCTTGATCACCATCGAGATTAACCTGATATTCCATTTTATAGATACCTTTAATCCCACCTTTCAAAGGTAGAGAGCCTTTGACGCCAACTCGGGAAGCATTGCTCTTAAGGTCACTATAAGAATCTTCACCTTCATCGGAAAATTGAAAGCTGGCATTAGCCTTACCGTAAAATTCGATACTTTCAGCGTCTTCTTCACTTTGTGCGCTGGCAAAAGCCGGAACCAGTGCAGTCAAAGCTAGGGAGATTGCGGTCTTTTTCATGATTAACCCTGTTTATTGGGAGCGTTAAAGAAACAAATGATATGGCCAATACAGGGCATTATGCACAAGAAATATGACAGATATATTAAATTTCGATCTATTTGGAACTTAATGGCCAAAGCCAATAAACGACTTGCGGGCTTGAATGACGCAAGCAGAAATTTAACCTTAGAGGCCATAGATGGCTAAGCCCATTGTTTCAATAGGTAAAATTGAACTGCGCTTAATTCGCTCAAGTAAATTACCGTCAAAGAGAAGACACTACCCAAAAAGACGATTTTAGACTAGACGAAGGGAGATAAAGAATAGGCATTTTGGGCTAATGATAGACAAGAAGAGCCATAGTTACGACTCTTCTTGTCACGCCTATCGCAGCTTAGCATTTTTTTGTAAACACTTTATACAATAACGGCAGCTGGACACTACAAAAGCCGCGAATCAGTTTAAAGAAAATTATTTAGGTTAAAACTTAAACTCAGTGCCCACACCAACGTAGTTACGCTCGTAATCAGCATCCGCAGTTTCATCCGTCCAGAAAGCATACACTTTGGCCGCTGAAGAGAGCTTATAGTCAAGACCAAGGCTATACGTTTCACCACCTTCTTCTACTACGTCAGATTGGCCGTATTGCGCTTTCATAGTCCAGTCGCTTATTGTGTACGCTGCTGAGGCTATCCAGCCATCTTGCTCAGTACCATTGGCCTGTTTCTGAATTTCATACAGACCACCCAACTGTAGATTGCTAAAACGGTATTGTGCAACCCAGCGTTGGACATCCCAATTCTGATTTTCTACATTCTGATCGTAAGCATAGGCAACATAAAAATTATTCTTTTCGTAAGCCAAGGATGAAGAAATACCATCATCGCGGGTATCCATTATCTCATCATTGGGGCCAAAGATTTTTTCATCTTTATTATTAATATAAGAAACCGTAGCCTTGATGCCAGCCAATGAGGGGCTAGTATAACGCAAACTGTTAGAGGTACGGTTCTCACTGTTGGAGATAATACTTTTAAGATCACCTTCGAGATCTTTGAAAAGATCAACTTTATTCTGGGCAGCATTTAGCGGCGTTGTAATTTTACCGCCAACAATCTGACCAAAACCACCTTCAAAGCCAGCGAAAATATCCCGCTGACCAAAGGTATCCTCTCCGTCACCATCGAGGTTGACCAGATACTCCATTTGATAAACGGCTTTGATTCCGTCCCTCAAAGGCAGAGAGCCTTTGATTCCAATACGAGAAGCGTTGCTCTTTAGGTCGCTATAAGAGTCTTCACCCTCGTCAGAAAGTTGAAAATCGAGATTGGCTTTACCATAAAACTCAAAGCGTTCGGAGTTTTCTTCTGCTTGTGCACTGGCAAAGGTGGGAATCAACGCACTCATAGCCAAGAAGATTACGGGATTTCTCATAGGTAATCCTTCTGATTGGAAAGATAATATTCATAAGCCAGTTGACAAGGCATAGTCCAGATGCACGGGCAAAAATTCGCCAGCAACTATCGGCGCTAGTGCTCATCACAGCAAATTAACTGCATCAGGGCAAGCGTACCTGCCGTGCCCGGGCGCGCCAAATTTTACAATGTTTTAGCCACCAAGGTACAACCCTTTGATAAAAGAAAATATTTGTCAGCGGCAACTAATAGGAAAGCATCCCTATTGTTATCAATTAGTGGATTCAGCATTATAGGAAGCTGGCCCTGCGGATGGCGAGCCAGCCTCAGAGAGCACCCGCTTCAAGAGAGCACCACCAGAGCGCCAACCGAGCACACTCTGTGCCGTAACAACCCCACTCATCATAGCCCCGGCCACGCCGCAACTTAAAATATCTTGACCAGTGAGATACAAGCCCTTAATGCGACTTTTTGGTCGCAACCACGGTTGTGCAAAGCGGCCCGGATTGTGCTCCAACCCATAAATTTCCCCACGGCTGTAACCACAAAAATAATTTGTAGACAACGGGGTAGACAGCTCACAGAAATCGACCTGACCACGCAGCTGGGGAAAATGCCGATACAGATGCTCCAGTAGGCGCTGACTGAAAGCTTGTTTCAGCGCATTGTACGCATCCCCACGCTTGCCCCAGAGTTGTGCCTGCCAGCGTTCAAACCATTGATACTTCGCCGGCGCTACAATTTCAATGGTGGCCCGGCCGGGGTAGCGCCGGGAAAAATCCGGATCCTTGGCGGACGGAAAAGAAATATAAACTAAAGGAATTTCCGCATTGGCATCTGCGGCGAAATTATCGACATCCCCCTGGTAATCAGCGCTGAGATAAATCCAATAGTTAGTTTTTGGCAACTTGAGCTCTTCAGCCGTTTTGGCAATGCCAATATACAAACACAGATGAGCCATAGATGGCTGCACTCGATTCAGGTCTGCGATGTACCCACAGTCGCGAGCGACACTATGAGGTAATAATTTTTCAAACGTATTAAATACCCCCGTGCTGGATATCACTACCGGCGCTGTAATCTTCGTACCATCACGCATTTGTACACCGGTTACCCGCTTGCCGCTGACTAAAAGAGATTCCACCTCGGCGTAAGTAAATACCTCGCCCCCACTCAACTGGATTTGAGGGATGATGGCAGCAGCAATTTTACTGGCGCCGCCGACAGGGTAGTAACCACCGTTCAAATAATGCTTAACGATTAATGCATGGGCCATAAAACTACTGGTTTTGGGCGTTACACCCAAATCACCCCACTGCCCGCAAAGTACCGCTATAAGTTGTTCGTCATCGGTCAGTTCACGCAAAACCCCGTAAGTGGTTTTATGAATGTAACTGGGATGAAAAACTTTTTTTAACAAGTGAATAACCGGGCTGTACCAGCGTGGCAGTAATTTCTCCATAACAGACCAGCGTATGGCCTTTGCAGCCCTATTAACCCGCTGTAGATAAGTTTCGATAACCCCGCGCGCACCGGGAAAGCGGCGCACCAATTCATCAACAAATGCCTCGCGACCAGCGCACAAATCATACTGCTGATCACCGATACAAATACGGTCATAGGTGCTGTCCATCGCAGCCCAATGCAATTGACCAGCTGACACAAAATCAAATAACTTGCGGATCATTGTTGGGTACTCACCAACATCACCGATATAGTGTACCCCTACATCCCACTCATAACCGTTGCGCTCATAAGCATGGGTAAACCCGCCCGCAGTATAGTGCTGCTCTAAAACCAGAACTTTTTTGCCCTCGGCACTGAGCAAGGCGGCGCAGCTGAGGCCGCCTATACCCGAGCCAATCACAATGGCATCATAGGGGGCGGAGAGGCGGTTTGCGCGATAGCGTCGGCCTATCCGCAAGCGGCTGGGTTTGGGTGAAATTGAGCTGGTTGTTGTAGGCATAAGATGACCAATTAGTTTTATTTTCGTTAACCTCTACCACAATAGACAAAGGTACACAAATATACACTGAAAGGCTATCAGCTTACCTATGGGTTTAAATACCTTATAGTCAAACTAGGCCGTGAACTAGAAGAATTTACTAGGTATTATGACCAATTAGATTTCAGCCGACCTCCAACGAAATTAAAATATGCAAGACCCCCTCACAAGCAGACCGACTAAGACCGGTGTAGCCCGGCTACTTGCCGCTGCTCGCTATTCCTGGCAAGGCTTAAGTACCGCCTGGCGCAATGAAGAAGCCTTTCGCCTGGAAGTGTTGCTGGCAATTCTGCTAATTCCAGCGGCTACTTGGCTCGGCGACAATGGTGTAGAGCGCGCACTGCTTATCGGGGCCACCCTATTGGTTATGATTGTTGAGCTGCTCAACAGCGCCATTGAAGCAGTGGTGGATCGAATTAGCCAAGAACTACACCCACTGTCGAAAGCCGCCAAGGATACGGGTTCTGCTGCGGTGCTAGTCACCATGGTGTTGTGGCTTGCGGTTTGGGGCTGTGTACTGTTACCCCACTGGATCACCTCATAGCCTACTAACGGTTCTATCGAGAGAAATAAAGAAGGCTTACGCCTTGATTTCAGATAAAAAATCAGGTACTTTGCGTGCCGATTCAAGGCGCTTGCTGTATGAGTGCTACAGTTTTTACTCAATAAACTTTGCCACTTGAGTCAAAGTGAAAATGGGCCCTTAGCTCAGTTGGTTAGAGCACCCGACTCATAATCGGTAGGTCCACAGTTCAAGTCTGTGAGGGCCCACCATTTTCACTAAAAGTCAATGAGCTGCCCCCGAACCACAGTTTTACGCCTCGACTAGCTTACGTCCCCATAGAACAAGAAAAGTTGGCAGGTTTGTTGCGACCATAGCTTGCCCAGTATCGCTAAACATTGGCCTCATAGGGGCCTAAAATACTCAAGACCATCAAGCTTCCTCTAAAAGCTGAAACCATCCTTTATCTGGGCAGCCCAAAGGATTATTGGTGCTTACCTACAGCCAATGGTTTTAACTTAGACCTGCGTGTTAATCGCCAATCCAAATTAACCCCCGTAGCTGCAATCAAGATAACAACCGAACCCAACATTTGTGTCACAGTTAACAGGTTATCAAAAGCAAGCCAACCCACAAGCACCGCCACTATTGGATAAATAAATGACAGTGCACCCACCAAAGTAGTGGATATTTTTTGAATAGCACTATAAAGCAATACACACATAAACCCTGTATGGACTATACCTATAATCGCCAGATACCCCCAGGACATAAAAGTGATACTAGGAGCCTCTCCCAGAGAAGCCACAGGTATCAGTATTAAAGAGCCAACGAAAAGTTGTAAAACTACAATAACCTGAGGAGGTATATGCTTTAGCTTTTTGGTAATAATAGCAGCACAAGCATAAAAAAATGCTGCTACAATCGCATACAACACACCCAATACATAAGTATCTTGCTGAGCAAAACTTGTACTCTGTTTCCCCAAAACAATAAAAACAGTACCAATAAAAGCAAAAATCAGCCAAAGAACCTTATCTAGGTTAATTTTTTCTTTGAATAAAAACACACCAAATACCACCAAAATAAAAGGTTCGGCGTGGTATGTGATTGTGGCTACTGCGATAGAGGATAAGTGATAAGCCTTAATTAAAAATATCCAGTTCAGAGCGAGAGCTACTCCACCAAAAAGCAGCAAGCAAAGCGCCCCTTTATTTAGAGTCAAATTTTTAAATAAGCGTCGAGAAAAACAGATCATTAGCATGGTTAGCGCACCAAATAAGCAACGCCAAAAAACCACCACATGAGGCGTCTGATCCGCCATCACCACAAACCAACCAACGGTACCGGCGATCACCATAGAGGCAATCATCTCGGAGCTACCTCTCATACTCTCTTCAACTTTGACCATTCCCTTTCCCTATAAGAAAAAACCACGATGCTAATGTGGCATTCTTGATCTTTGCTTTGAGGTGGCCTCATAGCTCTGCACACTCAGGTATCGGTGATACTCTCCCAACTGAGGTGTAGAGAAAAGCTTGACCACCCCAACCTACAGTAAAACTACTTCATTCAACAACCCATTAGAGCACACACACCACTGAAAGCGAGATTAAATAGCCCCAATCAGCTTTTAAATAGAATATGTCGAAAATATTCAATACTGCTTATGAGCCTAAATTTATCCTATCACTCAAAATATTAAGGAGACAAGTTATGGTTTCACGTGCAAACTACGTTGGCTTAGCACCCGAAGCAATGAAAATACTAATGAGCCAAGAAGGCTATTTACACAAGCAATTTAGTCAATCAAAAACAGTGACAATCAAAGTCTGGGAATTGGTTAAACTTAGGGTTTCACAAATTAATCAGTGCGCCTTCTGTATAGATATGCACAGTAAAGATGCATTGAACCAAGGAGAAACTTCGGAACGTATTTTTGGCTTGAACGCGTGGCGTGATATGCCTCTTTACTCAGATATAGAGCTTACAGCCCTGGATTGGGCAGAACATTTAACCTCTGCCAAGCCAGTGGACAATCAGCGCTATCAAAAACTGGTAGGGGTACTAGGAGAGCAGTCTACAGTGGATTTAACCATTGCAATTAATGCCATCAACAGCTGGAATCGAATTGCCAAAACATTTAAACCCGAGGTAGGCAGCTATAAACCACACTAAACCAATAAAAAAACCTATAACTTTCAGCTATCTCAACCATCGGGGCAAATGTCTCGCTGTGTTCAGGGAATATGGGCAATCTCCGTAGCTCACACAAGCTCAGTTATTAAACCACTATATGCTGATGCAGGAAGTGGCATTATGTTTAATCTGGCCGGTGATGTAACAATTGGTACTGAAACCCTGGGGCAGGGGGTAATTATGTTACCAACGAATAAACACAAAGAAGACATTGTTTTGCCTTCTGGTTCAAAACTCGCAGGTATTCGATTTCTTCCAGCAATGGGTTACGGTGTCTTAAGAAAACACTACGACAAACCAACGTTATTGCTGCCTGAAGCAGATAAAGTATATGGCCTGTATACCATTTATACACGGCTGCAAAATCAAATTGATGAAACAAGGCAAATTGAAACTCTGACTCATTGGGCAAAACAAAGCTTTAACTTCACCCATAGTATTCCAGATTCTTTAAAAAAAGCACTGGAATATATTGAGCAAAATGCATTGCTTGTGGGGTTAAGTTCAAATATTACACTGAGCCAACGACAAATCGAGCGCACTTTTAACCTATGGCTAGGTATGACTCCAAAATATTACCAGCGTCTTTTAAGGGTTAAAAAAGTAATTTACTTTCTCCGAGAGCATAAAAAAGTGTGCCTAGCAGCAGTTGCACAGCAATTCGGCTTCAGTGACCAAGCGCATATGACAAGGGAATTGCGGACCATTGGATGTATTACACCAGGGAAAATAGTAACAGATCCTGCTAAGGCAATTTCTGGTCAGCACCTAACTGATTGATACCGGCCGACGATTACACTGTAGTAGTCAGGATATTAACCTCCGGCCCCCACAGAGCATAAATGCCTTGCTACGCAATCCATCAATTTTTCGGCACCTAAAGCTACATCTTAGTTGCACGCCTTACAAAAAACACTTAGGGTACCAAGTGCTGTCCTAGCGCTTGCTTAAAACCGGCGCAAGCGAAAAAAAACGTATAAAAAATACGCTAAATGCAGTCCCTAAACCCGCGAGGCCTCAACAATAAAACTCCTCGCGGAAAAGCAATCACCGTAATAACGAAGAAGAACCACAGCATGACCGTGTGAACTTAAGCTAAACGCCACCCCCCAGTGTGACAGCACCGAGGGACGGCTAACCCCGAAAGATAACATGATATCTAGCGAGGCTGTCTTGGATGATACGCTACTCACACGCTCGTCTTCAATAAAGTTGTTTGTAAAGCCGAGCAATTTCACCCACTCCCGCCCTTGGTGCTGGAGTGCGTTGTGGTGTGCTGTAAAAATTGGTGTGCTGCTCTTCTTCAGCCGTGGCCCGCCCGCCCCCGTTATTCAAACATTCAGCAAACTAACCCCCCGTAGTTAGTTAAGACGGGTTACGCCTGTGGCGAGCGTGTATTGTAAGCATCCACGCGTTTTGCAATTTTGTGCCACAGGCTTTTTCAAGGAGACGATAAAAATGTTAGAACTAAATTGTAAATTATTGCAATCTATTCACCTGGGTGAGCTTTTCACCATCACGCCGGTATGGATGGGTGATGACACCGTAAAGCTATACATTGTGGCCTGCAATGGCGGCCAACTAACTAGAATTGAACCGGTTTTGCCAACAGAGAATCAAATCTGGCTAGAAGAAAGCAATCAAAACACCCAACCCCCTTCCGATAGTCAGCCCCTGGGCCATCCGAACGGCAATTCAGAGCCAACGCTCTAAATAGAACGCAAGAGCCTAGACATACTTGCCTCTAAGTGCTGGCATTCTCATACTACCAATACGGGGATGCCAGTACGTTGATCGTAGCCAGTTAATAGGGGTTTTTTGTTACGCTTAGTTATTGAGGATTCTTTAGGCACTTTGCTTTAGATGTGTGTGTATAGCGTTACTGCGCGATCAATTTTACAGCTGGCCTTTACGCGGCTCACTGCTTGCTGCCCCTGCCCCGGGTATGGCCCACAGTGTTTTTAAGGTTGTGAGCGTAATTACTATTTTGGCAAGGCATATTTACCGACAATTTAATCTGTCGTATCAATACCAATGGCTGCCAAGCTAGCTGCTCTCCCCAAACAATAAATCCATTGGGTGCGGCTCTTTTCTAACGACAAACAAAACCAGCTAAATCAACGAGATAGAAGTTTCTTATTGAAAGGATAGGGTCAAAAGTGGTAGATATAGATTTGCAAACTAATAACTAAATCACTAAGGACCCTATCGATGCAAGATTACACCGATTTACCTAATGATAAAAGCTGTCATTTTGAAGCCGCATTTAATCAATTTAACGACATTG
>JAHZJJ010000097.1 GCA_022600975.1 Gammaproteobacteria bacterium
GAGCGACATCTCTATCGTGTGAGCGAAGCGGGTTCGGTTCGCGAAGCCGTCGATAAACACCGCTTTACTGACGTTGATCTGATTATTTCTGATTTACGCTTGCCAGGCGCCCCAGGTACAAGCTTGCTTAAGCAGGCCAGGGATGTGCCGGTAATGATCATGACCAGTTATGCCAGTTTGCGTTCAGCGGTCGATTCTATGCGTATGGGCGCCGTCGATTATATTGCTAAGCCCTTTGATCACGATGAAATTATCGCCACAGTTCAGAGGGTGCTCGGCAAGGAGAAGCCAAGCCGTACTGTTGGCCCTAAGTCGGGCCGCAGCCGTGCAATCGCGGGTATGATTGGCGATAGCGAACCTATGCGCGAACTCTACCGCCGTATTCGCAAAGTGGCGCCTACCGAAGCTACGGTGCTGGTAAATGGAGAAACCGGTACTGGAAAAGAGCTGGTGGCTCGGGCTATTCATGAGGAAAGCCTGCGCAGTAACAAGCCGTTGGTTGCGGTAAATTGTGCCGCTATTCCTGAAACTTTAATTGAAGCTGAACTTTTCGGCCATGAAAAAGGTGCGTTTACGGGTGCTCAGACTGCCCGAGAGGGGCTAATAGCCGCTGCTGATGGTGGCAGTTTGTTCTTAGATGAAGTGGGGGAGCTTCCCTTGGAGGCTCAGGCTCGTCTGCTACGGGTGCTGCAGGAGGGAGAAGTGCGCCCTATTGGTGCGGTGGAGTCACGTAAGGTTAATGTGCGATTGATCACAGCCACACATCGTAATTTGCATCAATTGGCTCGGGAACATAAGTTTCGTCAAGATTTGTACTACCGCATCAATGTTGTACAAATGATACTGGCGCCGTTGCGGGAACGTGGCAATGATGTATTGACCCTTGCCGGCTATTTGCTGGAAAAGTTTGCTGCTCAAGCTAACTGTCCGGTGCCTAAACTGTCTTCCGCAGCGATTCAAGCGATTACCGACTATCCTTGGCCTGGTAATGTACGCGAGCTGGAAAATGCGATTCAGCGGGCCGTTATTTTGAGTGATGATCATGATGAAATTGATCACCGCGCCTTGGATATCGATTTGGTGCAATCATCAATGGAAAAAGTGGGTTCAAGGCACCTAATAGGTAGCCCGACAACAGAGCCTCGCGAAGATCTATCGCTGGAGGACTATTTTGCGCGCTTTGTATTAGAGCATCAACATAGCATGAGTGAAACCGAATTGGCGAAGAAGCTCGGTGTGAGCCGCAAGTGCTTGTGGGAGCGGCGGCAGAAGCTGGGGATTCCTCGAAAAAGGAAAGCGCAGGCTGCGGTGGAAGCATGAGCCTCTAGGAGCCTGTCGGACTTAACCGGTCGTAGCGAGAAAAAGACCGGTTTGAGCCATTTTTTATGATGATCCGAGGCGAATAGCGGTTCTATTTAATGAGAATCAGCATAAAAAATGGCCAAATCCGGCTTTTTCGCAGTAGGCCAGTGTTCAGTCCGACAGGCTCTTAGCGTAAGTGTTGCCTTTCGTAGGTTGGCGATGTAAGCCCAAGCGCTCAGTCTGGGCTTGTCCGGATGTGCAGTCCTATAGCAAGATTTCCATAAAGTTAAAGTGTTACCAATAGGTTGCAGCGGGTAAGTGGGTAACAATACACGCACCATCCGTAACGAAAATAAAATTCCCTCAGCTTCTGAACTTCAACTAAAAAATGTAACCTATTGTTTTTAAAGTATTTTATAAACCTGGCATGCAAAATGCTTTGTACTGTAGTGTCCGCTCAAGGTGGGTGGTGGTTGTTATCGGTGACTGCTCAAGCTTTGAACAAGAATAATAATTGGACGAAAACATAATAAAAATAATAAAACCAAAGTAATAATAATAAAAAATAACAATAAACTGGCTGATTACACCTGGTTGGGGTTGATAAAATCAGGAATTGAAGCGCAGGGAAGCCGCTATCTTATCTCTCAAAGAGGTTCAGAAAGTTTATTGCTGTTGATTTCAATTGTATCTGTGCATCTCTCCTTCTTTCTCTCTGTGTTAGAATCCGTCTTAATCATTAGCCGGAGGGCGCAGTCATAGTGCATTTGCGCATTGGCTGTGCTCAGCACAGAAAGACGTATGCTCAAAACCTTTATTCGCACTATCAAGCATTGGCGGCGCAAACCTCAAAATACAGCAGCCCCTGTAATTATTTCCCGCAATGACCACACGCTCTCTCGCCGTGATATCAGTCGCGCTGCACTTACGGTCATGAGACGCCTTCAGGATGCCAATTTTCAAGCTTACATTGTTGGTGGAGGTGTGCGGGATCTGCTGTTGGGCGGTTACCCAAAAGATTTTGATGTGGCCACTGATGCTACACCGGAGCAGGCAAGGCAGCTATTTCGCGGAGCGCGAATCGTTGGTCGGCGCTTTCGTATTTTGCATGCGCGTATAGGTCGTGAAGTCATTGAGGTCACCACCTTTCGAGGACATCATAGTAATGCAGAGGATGGTGAAGCCCGACAATCCGACCAGGGTATGCTTTTACGCGACAATGTATATGGTGATCTTGCAAGCGATGCTGCGCGTCGGGACTTCACCATTAATGCTTTGTACTACACCACTCGTGACTTTGAAATTCATGATTACACCGGCGGTATGCAAGATATCCAGCAGCGTTTGGTACGTATGATTGGAGACCCTAGCACTCGCTATAAAGAAGACCCAGTGCGCATGCTGCGTGCAATACGCTTTGCCGCTAAGTTGAATTTTACTATAGCACCAGAGACTGCGGCACCATTGGCCGAGCTGGCACCATTGTTGCGCAACATCGCCCCGGCAAGACTGTTCGATGAGGTGCTTAAATTATTGATGAGTGGTTATGCCGAGCGCACATTCGAGTTGTTGAACCAGTATCATTTATGGCCACACTTATTTCCGGGCAATGCGCGAGAGGCGAGTAACGCCCAAGCTTTAGCGTTGACTCGCCAGGCGTTGTGTAACACGGATCAACGGATCCACGCCAATAAGCGGGTAACGCCAGCATTTTTGTACGCGGCGTTGTTGTGGCCGGAAACTAGCGCCGAACAGCAACAACTGATTCAACAGGGTGTACCACCATTGCCAGCGTTGGCTCAGGCTGCACAAAAGAGCAGTAGTGCTCAGCTGGCGTATACTGCTATCCCAAAACGTTTTTCCATGCCAATGAGAGAAATCTGGGAAATGCAGCACCGTTTGCAGCGCCGTACCGGTACACGTGCTTTTCGCTTGTTGGAACATCCACGCTTTCGTGCCGCTTATGACTTCCTGCTACTGCGCGAAGCTTCCGGAGAGATCAGTCCGGGCTTGGGCCAATGGTGGACAGACTTTCAGCAAGCCGATGAGGAGCAGCGTTTAAAGCTGGTTCGCAGTTTGGCACGGGATAATGCAAACAGTGCTAGGCGTAGTCCTCGGAGCCGCCGCCGTTATAAGGCTGGGTAGCCTGGATGAAAGCTTATATTGCCCTTGGCAGTAATTTGGCTCGACCACTGCAGCAGGTGCAATTGGCGTGCGAGGAACTCGCAGCCATACCGCAGACTCGATTGATGCGTTGTTCAAGTTTGTACCGTTCTGCTGCCATTGGTCCCGGTGTGCAGCCGGACTATATCAATGCGGTGGCAGAATTACAGACTGAATTGGCGCCTCTGACACTACTTGATCAGTTGCAATCCATTGAGGCCAGCCATGATCGTCAGCGCTCACTGCGTTGGGGTGCCCGCACTTTGGATTTAGATATATTGCTGCTCAACGACCAATATATCAAGTTACCTCGCTTGTGTGTTCCCCATCCGCGAATGTATGAACGCAATTTTGTACTCTTACCTCTGGCTGAGCTGGAGCCGATGCTAACGCTGCCCAATGGCCAGTCTTTGCAAGCCCTGTTGTCGCGCTGCCCGTGCAATCGTCTGGAAAAGCTCGCGCCCCCCTTAGAGCAAGCAAAATAAAAGGGGAAAAACAATGGCTCTGATAAACCAATAATCCTAGAAGCTGCAGTTAGGCGCGCGAAAGCTGTGTAAGTTATTGGTGTACATGGCGAATTTTAAAAATTCGTGGTCATCTTATTGGTGATGAGATTTTTTTAAATTTGTTAGATGCATCAAACACTTGTGCAAACTTGCGTGATTTAACTGTGGTTTCTAGGATAATTATTTTCTCTCATATTGGATTAGGGATAGAGGCTCGCCAGGGAGAAGTTGACTAATTTCCAGCCGACGGGCAAAGGTTTAATCTGATAAACGAAAGGTAATAGGTACTGTAAATGTGTGGTCATTGTTACCCAAACGAAGTGGGACAGGGGGGTAGGGTTCGGCGCGTTCAACTGCATCTAGGGCGGCCTCGTTGAGGCGCGAATAGCGGGATTCCTGCAGTGTTTGTACAGATCTCAGTTGCCCATCAGTAGTAATCGTCACGCTTAGGCGGACACTGCCTTTTTGATTGCGCATTTGCGCAATTCTAGGGTAGCGAATATGTTTGAAGGTGTGGCGCAAAAGCGTCGAATGGTAATTTTGTTGGGCGAATAAAAGTTCGGCGGTAAGCAGTACATCTTCTGCAGTATCTTCCAGGTCTATGGTGGGTTTTTGATTTATTTGGGGCTCTGGGGTTGGCTCCAATTCAGCTTCCGCTGGTTGGTGCGTTGATGTAGGTTCGAAGGGTGCATTTGAGATTGTTGATGGCGTTTGTACGGCGGGCGTTTGTACCGCTATTGGTTCGACGTCGATAGCGGCCAGGGTTGGTGGTGCCATATCGATATCGTTGTTGGGCTCAGGTACCTCTGCTACAGGGTTGTCGACCAGCACTGATTGAGGTTCGTCGGAGGATGTATCTTCCAGTTTAATAGTCTCTTCTATAATAGGTTGCGGTTTGTTGAGCTTGGCTATTGCAGCTATGCGTTCGGCACTGGGCTTTAAGCGCTGATAAGTTTGCAATAGCGTGCCTGGGATTTCTCCAGATGCCAGCAGGGCATCGCGAAACTCTGTGGAGGGAGGGATATTGCCGATCCAGGCGCGCAGCAGAGTATTGAAAAAGGCACGATCTGCAATAAGGCCAAGTTGAGTGTCATTCAACAAGATAGTGGTGTCGCCAGTGCTGGGGTCAAAATTCACGTTCAACTGATCGCCTGCGAGTAAGTGGCCTTTAAGTAAATTGGCGAAAATCACCATATTGTCGGTTTGTTCGCTGAGAATATGGCTGGGGTTGTTGATAGCAATGGCTTCCATCCACTGGTTACGGAGACGTCGAGCGGACATGCGTTCGGCGATGATCCGTATTTCGAGGCGGCGCGATAGTGTATTATTGAGTAGTTCTTGAGCATTCGCGGAAAGTGTCTCGGAGTGGACTGCGGCAATATAACGCTCTTTGTTAAACTCGAGCTCAAGCGCGAGACCATTGAGTAGTGATGCCGCTTTGAGATTAGCGGTGGAAAAAAATATTATCAAAGAGGCAAAAAGGCTAATAGGCTTCATTTTGTTTGTATCCAGGGAATGGTGTAGGGAGAAGCGCATAGGTGTAGTTGGTGTTGTATGGTAATGTACATAAGCTGCAAGGCGGCCACATTCTTAAAATAATTTACATTTATATTTTTTGAGTGAGTATTTGATTAAAAATTAAACGAAGAAGTCATTGGAAAATGTTGTTCTGATAACTTCCTATTTTATAATCTTGAATCCTTACTTTACTGTAACTACCACACAGTTCAAGTCCGAAATGAATTAGAGAGAATTTTTTTTGAGTTTTGGGTAGTAAAACGACTCACTTGTGCAGTGGTTCGGCTTACAAAGATCAACTCGTTGGTTTTGTGTGAGAAGGAGTTCTGTACTCACTTTGAACAAAAGTGTTTTATTTACTCTTCATATTACTCTATTCAGGCGTGGGGCGAGATTCTTTTTTGCAAGTATATTGCATTAGCTTTCTGGCGTTAATTTTTTTATAGGTTCCCTAGATGCTTTTTTTAAAAAGACTTTGGCAGCAACGCAATTATCGCAGTGCCAGTATTATTGTGCTACTGGCAATGATGTGGTTGTTAAGTAGCGTATTTTTCGATCATTTGTCAGCAGGAACTGCAGATCGGCAGCAAGCAACCGATGATAAGCAACCGTTGTGGGTGCAGGCGCGGCGGTTACAGGCCGAGCCCTATACCATTCAGACCTCGGTTAATGGCCGTACAGAACCCAACCGCAGTGTGCAGTTGCGGGTGGAGTTGGATGGGGTTGTTGTGGCACTGCCGGTGATTGAGGGCGAGGTTGTAAAGCCTGGGGATGTTATCTGTGAACTGGAAGCAGAGGATCGACCACAGGCGTTAGCACGGGCACAGGCAGCTTTAAAAAAGGCGGAGCTCGATTATGCGGGAGCACAAGAATTAAAAGCGCGCGGCTTGCAGGCGAATACTGAGTTGGCGCAGCAGCGGGTTTTGTTGGCCAACGCGCGTGCAGATCTAAAGCGTGCACAGGTGGAAGTAGAGAATCTCAAAGTGCGCGCGCCTTTTGCCGGGCTAATCAATCACCGAGCATTGGAATTGGGTGATTTTGTTCGTCGTGGAGAGGTTTGCGCTACCTTGCTGGATATGAATCCGATGTTACTGGTAGGAGAAGTTTCTGAATCTCAAGTTGCTCAGTTGGCTCCCGGTGATCTCGCCCTGGCCCGTTTACAGCAGGGGGATTTAGTGCAGGGGCAGTTGCGCTTTATCAGTCAGCAGGCTGACGATATTACCCGCGGCTATCGCGTAGAGGTGGCACTAGACAATAGTTTTAGTCATTTGCGTGGTGGTAGTAGCGCACGTTTGATGTTGCCTGGTGAAACGGTGTCGGCACATTTTATTAGCGCATCGCTATTGACTCTGGATGATGCCGGCGATCTTGGTGTGCGCATCGTTGACGATGAGCAGCGCGTTCGCTTTATCAACGTACAGTTGCTCAGTGATGTGGGAAGTGGAATGACGCAGAGCGAGGGCGTTTGGGTTCAGGGGTTACCGACACAGGTGACATTGATTACGGTAGGTCAGGAATATGCCAGCATCGGCGAGCAAGTACAGGTGGATTTACAGATTGAAGAGGGGCTGCAATCACCGGTGCAATCTGTGCTTTCCAGCGGTGTAGCGCCAAGTGCGTCGACAACTGCGGTATACAGCGGATCTAAGAGAGAAAATCCATGAGCCTGCTTGAAAGTGCTGTTGATCATTTCCGCAGTAGTATCAGTTTACTGTTGTTGATTGTGGTTGTCGGTATTGTCGCTCGCTTAGCGATGACCGTGGAGGCCAGCCCCGAAGTCAGCCCACCGATAATTATTATTGAAGTGGTGCACGAGGGTATTTCACCAGAAGATGGGGTGCGTTTGTTGGTGCGGCCTTTAGAGCAGGAAATTCGCTCATTGGAAGGAGTTGAAGAAATCATTGCCACTGCGCGCGAGTCGTTGTCCTACTTAGTGATTGAATTTAATGCAGCTGTGGATATAGATTTTGCGCTGAATGAAGTGCGCAATGCGGTGGATAGGGCCAAAGCAGAGCTTCCCGCTGATGCCGAGGAGCCGGAGGTAAAAGAAGTTTCGGCCCTTGCTTTTCCCGCTATTGTAGTGGCGCTGGCGGGAGAAAATGTCAGTGAGCGGGTTTTGTTGCACAATGCCGAGTACCTAAAACGTAAAATAGAAAATATCCCCGAGGTATTGAGTGCGGACGTGCAGGGTAATCGCGAGCAGGTCGTGGAAGTCACCATTGATCCAGTGCGCCTCGAACACTATCAGGTTGGCATTGAAGCATTAATCAATGCGGTTGCGGGCAATAATCTGCTTATTCCCGCCGGTGAACTGGAAACCGGCCGCGGGAGGTTTTCGGTGAAAGTTCCGGGGCTGATTGAGAGCGTTCGGGATGTGTCTCAGGTACCCTTAAAAACTTCCGCAGAAGGGGTTGTGACTTTGGGTGATGTCGCAGAGGTTCGCCGCACCTTCAAAGACGCCAATAATTATACCAGTGTGAATGGTCGCCCTGGACTGGCAATAAATGTAGAGAAACGCAGCAGCGCAAGTTCTGTGGCGTTGGCTGACAAAGTGCGTGAGGTAGTAGCGGCAGAAATGGCAGAGCTGCCTTCGGCAGTAGAGGTGAGTTTTGTTTTTGACCAGTCACCATGGGCGCGGGATATGGTGAGTGAAATGCAAGGTAACATCCTTTCCGCTATGTTGCTGGTTATGATTATTGTGGTTGCTGCACTGGGTTTTCGCTCCAGTATGCTGGTGGGTTTGAGTATTCCATTTTCATTGTTATTTGCCTGTATTGTTACCTGGTATTTAGATTTTTCTTTTAATTTCATGGTGATGTTTGGCATGCTCCTGGCGCTCGGTATGCTGATTGACAGCTCCATTGTGATTACCGAGTACGCGGATCGAAAAATGGCTGAGGGGTTATCTCCGCGCGTAGCTTACCTTGTTTCTGTGCGGCGTATGTTCTGGCCGGTGGTGGCTTCCACGGGTACAACGCTGGCTGCATTTTTGCCTATTATTTTTTGGCCTGGAGTGGTTGGCGATTTTATGCGCTACTTGCCGGTAACAGTATTTGCAGTCTTGGCCGGTTCGTTGTTGTATGCGCTATTTTTTGCACCAGTGTTAGGTTCGTTGTTGGGGGGCAGTCATCTCGATGCATCTGCCCAACACTATCTACGGCAACTGGAGATTGGGCAGCCGACAAAGCTTGCGGGTATTACCGGTAGTTATGCTCGTCTACTTGAATTAATTCTTGGAAAACCCTTTATTGCCTGCACAGTAACGTTATTAGTGCTGTGGTTGATTTTTGTTGCTTTTAATACATTGGGTGTCGGAGTGGAATTTTTTACCGAGACCGAAGATCAGTATGGCAACGTTGAGGTGCGTGCTCAGGGCAATCTTTCTCTGGAGGAAAAGAAAGCATTGCTGGCACAGGTGGAGGGTGCGGTACTCAGTGTGCCAGAGGTTCGAGTCGCCTATTCAGCGGTGAGTTCTGAAGGGGTTTCCGGCAATAGAGAAAAAGCACCAGATCAGATAGCCAACATGCTGGTGGAATTGTTACCGGTGGAAGAGCGTGATAGAAGGAGTCGAGCAGTTTTTGCCGATATACGTCAGCGTGCCAGTGGTTTTTCGGGTATTAAAGTCAGCGTGAATACCTTTGAAGTCGGTCCTCCTATTGGCAGAGATATAGTATTGGAGCTGCGTGGGAGTAATTATCCCAAGCTATTGGAAGAGACTTGGCGTTTGCATCAGCTGCTGGAGCATGAGCTCGATGGGTTGCAGGATGTCGTCAATACTGCTCCGCAACCAGGTATTGAGTGGGAGGTGCAAGTTGATCGTGCCAAGGCGGCGCTCTATGGCGCTGATCTGACAGAAATAGGCCGAGCGGTGCAATTGCTGACGAATGGGGTGCGCATGGCGCAATATCGTCCGGACGATGCGGACGAGGAGGTGGATATTCTTATTCGCTATCCACAGCGGGATCGAGGAATAACTGCGCTCGATCAACTGAGGATCAACATCGATCAAGGTACAGTGCCGATCAGTAGTTTTGTACAGACGCAAGCGAAGTCTCGAGTCGATAAAATAGAGCGGGTTGATGGTATTACTCGAATGCAGATTAAGGCGGATGTGGAGGATGGCGTTCTGGCCGATGACAAGGTGAAAGAAATAAAAAGCTGGTTGGCTAATAATCCGGTGGATGGTGATATCGAATTACTCTTTCGTGGCGCCGATGAAGAACAAAATGAATCTCTAGCATTTCTGGGGCTGGCATTTTCGTTGTCCTTATTTCTAATGTTTATTTTGCTGGTTACCCAGTTTAATAGTTTCTATCAATCGTTACTGATCCTCTCAGCAGTCATCATGTCCACGGCGGGCGTGTTACTGGGGTTGACGTTAACCCAAACTACTTTCAGTGTCATTATGACCGGAGTTGGCATTGTTGCATTGGCGGGGATAGTGGTGAACAACAATATCGTTCTGATTGACACCTACAACTTTGTACGCAAATCAGAACCAGATTTACCGATAACCTCAGCGGTACTCAAGGCTTCGACGCAGCGGTTGCGGCCAGTATTTTTAACTACGGCCACAACTATATTTGGATTACTGCCATTGGCGTTGGGGGTGAGTGTGGATATGGTGGGGCGCAATCTGGTGGTCAATGGGGTGATTGCCTCCTTTTGGGTCAAGCTGGCCAGTGCCATAGTTTACGGATTAAGTTTTTCTACGCTCCTTACGATGATAGTAACCCCAGTGATGCTGGTGCTACCGAGCCATCTCCAAGCCATGTTGCAAAGATGGAGGCCGTCTCAAATTGCTGTGCGCAGATGGGTGAGGATTAAATAGAAGGGTTGTACGCAATCTAGGAAAATAGTTTATATTCCACCAGTAACAAACCAATGCATCGACTGAATTTGTTACTGGCGGCTGGATTAATTGCAATATTAATGCACCTAACGCATCAGCTTGGTGCTTGCTGCACTTTTGGTGGCCGGCCACGACGGGCGGGTTTCGGGCTATCTGCAGATTGCGCAGCAGCTTTTGGCGGGCGGCCGCGGCGGGCAGGTTTTGAGCTATCTACAGATTCAACGGCAGCCTTTGGTGGCCGGCCGCGACGAGCGGGCTTTTGGCTGCCCTTAGCTTCGGCGGCGGGTTTGGCTGGGCGCCCAGCTTTCTTTTTGGTGGTTGTAGTCTTGGTTTTGGCTGCTGCAGTCGCTGTTTTTTTCTTGGCGCTGGCAGTTAACTTTTTGGCTATTGCAGCCTCTTCCTTTGCTACAGTCTTGGCTATTTTAGCTGCCAGTTTGTTCTCGGACTGAATGGTAAGCAGTTGGGCTTTGACATTCTTGAGGTCGGCTTTGGCTGCTGCAGCTTCTTTTTTGGCGGCAGCGACAGCTGTTAATGCCGTTTTGACCTGCTTTTGTTGAGCGGGGGTTTTCTTCTTGGCTTTAACGGTTTTTACTTTGGTTTGCGCGGTGACAGCTTTAGCCGCAGCGCGCTGGGCAAGTTTTTTCAGCTTTTCGAGAGTGGCTATTGCCTCCTTTTCCTGACTGGAGCGGGCTTTTTCGAGCTGTTTTTTGAGCTCTTCTAGCTCTGCTTCCAGTTTTGCAACAGGGTTAACTGTTGCTGAGGTTTTTTTTTGTGCGGCCATAAAATGTCCCTGTAAGTAAATAATATTGTTGAAACGAATAGATGTTTATGCAATGAAGCGTGTTGTCGCTAGGTTATATGCTCCAATGTGGGTATTTTAAGCGAAAAACAACCTTGAGCGGGTAAAATTTTCTCAATAAATTAATTTTTTTTAAATTGTGAACGATTATTTGGCTAAATGCTCTCAAGTTTCTTCGACTAGCGCCTTTTTATAAGCGCTTTTAGTGATAGTTGTCATCTCAAGGCTAGAGTAAAAGTATGGCTCTGATCATTTTATGAGAGAGAAAGCATGGATAATATATTGTTAAGTTGGCCCTAATTCGAGAGGTGATCGCTTGATAAAAGCATATCTGCTCAATGCCATGGCGCTGTTGGCGATTGACATTGAGGGGGAGTTAGCCGTGTTTTTGGGGAGGTTTCAATGTTTGGGTTTTAAAGTTGTTCGAGATTAAAGCCAAGTGGCATTGATTGGGCCTTGCGTATTGCCAGCCAGAGGTTTAAAGGGGGCCGTAAGGTAAGTAGCGGTTGTTGGAGTGTTGCTTGATCCACTGTAACTGTTCTTTATTTAAGGGCGTTTTACGTTGGCGCAATGCTTTGGCTAGTGGGATAACGGGAGACTCGGCATCAGCGCGCCACTCGGGCAACTGCATTTCTGCGAGAGTGAAAAATTGGATCAGCTGCCACAGTTGATTATTATTCCAGGCTTCACTCTCTTCCAGCCACTGTTGTGCTGGCAGCCCCATTAAATAGGATGCCGCTCGATCTTCTGCGTTTAAATCTTTTGTTAGCTTAGCGTCCTGCACTGAGGCCATCATTCTTTCCAGTGCATTCCGGTGAATTTCTTTCCGTGCCTGTGTTGCTGTTGGCTTGGCTGGTTCCCAGGTACCGATGCTCATGTTGCTAACTCCGTTTGGTAAAATATATAGTTGCTAGTATATCCGTAAGGTTGCTATTTTGCTGTGTACAATTGTGTTTGCTGGTGCAATTAGGGTGTTGTTAAATAAATGTCTCAGTGAGTGAGGGCTTATTTATACATGATAGTGAAGGGCTGCTCGATCAATTGCCTATCGTTAATTATGCAAGAAAGCCGAGGTTGTGAATGAAACTTATGGGCCAGCCGATTGCAACGGTCAAAAGAGTGGCGCTGGTAGCCCATGATAATCGCAAGCTTAAGTTAATGGCCTAGTGCCAAAACCATCAGACTATTCTGCGTCGCCATACTTTAGATTGGGCGCGGGTGAGATAAAAAGGGCCGCCGGTATGGCGGTAGAAAAGCTGCTCATTGGCCCTTTGGGCGATGAGCAGCAATCTAGGGAAAAGGCATAGACGAGTTTCCCTTCAGGCTCATTTCTGGATTGGAAAATATTGTGGTGCTGTGCATAGCGGTGGTAGGAAATATTCTGGTAGCTTGCAATGCCAGCAGTGCAAATGTCATAGTGCTGTTAACATTAATGAATGATAATTTGGATCGTCAAATACCTAACCACCATAGCTATATGAAGGTTAGGTGGGTTTATATGACCTCCAAGACGGGCCATTAGGAATATTATCCTTCCGTTTAACTTATTGATAATAAAGCACATTTTAGGTTGCTTTAGATTTTACTTGCATCTTTAGCAATTTCCCGGCAATCTTGCCATTTTAGTTAGGCTGACCCATCCGGCGCCACTTAAATTGGTAAACTGTACGGTGTTTTATGAGTAGACGACGCGGCAAGGCCGAAGAAGAGAAAGCAGATATTGATTTGACCCCCATGCTCGATGTGGTGTTTATCATGCTGATTTTCTTTATTGTAACGGCATCCTTCGTAAACGAAAGAGCGCTCGATGTAAATGTGCCCGATCCAAATCAGACTAATGAAACGCCCCCAGACCCGAGTAAGCAGAATATCTTGCTGGAAGTGAATGCTGCGGACGAGATTACGCTGGCTAATTCTAGGGTTGATAGCCGTGCGGTGCGTTCTCGTATCGCTCAGTTGTATGCTGAGAACCCCGAGGCTTTGGTTATTGTGCGTGCGCATAATCAGTCCAGTGCGGAAACCTATGTAGCCATAGCGGATGCAGCAAAAGAAGTGAATCCGAATATTCAGGTGTCATTAGTCCCCTATAAGGATTGATTTCGACAAGTCGTAGATGATTCAAAAAAGCCAGCTTGTTGCTGGCTTTTTTGTTTTTTCAGCGAAGTGGGTAAACCCGTTGGGCTAAAAGGAGCCTAAGCCATTTCGACTGGGGGGAGGACAATCTGAATGGCAGAGGCACTGCTAGTCAAAGTCTGAAGGAAGCTATGTCTATGTGGTTCAGAATACGGTTTGGAGCAAAAGAATGAAAAATACCCTAGGAGCATTACGTATTGATGGGGCCCGGTTATGGGCGCGACTGATGGAGATGGCGCGTATTGGCGCCACTGCAGCGGGCGGCTGTAATCGCCAAGCGTTGACCGACGAGGATCGTCAAGGGCGCGATCTGTTTATTCGCTGGTGCCGAGAGATCGGTTGCGAAATTCGTATTGATGCCATGGGCAATATTTTTGCTCGGCGGGCGGGGGTAAAGCCAACTTTACCCGCGGTAATTACCGGTTCCCATCTGGATACTCAACCCACTGGTGGCAAGTTTGACGGAGTGTATGGTGTACTGGCTGGACTGGAAGTGTTGCACACTTTACATCAGCACAAAGTGCAAACCGAGGCAGCATTGGAAGTTGTAGTATGGACCAATGAAGAGGGTGCGCGTTTCTCGCCGGCAATGATTGGCTCCGGAGTATGGTCTGGCGCTTTCTCCCTTGAGTATGGCCACAATTGTACAGATAAAGCGGGCTTTACCATTGGTGAAGAATTGGAGCGTATTGGCTATGCCGGCACTGTGGCTGCGAGTCCTATGCCCATCGCTGCAGCATTCGAGGTGCATATTGAGCAGGGCCCCATTTTGGAGGCGGAGGGAAAGGTGATAGGCGTCGTTACTGGGGTTCAAGGTATTCGTTGGTACGATGTTATCTTTCATGGTGAGCCCTGCCATGCGGGCCCCACGCCAATGCGAGATCGACGTGATCCGGTACAGGCGCTGATGTATTTGTGTGAGCGCCTTTACGGCGAAGTGAAAGCTTACAGTGAAGAGGCGCGTATAACCTGTGGCGATTTGCGCGCTGAGCCCGGAAGCCGCAATACTGTGCCCGAGAAGGTCGTGCTGGCGCTGGATCTTCGCCATCCACAATCACAGGGGCTGGAACATTTACATCGCAGTTTGTATCGGCTGGCGAAACAGATACAAAAGACCACTGGCGTTACCATTGATGTGCGTGAAGAATGGCATTCGCCGCCAGTGAAGTTTAACCCGCACTGTATTGCCGCAGTTGCTAGTGCGGCGGCTGAACTGGGTTACAGTCATCGTGAAATAGTTTCCGGGGCTGGCCATGATTCGGTCTATGTGTCGCGGGTTGCTCCTGCGTCAATGATTTTTGTACCCTGTGCCGGAGGCTTGTCTCATAACGAAGCGGAATCTGCCGAGAGTGTTCATTTGGAGGCTGGAGCCAATGTTTTGTTGCATGCAATGCTTGAGCGAGCAGGTGTGGTTAGTTAGAGAAAGTACAACAGCATAAAATTGGTTTGCTCTAGGAGCCTGTCGGACTTAACACTGGCCTACTGCGAAAAAGCCGGATTTGGCCATTTTTTATGCTGATTCTCGTTAAATAGAACCACTATTCGCCTCGGGTTATCATAAAAAATGGCTCAAACCGGTCTTTTTCTCGCTACGACCGGTTAAGTCCGACAGGCTCCTAGTGGATTCCTGTCTTTGAGGCGAGGCGGGTTCAAAGTATGGTGCCGTTGAGGGAGCTTATGCATAAACATCTGGAGCAAAAGCTGAATCCAACAATTTGTCGACGTATGTTGCTTGCATTTTTGTTGGAAACTATACCACGACCGAATAATCCTGCGCTGGAGCAAGCTACCGGCTGGCCTAGGCGCACGATACAAGACCTTATTGCCAAAGGTTTACCTGGGCACGGCACTGAGGTGGAATTTGTGCAGCAGGGTGTACGCCATAATGATGGCTATTACGTACTGAAAAACTGGGGATCTTTTGACCGTGAATGGGTATTGGCGCATTTATCATCGATTTGCCATACCCTGGGTCTGGAGCCGCCAAGCGAATCTTCGTCACCACTGGCAGATGATTAAGTCGCAATGACGGGCATTAGATGAAGCGCCTGTCAGATACGCTTCAATTAAAACAAGCCGAGAAATTTTCTACGCTTTTTCAATGCACTTTCACAACGCCTTAATTGGCGCTGATAGTTTTGCGCTTGGTTTGAGACTTTGCGCGCTACCGACTGTAGCCAGGCCTTATTGCGATAGGTGCGTCGGTTAAATCCGCTCCATCCTTCGTGATAGGCGAGGTATAAATGGTAGGTGTCTGAAGGCTTGATTGTGCATTGGCGTTGGCTGGCGCTGTTGTACCAGCCAATAAAATCAATAGCATCACCGAAATCGTTGCGATCGGCACCGTGATTAGAGGTTGTGCGCTGGTAATCTCGCCAGGTACCTTTTAGTGCCTGTGAATAACCGTAAGCATTGGATGGGCGGGGCCCTGGGAATATCCACAACAATTTTGTGCGTGGTGGGCGAGCATCATGCACAAAGTGAGATTCTTGATGCAGTATGGCCATCATTCCTGAAATGGGTGTATTCCACTTGTCTGCGGCGGTGCGGGCCTTTGGATACCAGTTATTTTTTTCTCGAAAAATAGCGCAGATATCTTCGACATTACTGGGGGGGGTAGTTGCACATCCAGCAGTTAAACCTGCCAGTAAAAAGCTTGAAAAAAGAATGATACGCATCATCTTATTGTTCTAATAAGTTCGTTTGTAGTTAAACCTTCAGCTACTCACTGCACTTTTGGGTGCAATGTCTTTACGCCTTGGTTAGTTCCCAATAGTAAGATATCCGCTGGTCGCAGCGCAAACAATCCGTTGCTGACTACTCCAGTTAAATTATTGATTGCACGTTCCAGTTTTTGCGGCTCAGGAATCTCCAGATGGTGCACATCAATGATGATATGACCATTGTCTGTGATTGTATTCTGACGGTATAACGGTTTGCCACCTAGCAGGGCTAGTTCTCTGGTAACAAGAGAGCGGGCCATGGGGATTACTTCAACTGGAAGGGGAAAGCCTCCCAGCACCGGAACCCACTTACTTGCGTCGGCAATGCACACGAACTCCTCTGCGCAGGCAGCAACTATTTTCTCACGGGTTAGGGCGGCACCGCCTCCCTTTATAAGTTGTAATTGAGGGTTTGCCTCATCTGCACCGTCCACATAGACTTGAACCTTGCCCACATTATTGAGCTCGTAGACCGGAATACCATGGGATTGCAATCTTTCGGCGGAGGCTGCTGAGCTGGCCACAGCACCATTGAAGCGGTTTTTGTGGGTGGCCAGATAATCGATAAAAAAATTGGTTGTGGAGCCGGTACCTATTCCGACAATGGAATCGAGGCTCAGCTTAGGTGCTATATAAGCTATTGCAGCCTGTGCGGCTGCGCGTTTTAATTCGTCTAAATCCATGGGTGCGAAGAGTGTCCTGTGCATTTTTTGCGGTGATATCCCGGAGTTTTGTCCGAGTTAAGTGCAATATCAATGTTTAGCACAATGCCATTAATATAATGGCAGCTTAGCTGTAGTCGGTCTTGTTGCTCCAAAGTGCTACCGGTTAGTGATGTAGTTTAGCGTCTTCTAAAGATGATAACGCTATTGACACATCAGGGGAATCTGTGTGGCATCCGGGTAGATATCGGTTCGGGGTAGCTGTTCGAGCGGGGTTGGCTGTAACAGGCTCACCCAAAATATTTAATAGCATCCGATTAAGCCAATGCCTCTTTTTTGCGTATTTTTTGCAGGTGGTGGGCTTTGCGCTCGCCCAGCAATGCGTAACATAAACAAACAATAGAAACAAAACAAGCGCCTGCCAGAATGGTAAAGCCACCATCCCAGCCGAAATGGTCAACCGTGTAGCCCATAATAGCGTTTGCTGCTACGGCGCCACCCAGATAACCAAACAGACCAGTCAGGCCAGCGGCGGTGCCCGCTGCTTTTTTGGGTACCAATTCCAGGGCGTATAAGCCAATCAGCATAACCGGGCCGTAAATTAAAAAGCCAATGGCAACCAAAGCCATCATATCAACGGCTGGATGGCCTGCTGGATTGAACCAGTAAACCAACACTGCTAAGGTAACCAATATCATGAATAGGATGCCTGCAGGGGCCCGGCGGCCTTTAAACAATTTATCTGAAACCCAGCCACACAGCAGTGTCCCGGGGATTCCGGCCCATTCATATAGAAAGTATGCCCATGATGAGGTGTCTACGGTAAAATCTTTTGCTTCTTTCAGATATACGGGAGCCCAGTCTAGTACACCGTAACGAATTAGATAAACAAATGCATTGGCAATGGCAATGGACCATAGCAATTTGTTTGAGAATACGTACTTAAAGAAGATCTCTTTTGCTGTTATCTCTTCTTCATGAGATTTATCGTAATCCTCAGGGTAATCTTTTTTGTATTCTTCGATAGGAGGTAGCCCACAAGACTGTGGTGTATCTCGCACTGTTATCCAGATGAAGGCGGCAATCAGCGTTGCGAAAATTGCAGGAATGTAAAATGCAGTCCGCCAATCGTCATTGAATGCCCAGAGGCCGAGAATAAACAGTGGGCCAATTAAGCCCCCACCGACGTTATGTGCGACGTTCCAGACAGATACAATCTCTCCGCGCTCTTTGCGTGACCACCAATGGACCATTGTTCGACCGCAGGCAGGCCAGCCCATCCCTTGAAACCAGCCATTTAGAAATAACAAAACGAACATGGCTGTGATGCTACCAGTTGCCCATGGCATAAAGCCAAAGCAGAACATCACTAACGCGGACATCAGTAGGCCGCTACTTAAAAAATAACGGGGGTTAGATCGGTCGGATACGCTGCCCATCAAGAACTTGGATAAGCCATAGGCGATAGATACGGCAGAAAGCGCAACACCTAAGTCGCCTCGACTAAAGCCTTGTTCGATAAGAAAAGGCATAGCTAGGCTGAAATTTTTTCGTACTAGGTAGTAGCCAGCATAACCTATGAATATGCCAACAAACAGCTGCCAACGCAAACGAGAGTATGTACCATCGACCTTAACGGGTGATAAGCGTTCGAGGTGTGCCGCGGGTTTAAATATTCCAAGCATAGGAGCCCCAATGTTATTGCTGGCAAGGGTGTAAAAATAAGCTTCGAGACGAGAATTATATTTTGTCCGAACTATTGGTTCTCTGCAAAAGAGTCTATGTCTATAGAGGGGCTTCTCTTAGGGAGAAGCTGCACCATAAGGGCGAAGTATTATACACAGGATGTGTGAGTGCAATGAGCTTTAGTGTAGAGATTTTTCAGATTTTATAGTGAATTGCTGCTCAATGGAAGGCTACACAAAATTCGCATTTTCTGCGGCAGATTGATCGGCTGGTAAATGTGTAGTGGGCTTGTTGACGGTTCGAGCCGACCAAGACTGAAAGCGATCATAGGCTCGCTTTACTAAATGGATGAAGTGTATTAATTATTTCTAAGTTTGGTAGTAGGGCCGGAGGATCAATAAATTATATTTGTTTTTTATGATATAACAAATAAATTGAATACGATATTTTTGTAACTTTATTATCGGGTCTATTTATTTGGACTTAATGGAACTGTTAGATTAATAATGTAAATAAATTTAAGAATAGGTCCAATAGCATTAACCGGAGCGGTTCAAGTTAGGGCCGTCTATGATGTGTTTTATTTTTTCATCAGGTAATGTAAGGTTAGTTTTTAAGAAGATAGGATTTTGTCAAGTGAAACTCCAAGATAATTAGAAGGGAGTCTGTCGTGATCTAGGTTGATTGGGTGCTCGCGAATTATAGTCGGGCACTTTGAATTTGCGGCCTTTGACAAAGGTTCGATGTTTTTGTAGAATCCCCCCTTTGTACAGGTTCTATCCAAAAGCGGGCTCAGTTGGCCCCATCCTACCTTTATTGGACAATCTCGTTAATCAGCCCAAAATTCTTATTGAATAGCCATTAAAAGGCATTTGTCTTATTCCTAGAAAGGTGAGGCGAAAGGAATGCTATGGCTTGGCATCAATCGGCTGCAGCAATTGTTTGGGAATAGCGGAGGAGAATCGCCTGTTGAATTCATTGAAAGGCGGTTAGTGATCTTGCGGACTGCTTGACTACTGACAATTATTAATTGAGTCCGTGAATATATGTTGTTTGAAGATTTAAATTTAGCACCCGAATTGACCCGTGCAGTTGCTGAACAGGGTTATACGGCCCCCACTCCAATCCAAGCTCAGGCGATTCCTGCGGTCATGCGCGGTGATGATGTTATGGCTGCTGCCCAGACTGGAACAGGTAAGACAGCTGGGTTTACATTGCCGCTATTACACCGTTTACTGCAGGGCGACAGGGCCAGCAATAATGCTGTGCGTGCTCTGGTGTTGACCCCCACCCGGGAACTGGCCGCACAGGTTCATGACAATGTAGTGAGTTATAGCCAATATGTGGCGCTAAAGTCTACGGTAGTTTTTGGGGGGGTGAAAATCAACCCGCAAATGATGCGTTTACGTGGAGGTGCCGATATCCTTGTGGCCACTCCGGGCCGGCTATTGGATCTTTACAATCAGCGTGCGATAAACTTCAACAGCTTAGAAGTACTGGTGTTGGATGAGGCAGACCGCATGCTGGATATGGGGTTTATTCACGATATCAAGCGCATTCTCAAGCTTTTGCCTAGAAAGCGCCAGAATCTATTATTTTCTGCAACCTTTTCAACGGAAATTCGCCAACTGGCCAAAGGGCTGGTCAAAAATCCGCTGGAAATCGATGTTAGTCCTCGCAATACAGCGACACAAACGGTTCAGCAGAAGCTGCATCCGGTGGACAAGGCCCAAAAAACTGCATTGCTTAGTCATTTGATTCATGAAAACGGCTGGTACCAAGCACTGGTTTTTAGCCGCACTAAGCACGGCGCCAATAGATTGGTGAAACAGTTGGGGGCTTCTCGTATTCACGCCGCGGCAATTCATGGTAATAAGAGTCAAAACCAGCGTACTAAAGCGTTGGCAGATTTTAAAACTGGCAAGGTGCAAATTTTAGTGGCGACCGATATTGCAGCGCGCGGTATCGATATAGACCAGCTGCCCCAGGTGGTTAACTTTGATTTACCAAATGTACCGGAAGATTATGTGCATCGCATTGGTCGAACTGGCCGTGCCGGTTCTCGCGGACAAGCGGTTTCTTTGGTAAGTGCCGATGAAATTAAACAGTTGCGGGACATTGAGCGCTTGATTAAAAACCCCATAATCCGTGAGGAAATAGAAGGTTTTGAGCCAGAACACCTGTTGCCAGCCTCCGGTGCACAAGGTGACCGAGGGCGTCCTCGCGGCACTGATAATCGAGTACGCAATGGGTCTCAGCGCCGCAGAAGTGGCAGTGGTAGTCAAGCTGGGGCTGCCAACAGCCGTCGCAGTAAGCAGAATGATCGTGGTTTTGCCCGCTGATGCAGAGGTTATCTTCCGTATTCCTTTGAAAAATTGTAGGGTGCTCACACTGAGTACCCTTTTTTTATGACCAAATTAGCCTGAATCGCGCAAGTAATTCAACGTTAGCTGCGTCATTGCCTTAGTGCCAATTTTTAATGCGCGTTCATCTACAAAGAACTTATCAGAATGATTGCTGGGAGCATCAGTAGGGTTTACTTCTGGCGATGTTATGCCGAGAAAATAAAAAAAACTGGGAACCTCATTGGCAAAAAATGAAAAATCTTCGGCACCGGTAGTTTTGGGTATGACCGTGACTTTTTCATCACCCGCAGCCATTTTTAGTGCTGGTAGGGCGGCTGTGGTGAGTTCTGGATCGTTGCTGGTTACCGGGTAACCCTCAAGAATTTGTACCTTGGCACTAGCGCCAGCGCTTTCGGCAATTTTTTCCGCAGTAATTTTTAGCTTTTTGAAAATCTGTTGGCGATTGTCCATATCAAAATTGCGAATTGTGCCATTCATATAAACTTGGTTGGGGATGATATTATTGCGCACGCCGCCGCTAATTTTGCCGAAAGAAATCACGGCAGGCTCTTTGGTGATATCGATCTGACGGCTGACAATAGTCTGGGTGGAGAGAATAATCTGTGCCGCCACGCTGATCGGGTCTACGCCATTCCAAGGCCGTGAGCCGTGGGTCTGGCGTCCTTCCACAATGATACGAAACTCATCGGAGCTTGCCATTAATGGCCCGGAACGATAACCGATGACACCCAGCGGCAGGCTGGAAGTAACATGCTGGCCGAAAGTGACATCCGGTTTGTATTTTTCAAACAGCTTTTCCTTCAGCATCAGCTCGGCACCGCCCTCCTCACCATCCGGTGCGCCCTCTTCAGCAGGTTGAAAAATAAACAATACGTTACCGGCCAGTTGGTCGCGCATGTTGGACAGTATTTCTGCGGTGCCCATTAGCATGGCTACATGGGTATCGTGACCACAGGCGTGCATCACACCAACATCCACTCCGTTGTAAATGGTTCTAACTCTGGAAGCGAAGGGTATATCCACCCGTTCGGTAACAGGCAATGCATCCATGTCTGCACGCAGGGCTACAGTGGGGCCTGGCTTAGCGCCTTTTAGCAGGGCGATTACACCGGTGTGCGCTAGGCCATTTTCCACTGCCAAGCCGAGAGATTGTAGATGATTGCTGATGTACTTAGCGGTTTTTACTTCGCGATTGCCAAGCTCTGGGTGTTGGTGCAGGTGGCGGCGCCATTCGATGACTTTTGGCTCAATATCCTCCAGTCGCTGATCCAGGTTTGCGGCGCTTATGGCTGAGGTATAACCCATAAGCGTGGTAGTTAATACACAGGAAAGTATTTTTTTCATGATTATTATCCTTGTTGATTATTATGGGCGATCCATTCTAACGCTATTTGCGTGTAGAATCCTACAATGAGCTGATTTACTCCATGCAAAGTGATTTGGCCAACAACGTATTGTCATTATTTTGACGTTAAAAAAGGAGGTTAAATGACCTGTATCGTTGCGGATATCGGTGGTACCCATGTACGTTTTGCTATTGCTCGGCGCGTTCAGAATTACTATCAATTTGAAGCGCTACAGGTGATGAATTGTAATGCGTTTACGGATTTTGACAGTGCTTTTGGACAGTGGCTGGAAAGCCTTAAGCAACCGTATCCAACGCGGGCCTGCTTTGCTGTAGCTGGAGTTTTGGAAAAGGCTTCTGAAGGGGGTTGCGTCAAAATGACGAATCTGGGTTGGCATATCAGCGCCCCACGGCTGCGGCAGCAATTTAATTTTGAGCAAGTGCGCGTGGTGAACGATTTTGCTGCGTTGGCACTTTCTCTGCCGCGTTTAAATAGTGAGGATATGTGGGCATTGCGCGATATACCCAATGAGCCCAAGGCGCCAATGGTGGTGTTGGGTCCGGGCTCGGGATTGGGCATGGCTGGATTGATCTTTGCCGATGGACGCCACCATGTGGTGATGGGGGAGGGCGGTTTTGTTAACTTATCGGCTGGCAGTCACCGTGAACTGGAACTGGTGCAAATTCTGGCACGCAAGGAGCTTCCGCCATACAGTGAGTATGTTCTGAGCGGCGGAGGCCTAGTTAACCTATATCATGCGGTGTGTACTTTGAATGGGGCTGTTAGTGAGAACCTTACTCCACCGGAGATCAGCCGCCGTGGGCTCGATAATACCGATTCACTTTGTCGGCAGACGCTGCTCGATTTTCTCAATTTTCTCGGTAGTGCCGCCGGTGATGCGGCACTTTATTTTGGAGCTAAAGGTGGTGTTTTCCTCGGTGGTGGTATATTACCGCGTATTAAAGCGCTATTGCCCCAGAGTCAGTTTGAGCAGCGCTTTGTGCATAAGGGATACATGAAAGACTGGTTGCAAAATGTGCGTATACAAGTACTGAATGCGGGTCACCCCGCGCTGATTGGCGCGGCGGCTTGGTTAGAAAATTAGTTGGGAAAGCGCAACCTAGCACTACAAACTGCACATTTTATTTCACAGCCCAAGCTCATCCCAATAAGCGTCAACTTTACTGGTTACTTGTGGGTCTTTAAGGATTGGCCGGCCCCATTCTCGCGTTGTCTCTCCAGGCCATTTATTGGTTGCATCGAAACCAATTTTTGATCCCAAGCCGGAAACAGGGGAAGCGAAGTCAAGATAATCGATCGGGGTATTTTCTATAAGTACCGTATCGCGAGCCGGGTCCATGCGCGTAGTCATGGCCCAAATAACGTCTTTCCAATCCCTGGCATCAATATCATCGTCGGTGACAATAACAAATTTTGTATACATAAACTGGCGCAGGAAGGACCAAACTCCCATCATTACGCGCTTGGCATGACCTGGATATTGTTTCTTAATAGTGACTACCGCCAAGCGGTAAGAACACCCTTCCGGCGGCAGATAAAAGTCACTGATTTCGCCAAATTGTTTGCGTAGGATAGGGACGAAAACCTCATTTAATGCTTCTCCCAATATTGCCGGCTCATCCGGTGGGCGACCGGTGTAGGTACTGTGATAAATAGGATTTTTGCGATGGGTTATTTTTAATACCGTGAACACCGGGAAGCGATCGACTTCATTGTAATAGCCGGTGTGATCGCCAAAGGGGCCCTCGTCGGCCATATCCTCTGGGTGGATCACCCCTTCTAGCACATACTCGGCACTAGCAGGTACCTGAAGGTCGCTGAGCAAAGCGCTGGCCACTTCGGTTTTTGCACCGCGTAACAGGCCGGCGAAAGCGTATTCCGAGAGGTTGTCTGGAACTGGGGTTACCGCACCCAAAATGGTGGCGGGGTCGGCGCCTAAAGCAACGGCAATGGGAAAAGGCTTACCAGGGTGTCGTTTGCACCATTCGCGAAAATCTAGTGCGCCGCCGCGATGGGACAACCAGCGCATAATCAGGCGGTTTTTGCCAATTAATTGTAAGCGGTAAATGCCGAGGTTTTGACGTTTCTTTTCCGGTCCGCGGGTAATGACCAAAGGCCAGGTGATCAAGGGTGCAGCATCTTCGGGCCAGCAGGTTTGGATCGGCAGTTTGGTGAGATCGATTTCGTCATTACTAAGTTGAATTTGTTGACAGGCCGGACTGTTGACGAGCTTGGGAGCCATATTCATGACTTGTTTGAAGATTGGTAATTTCTCCCAGGCATCCCGCAGGCCTTCTGGGGGCTGCGGTTCTTTGAGGAAAGCCAGTAATTCTCCCACTTGCCGGAGCTCAGAAATATTTTCTCTCCCCATGCCGAGGGCGACACGCAGAGGGGTACCAAATAAATTGGCCAGTACGGGAGTAGTGTGGCCGATAGGGTTCTCAAACAGCAGTGCTGGGCCTTTGGCGCGTAATACACGATCAGCAATTTCCGTCATTTCAAGCTTTGGGCTGACAGGATGTGTGATCCGTTTTAGCAGGCCGCGTTTTTCCAGCAATTGGATAAAGTCCCGCAGGTCTTTGTATTTCATGTGTTTTCGAGTGTAGATAGGAATGGGATCTAGAGTTTAAAGGAGAAAGCGTTAAATGGCGAAACAGGGAGCCATTAGCGCTATCTGATGAATTTTTGACCAGCTAAAGAAGTTTGTTAAATGACACCGATAAAGATAAATTAAGTGCCAAAATACCAAATTTAACTAAAGTATTTTTAGTTCGATCTGGCGGGATTAATGTTGCTTTAGATGGCGCATTATTACGCATAATTTAGTGCAATAAGCGTCGTTGAATTTGTTAGAAAAAACTCTACGCACAATAGCCCATTTAACTGGCATTGCCGCTGTAAACTGCCTATAAATATTTCGTGCAAGCAATTTTACAGCAGGGTTATTTTCCTTGTAAGAGGGGTGTTTAATTACAGGGTGCTGTGATATGAAAGAAGGTAATGATGATGCGGGCACTAAGCGCATTGAGGGATTATCTGAAGATCGTACAATTAGCTCGCGTGAGCGAGCGCGTAAGCAGTTGAGCGATGAAGTTGAAACGTTCCTTGCCCAAGGCGGCGTTATTGATGAAGTTGACCCGGATGTCAGTGGTGACCCCCCGCGCAAGCCACAGCCAAAATATGGCAGCCGGCCGATATAGCCTTATTGAGACCTGTTGTTTTTGTCTCATTATCTCACACGAATTTTAGGGCGTTTTACCTATCAATACTTCGGACAGTTTCATGTGGCTATAGCCCCGTAGTCACTGTACCACTCGTAAACCCTAGCAAATTTTAAAAAGTTCTCATCACCAATAAGATGACCACGAATTTTTATAATGCACCGTGCACACCAATAACTTACACAGCTTTTGCGTGCTCAACTGCGGCTCCTAGGATAATCCATGGCTGGCCATGAAGTTGAAAACTCTGCTTTTTCTTTGAGCTTTTGACTAACCAATTGGTCGTATTTACCGGAGATTGTTGGTTTTTATTCGTGTGTACTTTTTAGCCTGCGGAGGGTGCTTTCGGTTTTGCAGCGCTTAAAAAATCCGTCAGTATTTGGCAGCCATGAGTATTGGCACTGCCGGATAGGTTGTCGGTAAAGATCTTCTGTGAAAAAAATATCGGCACTGTCCGCACTATAAAAAGTGCTGTGAGCACTACCTGGGGCAATGGCAATAAGCAGTGGGCCGCGTAAAAACCCTTAAGAAGATTCAAAAGTAAAAACTTCTGCATGAATTGGCTGTGGCCAGCGCGCTAACATTCCCATACTGCCACTGCGAGAATGTTAGCCCGTTTACTATTGCTTAGTGGCAAGTATGGCAAGTATGGCTAGTCTTGCGCTCTGCATTTCAATTCATAGAACCTGAATCATCGCTCGGAGGCTTAGGAGGCGGGCCATCCTCAAAGGCTTGGGTATTTTGCTGGTCTTCTGGTTTCTGGGCTTTTTTTGCTGGGGGCAAAATCCGCTCAACTCTAGTCAGTTCACCGCCATCGCGGGCCACAATATAGAGCCTTATGCTACCGTCTTCCATCCATACCGGCGTGACGGCGAAAATCTCACCCAGGTGAACCGTTTGCAACGATTTACAC
>JAHZJJ010000098.1 GCA_022600975.1 Gammaproteobacteria bacterium
TTAGGCATAGAGCCAGCCCCGGATCAGTGGGCCCGACAGTATGGCTTTGATGGTGTAGCAATTCTGCGCACAGCTCCGGGCATGCCGGCCGAGCACGTGGGCTTGAGAGGGATATTTCGCCGCCAACGCGGTGGCTGGCAACTGGGTGATGTTATTGTCGGACTGGATCGGCAGCCGGTAGAAAATTACGATGATCTACTCAATATTCTAGAGAACCACCGCCCCGGCGATCAAATATCGCTCAGCTATAAGCGCAATGGCGAAGAGCATCAAACCTCCATTACCCTCGCGGCCCCGCAATAACCTGCCGAGATTTCCAGTGAACAAATACTTCCTGTGCCAATACAGCGAATTAAAAGAGGGGCAAGCCAAAGGTTTTGTGATCAATGGTAACAAAACCGACAGCACCAGCGTTTTGGCAGTAAAAAAAGGGGGTGAGATCTATCTTTATAAAAATATCTGCCCCCATCGAGGCATCAATCTCGACTGGCTGCCCGATCAATTTCTCGATGCCGACAAAGCGTTCATTCGCTGCGCTACACACGGCGCATTATTTTTAATTGAAAGCGGTGAATGCATCGCTGGCCCCTGCGCCGGCAGCGCTCTAATACCTGTGTCGATGGCCCACACTGCAAAGGGGCTCTATGCATTGCTGTAGCGCTTTGCCGGTAAGCGAATTCAAGCGCTAAATCCCACAGGCTCACTCAATACAATTTCATCTGCACCGAGCTGCGCTCTATAAGCCATGACTTCTACCCCTGCTGCCAACGCCAAATCCAACGCTTGCCCATAAACTGGGTCTATGGCCCGCGCGACGTCCACCCTCTCGACCCTCGAATGCTGTACACAGTAAAACAGCACCGCACGCGCACCGGCCTCGGCTAGTTTTGTCAATTCCCGCAGGTGCTTGGCGCCACGGCTGCTGACTGCATCTGGAAATAGGCCACGAGCTTGCTCGGCCAGGGTTACGCTTTTAACCTCCAGATAACAGTCAGGACCATCGCCCTGCAATAAAAAATCAATCCGGCTGTTTTCTTCGCCATACTTAACTTCCCGACGATGCGTCCTATATCCTTGCAGTGTATCGATCGCCCCCGCAGCAAGCGCTTCTTCCACCAGTGCGTTAGCGCGGCTAGTATTGACTCCGACCAGGGCACCATCCGGCGTAGTACACAATTCTAAGGTATGGCGATATTTGCGTTTGGGGTTTTGCGAGTCGGAATACCAGCAGGTACCATTCTCTACCCAACAGTTTTTCATCGATCCGGTATTGGGGCAATGAATCGTCAAACCTTCTCCCTGTGCGATTTCGATATCCGCCAAGAAGCGCTTATAACGGCGCAGTATGCGACCTTGCTGCAGTGGGGGTGTAAACTTCACGTTGGGGGCCTCTATAGAAAGCAGCTGTCATTTTACAAGGTTCCCGTTGATAGACGAGAATCCGAGAAGATTTTGTGGCGCAGGCCGCCGAGATTTGATAGTTTCCTCGCTCTCGATCACCGCACTATAAGCGGCGAGGTAGGAAACCAGCCTAAGCACGCGATGTAAGACCGTCTGCTAGGCTTGATTGAATTTCATTGTGGTGCCCCCAGGGCGCGTATTACAAGAGAGGCAACCAATATGCCGAAAATTGCTGTAAGGACCGACATGCTACATGGTTTTAAACCCTACCAAGAAAGCGAGGGTGAGGAATACATGAATCAGCAGCAGCAAGAGCATTTCCGCAGTTTGCTGCTAGCTTGGAAAGCTGAGCTAATGGCCGAAGTAGACCGCACCGTCAGCCATATGAAAGATGAAGCAGCCAACTTCCCTGACCCCGCTGATCGCGCCAGCCAAGAGGAGGAGTTCAGCCTCGAGTTGCGTACTCGCGATCGTGAACGCAAGCTAATCAAGAAAATCGATGTAACCATCGATCTGATTGACCAGGGTGACTATGGTTTTTGCGAAACCTGCGGCGTGGAAATAGGCATTCGACGACTCGAAGCGAGGCCGACCGCGACTTTGTGTGTAGACTGTAAAACCTTAGCGGAAATCAAAGAGAGGCAGCTTTCTGGCTGAAGCCAAGGCGCCGGTGCGGCACTATTGTCGCACCGAAATTCCACCTTTGTAAAACACGCTACTGGACACATTGCAAGCTCCACCAACTAGCTACACAGGCCGCTTTGCCCCCTCCCCCACCGGGCCTTTACATTTTGGCTCTCTGGTGTGCGCCCTCGGCAGCTATTTAGACGCCGCGGCCCACAGCGGCCGCTGGCTCGTGCGCATCGAAGATCTCGACCCGCCGCGAGCGCAGCCGGGGGCGGCAGATCAGATACTGCGCGCTCTAGAGGCCCACGGCCTTTACTGGCACGGAACGCCCAAATGGCAGAGCCAACGTCATACACTTTACCAACAGGCGCTGGGAAGACTTACAAAACGCAGCCTACTTTACCATTGCCACTGCTCTCGGGCGCAAATCCGCGAGCATGGCGGCCATCAGAATCTCACCTGCCGCCGCCGAAAATTGACCCGGGGCGCCTTTGCCCTGCGCTTCAAATGTACCAATGATGGGCAATCCTTTACTGATATCTGGCGCGGCAACCAATATCAGCCCACCATCGAAGACCCAATTCTTCAGCGGCGCGATGGATACTATGCCTACCAACTAGCCGTCGTCGTAGATGATATCGAACAAAAAATCAGCCATATCATACGCGGTGCAGACTTACTGGACTGTACGGGCACTCAACTACAACTTTTCAGCGCCCTAGGGGCAACGCCACCACAGTTTGGTCATCTACCCCTGGTCTTAAATTTACAGGGGCAAAAGCTCAGCAAACAGAATAAAGCCCTGCCACTCGACAATAGTCGCGCTGGCCACAACCTATGCCTCGCATTGAGGTTTCTCGGATTTCACACACCGACAGCCTTAAATCACCAACCTCCTTCGAACATAATCTCCTGGGCCAAGGCCCGCTGGCAGCGGCAACTGGATATACGCGATCGACAATTGCACTAAATGGCCTCTACCTCTACTATCTGCGGGTATTTTTACCAGAATTTGGCTGGCACTGTGAGACTCGCAAGGTTTGTACTCTGTCACCGCTAAACGACTTATGGGTCGTTTAAATTTTTTTGCCAACTATTCCGGTCACGCCGTCGCGCCTATGAGCAATCGCACTCTGTTATTCCTGCTGATCCTGGTGGGCTATATATTCTCCCCAACCGTATTCACTTGGTTAATCAATCCTGACGGCGCCTGGTATCGGCCTTTTGTCTTGTGGTTTGGACTCATTGTATTGGCGGCCATCATTCAATTCAGGCGCAATACTGATGACCTTTGACATAGAAATCATTACCTTAATTGGTGTCAGCTATATCGCCTCGCTGTTTTTTATCGCTTTTGCTACCTCCAAAGAATGGTTGCCATCCCGCTGGATGTCTCACCCGCTGGTCTACGTTCTCTCTCTCGGGGTTTCTCTCAGTGCTTGGACTTTTTACGGCATTATCGATCTCGCCTGGCAATATGGCTATGGTGTGCTCGCCTACTATTTGGGCACCGGCGCTCTATTTTTGTTTGCCCCAATTGCCTTGGAACCTCTGGCCCGCTTGGCCCAACGATATCAGCTCACTTCACCGGCGGATCTATTTGTATTCCGCTTTCACAGCCGCAAAGCCGGCACCCTCACCACATTATTTATGTTACTGGGGCTGCTGCCTCTGATTGCGCTGCAGATTCAAGCCGTAGCAGAAACCCTGGCGCTAGTATCCCGCGACAACCTGGCGACACTGACGATGCCGGACAGTGATATTACCAGTAAAGATTTAATTGCTTTTGGCTACTGCATCCTGTTGGCCTTATTCACCAGTATGTACGGCACTTCGCGTAAAAGACACGCCAGTTTATCTAGCGCCATGGCGCTGGACTCTACGGTTAAGTTAATCGCTTTGTTGGCAGTGGGGTTGTACTCGGTATATGGCGTATTCGGTGGCTTCGGCCAGTTGGAACTGTGGTTAAAGCAAAACAATGAAATGCAACAACTGCTGTACACACCAATTAAGCAGGGCTCCTCACACACTTTGCTACTGGTGTTTATCGCCACCGCTGTAGCAATGCCACACATTTTCTACCTCGGTATTGCCAAGCCTGTAGCGGCCAAATTCCTACGGGCAACCAGCTGGGGATTCCCGCTGTTCTTATTGCTGATGGCGCTACCAATTTTCCCCATTATGTGGGCCGGATTTGCGCTGGATCTGGTGGAACCGGTGCAATATTTTTCCCTGGCGGTACCACGTGCCAGCGGCTCTGCAACACTAACCATTCTGGCCTTTATTGGCGGCTTATCCGCAGCCACCGGCGTACTGGTTATGCTTATCCTGGCCCTGTCGACGATGGTGATGCATTTGTGGCTATTGCCCGGTAGTCGCTGGGATTCAGAAGATAACCTCTATCGTCAACTGATATGGCTGCGTCGAACCCTGGTGATAGCCCTATTCCTCGCTGGCTTTGCATTTTATCTGCTGTTAAATAACCGTCTGTCACTATCGGATTTGGCTTTGTTGGCTTTTATCGCCTCACTACAATTTTTGCCTGGAATCTTTGCTGTCATTCACTGGCCTCGGGGTAACCATCACGGCTTTATCAGTGGCCTCGTCGCCGGAATATTAATCTGGACCGTCGGTCTCTTGATCCCCTCCATCCTTGATATCGACGGCGTAACCATACCCATAAGCACACTTAAGATCCCCCTGGGAATGGATGTATGGACGCAGGTCACCACACTTTCGCTCTCCTTAAACATCTTGTTATTTATCACAGTATCCATTTTTTCACGCACCAGTAATTTGGAACGATACGCGGCCGAACTCTGTAGCGGCAACAATCAAACTCAGCCTTTGCGGTTAAAGCTCAATGTACAATCAGCTGCAGATGTCCGCCTACAACTGGCCGAAAGCCTAGGCTCCGCCACAGCTGAACAGGAAGTTAAACGCGCATTGCAGCAACTCAATCTCCCTGAAGAGGAACGCCGCCCTTTTGCTTTGCGTCAGTTGCGCGACAAGCTAGCCGCCAATCTTTCCGGTTTGCTAGGCCGCGTGCTGGCCGGGCAGATTATTGAGCGCCACCTGCCCTTTAGCCCCTCGGATCAACCTGCCACCACAGATATTCACCTGATTGAGACCCGCCTCAATCGCTACAAAAATCAACTCACCGGACTCGCCGCAGAGCTTAACAGCCTGCGCTTGTATCACCGCCAGCTGCTGGAAGAATTGCCCATGGCAGTCTGCTCTCTTGGTCGCGATGGCGAGATATTGTTGTGGAACCAAGCCATGAGCAAGCTCACCGGAGTTATTGGCGACGACGTAATTGGTGCTAGACTCGATTACCTACCACAACCCTGGCTATCGTTGTTACATACATTTTTCACATCCAGTGCCGAGAGTCAGATTAAACAGCAGGTGAACCTACAAGGGCACACCCAGCTGTGGCTCAACTTGCATAAAACGCAGCTAAAAAGTAATCACGGCGACAGCCAAATGTTGCTGATAGAAGATATTTCTGAAACGCAAACCTTAGAGCAGGAACTGATTCACAGTGAGCGTTTAGCTTCTGTTGGTCGCCTCGCTGCTGGCGTCGCTCACGAAATTGGCAATCCGGTAACCGGCATCGCCTGCCTGGCTCAAAACCTACAATTTGAAACCGAAAATCCACAAGTGCTGGAAACTGCACAGCAGATTCTCAGCCAGACCCAGCGTATTAGTCGTATCGTGTATTCATTGGTGAATTTTTCCCACAGCGGCAATCGTGAACGCACCCATGCGCCAATAGATTTACACACCTGTGTCGAAGAGGCGATACAACTACTGTCATTGCAACGGGATAAAACCCAAGTCACTTTTATCAACCAACTGCCTAGCGACCTGACCGCCCCCGGTGATAACCAGCGGCTAATCCAGGTTTTCATCAATTTACTCAGCAATGCCCGCGACGCAAGCCCAGAGGGTGACCAAATTACTATTGAGGGTTACCGACAAGCGAGCTTTAGCTGCATCGTGGTGACGGACAATGGCCCGGGCATCAGTTCAGCACATCGGGAGCGCATCCTAGAACCTTTCTTCACCACCAAGGATCCCGGTGAAGGCACTGGGCTCGGCCTGGCCATGGTATACAGCATTGTCGAAGAGCATGCAGGACAACTGGAGTTGATCAGCCCGGCAAACCCAGACACCGGGCGCGGCGCACAGTTTGTAGTACAACTTCCGCTCGATAGCGCTCAAATAGCTTCAGGGTGAATCGTGGGCAGACAAGGGGTAATAGAAGCTTGGGGTGGCTGACGGGGCTCGAACCCGCGACCGCCGGAATCACAATCCGGAGCTCTACCAACTGAGCTACAGCCACCATAAAAGGCGATTTTTCTTTTTAGTGATTGAAGTGTAAACCTGGAAGATTCGAACTGCGTCGCTATCATTCCTTTCAACATCAGATGGATGGCGCGCCCGGCAGGATTCGAACCTGCGGCCATCCGCTTAGAAGGCGGATGCTCTATCCAACTGAGCTACGGGCGCTCTAAAAACCCGAAATTGGTCGGGGCAGAGGGATTCGAACCCCCGACATCCTGCTCCCAAAGCAGGCGCGCTACCAGACTGCGCTATGCCCCGATACTCTCTGGTCGGCAGCTACCTTCCGTTTAAGTGCGCGCATGATACTTGCGCCGTTAGGAGGAGTCAACGCCATTGGGCTATTCCTTGTTACGATACTCAGCAACCAGGCTCCAACACACGTTCAAGCCAAGGATGTAAATATCACAGCGACATCCGTTATCATTCACACCCATCAACAGTACTTCAGCGAACAATAAACGCCAAACCACAAGTAATGTTGCAAACGCTTTTAACAGTTCTGCCAATCAAAAGTAGAATAGCCCTTTTTAGATCGGGAGAACATAAATGACAGAGGTTGAAAACCGCGCAGCCACGAATATCCATTGGCATGAAAGCTCTGTAACGCGCGCTGATCGCTCCGCAATACTTGGCCACAAGGGCGTGACGCTCTGGTTCACCGGCCTGTCTGGCTCTGGCAAAAGCACCCTGGCCGTTGCACTGGAGCAGACGCTAACGGCCCGAGGCATCCTGAGCTATCGTCTGGATGGCGATAATATTCGCCATGGTATCAATGCCAACCTGGGTTTTTCTCCAGCAGATCGCCAGGAAAATATTCGGCGCGTAGGCGAAATTTCACGACTCTTTGCCGATGCTGGCGCCATAGTGCTCAGCAGTTTTATCAGCCCATATGTATCAGATCGAGATTTAGTGCGCAAATTACATACCGATAGTGACCTGCCTTTTTTAGAGGTTTTTGTCGACTGTCCATTGACAGAGGCCGAGACTCGTGACCCAAAAGGCTTATATAAAAAAGCACGGGCTGGAGAGATTCGTGGATTTACCGGTATTGATGCCCCCTATGAAGCACCCATCACTGCAGAATTACACCTGCGTACCGATCAACTCACCATCCAACAAGAAGTGGATATGCTGATAACTGCATTACAACAGCGCGGCATTATTGATTGAAACTCTTCTCCACCAGAAAGGATTTGGTGGAGAATTCATTCGGCTGTAACAAATCTTTTCGCAGCGCTTATCACTGCGATATTTTTACAACTCTCCTCCTGTATAGATCCTACTCAGAGTCACTCAAGTAAACTCATCCGCCAACTGGCAAACACAGTTCTCCACAGTACATATACTGAGAACATGTCTGTTTAGAGCATTACTCAGTCATCTGTGGAGGTACATATGCTATCGCGGAGAGCGAAAACTCTCTCTGGAGTTGTAGTCTTAGCGGTTACTTGCACAGGGCTAGCGCTTACCTATGGGCTAAATAAATTACCGGGGATGCCCGAGGCACCAGATGCTCCGGTAGTTGGTGTACCTGCAGGCTCTTTAGCCCATAAGCCCCGCCCCCCCTATCGCGGCAAGCACCCCCGAAATCAGCCCCGACCTGCTGAAACTTTCCACTTTCCAATAACACCAGGGCAAACAGGGCCGGTAGAAACCCTATTTTCAGGAGCTCCCAGCTATCCATTTTTCTGTGGAAAAAATTCAGTCAACGGGCTGCAACCTTTGGTCGACAACCAAAATAAAGAGGGCGTTCCGGTATTTTCCATCACCAAAGATGGCAAAAAAACAACAGAAGTAATTGGCTATAGCCGCGACTGTAGTCACCCAACAACCGTTTCGTATTTTTATCTCAGTGTAACCGATAGAAAATTTTATCCCCTGCAACAGGCCAATGGAGATATAGATACCGTTGTTGTCAATGGCAAAAGCATTGATTTTATTGTTCGCCTTGAAACCGGAACCATTAATCGTTTTTTCTATGCTATAGCCGCACTGCGCGGCCACCATGAAACAGCAGACACGCCCAGTGCCAGTAATTGGAATCGCCGCTTACTCTATCAATTTCGTGGCGGTGTTGGAGTGGGGCGACGACAAGGGAATATCAGCACAGGAGATATCCTCACACGACGCCAACAACAATTGGCCCAAGGCTATGCCATTGTCTATTCAACGGCAAACCAAACTAAAAACCACTACAATATTTGGCTCGCTGAAGACACCGCACGCCGCCTGAAAAAACAATTTATTGCCCTTTATGGAAAGCCGCTGTACTCCATCGGTATTGGTGGATCTGGAGGGGCTATTCAACAATATTTGCTTGCACAAAACGCACCGGGGGTACTCGACGCAGCAATAGCGCTGTACTCCTACCCCGACATGGTCAGCCAAATTATTTATGTCTTCGACTGCGAACCTTTGGAATATTATTTTGACGTACTAGACCAGGAAAACCCTCGCTGGCAAAACGCAACCGAACGCTCAACGGTAATCGGCCTAGCAGCCAGCGCCAAGATTGATAACCGCTTTAAATTATTGGAAACAGCCGCCAGTTTGTTCGATAGCCGGTATCGTCGCAAACTCAAAGGAACCGGGGAGTGTGTAGCAGCCTGGCGCGGCTTAGCGCCGCTCGTCAACAATCCTAACTTTGTTCACTTTGAAAACAACTTCTCCAAAGAAATTGCCGCTAACACCCACTGGTCCCACTGGGAAGACTTGCGTGATTTTTACGGCGCCGGAAATTCCGGCTATGCCAATAGTATTTGGGATAATGAAGGCGTTCAGTACGGGTTGGAAACACTCAAAAAAGGCCACTTATCTGTTGCTAATTTTTTAAAATTAAATGCCAGCATTGGTGGTTGGAAGCCTGCTAAAGAACAACAAAATGAAAAGCTGTGGTTTTTAAATGGGCGCATATTTCCGGTGGAGTTTTCTGTTTGGAGTGATCACAACCTCAATCTCGGCAACCTCGACAAACCGGCGCCACGCAGCCTCGCCAGCATCGAAGCGATCGAAGGAATTTATCGCTCTGGACATGTTTTTTTAGGGGATGTAGAAATCCCAATCATTGATTTACGCCACTATTTAGATAACGAGCTGGATATGCACCACAGCTTCGCTTCGTTTACCAGCCGTGAACGCATAAAAGCCGCTCGAGGCCACACCGATAATCAATTAATCTGGGTAAGCCACAAAGGCTATGCGCCTTATGATGAAGCGCTGAACACCCTAGATCTTTGGTTACAGCGTATTATTGACCACCCAGAACGCGGTGTTGCAGCCAGCCGGCCGCAGAGTGCCAGTGATCAATGTTTCGATAGCGCTGGCAATATCCTTGCAGCCGGTGAAACCGTTTGGGATGGACAGTGGAATAACAAACCCACCGGGCGTTGTATGCAGCAATATCCAATACATCGCACATCCCGCCAAGCGGCTGGAGGCCCCATCACCGATGATATCTTCAAATGTGCCCTACAACCGATAGAGCATGCCCTGGCCAAAGGTACTTACGGTATTCATACCGCTGGCATCGCCCAAAACCTATCGCAGATGCAGCGTATCTTCCCCAACGGAGTGTGCAATTATGAACGGCCAGATCAAGGGCGCCCCCGCAACAGACTCATTAAAACCAACGCACCTGTAACTATCGCCGGCCAAGTCATCGCTACAGATTATCGCTCCACAGTTAAACAAGAGCACGATAAACTCAGCACCAAACAGCCGAAAGAGCCGAAACACCCGCTTCAAGCGACTAGCAACAAAATCAGCCGCAACTAAAGCTCGTTTGTTTCTATCAATTCTGTTGACAAGCCGCCACACTCCGGTATTATGCGCGTCGCTCACATCGACAACGCCTGTGAGCGGTATTGGAACAACTTTTTCAATACCACTTGGGTGGTTAGCTCAGTTGGGAGAGCGACGGCCTTACAAGCCGTAGGTCACAGGTTCGACCCCTGTACCACCCACCACTTCTCTTCTGCCTACCAGGAAGAGAAGTAGAAAATTGCGGACCGGTAGTTCAGTTGGTTAGAATGCCGGCCTGTCACGCCGGAGGTCGCGGGTTCGAGTCCCGTCCGGTCCGCCATTATTTATTTTTAGAATCAAATAGCTACTTCTTTCTTCTAGATTCTTGCCGCGTTTTTGCCACACTTTTATTTTTTGCTTCCGATTCAAAACGCATTATTTGAGCTTTTCGCACTTGCTTCAAAGCACAATATTCAATAATTTTAATGTGAACAATCCTATTTAGATAGAAGCTGAAAACAGCCTACGTTGCAGCAGTGCTTGCATATTCCTGCGACCATCAGCGATAAGAAATACGTACACCTTCTGGTCGATAATACGATAAATAATTCGATAAGGTTTAAAAAACACTTCTCGGTATTCCTGCATACCCAGCTTGGAAAGCTCTCTTGGATAACGGCCTCTCTCAAGCATATCAGACAACCCTTGAATGGCCTCCTCAATCCTATTGAGGACATAATCTGCGTTTTCTGGTGCGTCATGACTGGAAATATAGTCATCAAGTTCTTCAAGATCGATAACAGCGTCATTAGTGAGTAACACTTCATACATTAACGTTGCTTCCTGCGTTCTCGTAGGTATTTAAAGCCATCGGCGGCAGACTGGACTTTCCCTTCCTCAATCTGGCGGTTACCCAATGCTAAAATTTTGAGTAGCGCCATGGTTTCCTGTGCCTGCTCATAGCTTTTAACGTCTTGTATAACGGCTTTTGCTTCTCCATTCTGGGTGATGATCATGGGTTCTTGTTCGCTGTCTAGTTGACGTATGACTTCTGCTGCATTGGATTTTAGATAACTGATGGGCTTGATATGGCTAGATAGTTTCATCGGAATTTACTCTGGCATCTGTGAGACTAAATATAGACCGAATTTAGTCCTTTGCGCAAGAGCTAAAACTGAAGTTTGCCTGGTGGTTCGCTTGATCTTGCCACACTTTTTGTCACATTGAGTATGAATCATTGTGTGTGATCGAAATGCAAGCCCCTTTAGAATCAACACCTTAAATCCACCACACCATAAAACACCCAAAAGTGGATTCGAGCCCCGTCCGGTCCGCCATTTACTCTACGCGCGCATAAGCCTCACAGTGATCAGGCTAACATCAAAAAAAACAGCCTCTATATCATTGCTCTCAAGGCTTAAATAGTTAAGCCACGGGTTACACATTTAATGTTTCCCGGCCCCAGGCACAATCTGCGAGTCTACGCTCCGCTGAAAAACACTAAATTTCAGCTGCAAGTATTTCTGCAAAAAAACCTTGCTGCATTCAAAAGTATCTTCGCTATTCTAGTGACCCATACAGGATGACATTGGTCAAATTATAAAACCTGCAACCTCGAGTTAAAGGAAAAAATTTTGTAACTATTCAGCACTAATCCCAAGTTCGTCGAATTTTTTCTGCAAGAAATCCGGCCACTCACCTTTGAATAGCAATGCTAAAGCCTCGCCGGGCTCGATTTTATTTTTTTGGCAAGTCAGCAGGTAGGAACGGATAA
>JAHZJJ010000099.1 GCA_022600975.1 Gammaproteobacteria bacterium
GGTTGGCTTTGACGCCTTCGGTCTTGAGTGACTGCAACTGTCCGTCAAGAGATTGCTGGCTGGTGGAGACGCGAGCATACCCAAAGAGCCTCATGGCAAAAACTGTCCCCTAAATCGATTTTTAGACTGTGTGTCTATAAACTAGTGATAATATGAATTAATAGACATCTTACATCAGCTGTTTTACGGCATCCACAAATTTATGAATTATTAGACAGTGAAATTTCTCGAGATTTGCATTACTTTGGTTGAGAGAGCATACAACACCAGCTGCAACAATCAATCTTCAAAGCCCGTTGAGCACTCTAAAGGCCGCAACTTGCCATCCTCAAAAGCTATATTGATAAGTCCACCATATCCATTTTTATCTTCAAATTGAATGATAAAAGTATTATGGGCTAGCTTGCTACGTGGATATATCTCTTGTACAACACTAATCCCCAACAACTTATTTATTGGAGCGCAAGCTTTATCTGTTTTTGCTAGGTTGGATTGATATATATCTGAATGTAATACCATTTCATTGAGCAAGTTTTCCTCAATAAGCACGTTATTTAAAATAAATTCATCAAAGCTCCCGGACAAATCATAATTACAACCCTTAGCGAGCATTTGTTTGTCGAAGCTTACAAGATATAAATCTCTCAATCTAACTCTGTTTTTCAAATCATCGCTATTGGGCACGATAAAACCTGTAACCTTTATACTACAGTGCATTCGATGCTGTATTGATGGACGCAAGACGATTGCTATGGTGGAATTGCCATCATTCTTAAAAGCTAGAACTCTAGATTTTTTATGGGTTTCTTTCTCAATACCAACAAAAGCTTCTTTAACAACATTGCCGTCAATTTGCTTCCACCCATTAATCAAGTTCCCCCATCGGTGCGGGATATAGTTAATTATTATTCGATCTTCAACGCCATACGAAGAACTTGCAGGCTGCGACATAAAGCAAAGAGCCACCAGTAACATTTTCGATAAATGTTTGAACATAATAGTCATCCTAGTTAATCGAGATTGTAACGATTCCATATTAAATCCAAATGACGGCCTTCTAAATTTTGAAATTGATCGTAACTCATCAAACTGTTACTTCCATTATTAAAGTGGTTAAAGCCTAATGCATGTCCAAATTCATGCACTATTGCCCCAATATCATAAAAAGATGCGGGATTATCAAAGGTGATTTTTCCAGATATATGGCTTGCACAAGCATAACTGTTAGAGCATGATCCGGCTCTGAAAGTTATATCTGCACCTCTTAGTTGGCTGGCTATATCTGAATTTAATCGTTCAAGGTTAATGTTTAATTCGTAAATGGCACCATCAGCACCTTCAAATTGACCACTAAACCTAGACTCAATCGCGTTTTCGAAGGCTTTACCATTTCCAGTTCGATCATCATACGTCCCATATATATCAATTTTATTTATTATCTCGCCATTAGGCCCTTCAATCTGTGTAGTGCTTATTCACAAACGAGAGCTATTAATCCGGCTTTCATTGACATTTTTTGGAATACCTCGTTCTCCATAATTTTGCGCTGCGCGGGCCCCTTCAGCCACAATCGCTGCAAAAGCCGCAGTAGCCGCGCCATTTGCAAACTTACCTCCTGTTACCTCCGAGATGCTGCCACCTATAACGGTCCTCATAATAATTCGACCCACGGGGCTTTTTATACCAAGAACAACGCCTCCCAGAGCAGAACCCGCACCCGCAGAAATGAATCCATGACCAAATTTGCCACCACTTAACACTGTTGTTGCGCCGCCAATCACACCCATAGACATGCCATAGGAGGCCCATTCGCTAAACCCTGCTCCGGCTCCGGGCATCAACGAAGCACCATAGTAGGCCATAACTGCATTAGTGAAGGCCGCAGTGGCAATATCTCCAAAGTTACCTCCCATGTTAGCCGCTTGTAACGCACCGGTTGTACCCATTGCCCAGGCCCAAGTAGCTGGAGCACAAGGACCTTGGCATGCAATAGTGGCAACAACCGCAACAACAATTTTTACCGCAGACCAAACACCGTTACTTGCACCATAACCACTGGGGTCGGTATAAGACAATGGGTTGTTATGAACATAGCTATAGCGGTTATAGCCTTGGGTGTTAGTTACGCCATCAATAAACGGATCCGCCTGCAGAAACCGAGCCAACCTCGGATCGTAGATGCGCCCATTCATATGGATCAGGCCAACCTGATCCAACATCTCATGGCCGGTGTAACCGCGGGTGGTGATGTTGGTATCAAAGCCGGCCAGCTCTGCACTGGTGAGCGCTTTCCAACTCAGGGCATTGCGGCGCTGGCCCCAGGCATCGAAGCTGTAGAGGGCTTTGTTGCCATTGCCATCGGTGACGATTGCGCCCCGTGCATCGGTGATGACGTTCAGGGACCCCAGGTGATCTTTGTGTAGATACTGGATCTCGCGCTGGCGATAGCGTTCCGCTGCGGTGTCACCACTGGCATTTACGGTAACCAATACACCGCCGGGGAGGTGGCGCTTGATTTCGGTGGTGCCGTTTTTGGTGATTTTTTCGATGTTGCCAATGCTGCGGGTTTCGGTCACCTTGGCGTTTTTGTCGGTGTCGATGCGCAGGTAGCGCTTGCGCTCGGGGGTCGTATTTAAATTCGGTGGTGTGGCTCCCTTTTTTAATTGCTGAGGGTTTGTCGAAGGTGGTGTATTGAAGGCTTCTACCATCGCTATGGTTTTTAACAGATTAACTATTTACAGCCTGGCCACATCTCATAGCAAAGGCTGCGCATACCACAGTTGCAACAAACGCTGTTTTTCCAATCTCGCCTTCAGAGAAGAAACTCACTTCGCTATACCCCGTTACCGAAGCTAAAACAAAGCAAAGAAAAGAAAATAGAAGCCCGGAAGCAATACCAAAACCGACTGCTTTTTCTAGGGAGTATTCTCTCTTTCTGCAAACCATCGCCAATACATGGCTCGCAACAACACATACCAAAACAAAAACAACAGTCATTAAAAATCCTGTCTCATCTCACCTAAGGATCTAAGGCCCCGCCTGCCCGATACCATACCCGAGTATGTCCTGGTTAATGTTCCACATTACTTCACCAAACCTATGACCAGAAGCTCTTCCCAAGGCTTCAAAACCTGGAGATAGTGTGCGGTCTATCAAGATAGAAGCTGCCGCCCCCTCTACAGTCATTGGGACGCCCTTTAAATGAGTGTCCAATGCGTGCCACGCAACCCCAGAAACAGTACTAACAGGCATCAACCCAAATGACATAACAGCGCCACCTCCGATAGCTACTTGTCGGCTAGAACGCAGATAGGCATTTCTCATAAGTCCGCTCGTTACATCTCGGCTTGTAAAGGCTGTTGCTGACAGTCTTGCACTTGTGTAATGGAAGCCAAGCTCTGTGCCAGCTATAGCCAGTGAAGCCTGATTGACTGATGAATCGCCTACAAGCGAAGCCAAGTGATCATCAACCAGTTGATAATCACCCTCGCTTTCTAACTGGCTGTAATCAACTTCCACGCCACCCTCGGTAAACCCGGGGCGATTTCGGCTTCCGGAAGCTGCCGCAGCAACTACAGCCTGGAACGCCGCCGTCGCAGCCCCATTTGCAAATTTACCTCCTGTAGCCTTTGAAACAGTACCTCCAATGACTATTTGACTGACAGCTTGATCACCTCTGCCTAAAGATGCTCCGAACTTTGTTCCTCCAAGCGCTTTACCTGTAAATGCACTAACTCCTGCACTTACAAACCCATGACCGAACTTCCCTCCCTGCAATACGCTTGTGATGCCACCTACAGCGCCAAACTTTAATCCCAAAATTGCAGTTTCACCCCAAGTAGCTGATGCGAAATCGAACCCAGATCGCATTGATGTGAAGGCCCCCGCAGCAACACCAGAAATAATTCCATTCTTAAGAGCATCTGCAAAATTACCACCATTCATCATAGTCTCTGCGAACGCAGCTATTCCAACTATTATCCCCGTAACTACAGCGTTTGCTCCAGCCGCATAAGCTATGAAGCCTGCAAGTGTCGCAATAAAGTACCCACTGGGGTCTGTTGCGTTCAGTGGATTATTTCTAACGTAACTGTACCGATTGTACATCTGTGTATCAGATACGGTTTGAATAAACGGATCTGCCTGCAGAAACCTAGCCAAGCGCGGATCGTAGATGCGCCCATTCATATGAATCAAGCCCACCTGATCCAGCATTTCGTGGCCGGTATAACCGCGAGTGGTGATATTAGTATCAAAGCCAGTTAGCTCTGCACTGAGTAGTGCCTCCCAACTCAAGGCGTTGCGGCGCTGACCCCAAGCGTCGAAGCTGTAGAGGGCTTTACCGGCATTGGCGATCTGCCCGCCGCTGTCGGTGATGACATCCAGGGAGCCCAGGTGGTCTTTGTGCAGATATTGGATTGTGCGGCTGCCGTATTGGGTTTCATTATTTTTCTGAGTCACCGTAAGTGTTATCAGTGCGCCGCCGGGGAGGTGGCGTTTGATTTCTGTGGTGCCATCTTTGGTGATTTTTTCGATATTGCCAATGCTGCGGGTTTCAGTGATCTTGTCGTTACTGCCGCTGCTGTCGGTGTCGATGCGCAAATAGCGCTTGCGGTCGGGGCCGTATTTAAATTCGGTGGTGTGATCCCCTTTTTTGATCGCATCGGGTTTGTCGAAGGTGGTGTATTGGAGGTTTCTGCCACTGCTGTCGCTGGTCATATTACCGTTGGCATCGTAGTCGTAGCTAACGCCGTCAGAGGTATGGCAGACGGCGTGGGGACCGTAGTTTTTGTTGGCGCACTGGCCGGCGTAACTGTAGTCGCCGACATCGGATTTGTGGGTGATGTTGCCGAGGTCGTCGTAACGCAAGGTTTGGGCTTGGCGCCCGGCGACTTGGGCATTGGTGAGACGGTTGAGTTCGTCGTAACGGAAGGTTTCGCTCAGGTCTTTATCACCACTCTGGTCTTGCCGGCGGGTAAGGTTGCCGAGGTCGTCCCAGTCATAGCTGAGCTGTTGTATATCGCCGATGCCAAGTACGCTAGCGGTTTGGCCGAGCAGGCGGCCGGTTGCCGGGTCGTACGTTTTTACCGTGGTGATGCCGTTGCCATTGAGGTGTTCGGTGACGTTGCCGCGGGCATCCATGTTTAAGATGGTATAGAACTGTTCGGCGGTGGCGAGGTTCAGGAGTTCGGCGTCAACAACCTGGTAGAGGTAGCCGTATTGGTTGTAGTGGTGGCGGATGGCGCTGTTATTCCAGCTGCCATCGCCGCCAGCATCGAAGATCTGGAAGGGGCGCGAGTATGCATCGTAGTTGGTTTTTTCATAGTGGTCATCACTACCATCGTCAGCGAGGCTGGTGACAGTTTCACTGGGGCGGCCAAGCTCGTCATAGCTATAGAGCTTTCGGTAGCTGATGGTATCGGGGTCGGCTGCAAATTCCTTTACTTGGGCCAGGGCCGTCGGTGGGACGCCGCCTTCGCCGGTTGTTTGGGTGTTGTTATAGAGCCATTGGCTGGTTTTGACACGCTCGCCGCTGTCGTCAATGTCACGGCGTTCAATCAGGCGGCCGAGCAAGTCGTAGGTATTTTCAACCCTTTGGCCCTTGGCGTCGGTCTGCTGTATTAGCTCGCCGTAGCCATTGTAGTTATATTGCCAATCGCCTTTGTCGGGGTCACTCATGGCTATTTTTCGGCCCAGCAGGTCGTAGCCCATGGTAGTGA
>JAHZJJ010000100.1 GCA_022600975.1 Gammaproteobacteria bacterium
GTTTGCAGTGATTTGACCTGTAACTATAACGTGATCACCACGACCTACAAAAAACGGTGGAAAGTGGAAGTGTTTCGTAAATCCTTGAAATCCAATGCTAATTTGACCAAGTCCCCAACAAAAACATTGAGGACCCAAAGCAACCATATATTCATGTCAATTTGTGCGACATTCAAACTTGAATGCTTGAGCCTCAAACATAAACTCAATCTCTTTGCACTATATCGCAAGTTACTCATTAATACATAACGCTCAGCTTATACTGAACTTCGGAGAGTAATAGCGGCTGCGTAACATCAGCTGTGTAATAACCAGTGACTTTCGATATGGCTAGCAATGTGAACCGCACCCCTTTTTCAAGGGCTCTGCCCCCAAGCTCCCGAAGTATTTTAAGGAGGCAATATGTGTTACAGTGTGCCTCATGGTACAGCCTGAAGAGGCGATAACCATGGAGATAACTGCGGCTTCTGCCGCTTGAATTACAACTCAAACTAGGCTAATTGCTCCTTAAATAGCTGCATTTTGTGCCCAGTGGATGGGATCCACTTCACGCTTTGGGTATAGCTCTGAGCAGAAGCTCGGTAAAAATCAACCTCAATCGCGCGAGTGGGGCTTGTGCCAGAAATATACTTCAATCGAAAGGTGCGTGGGAGGGTATCAGCTTATCCTTTCGTTTGCATCGCAACCTTTAGAAAAATCGATTAAATTTCTTTCTGGAAACTGCAGCCGGAAAACCTTTAAAAAATAAGTCCTTCAGGTTACGTGAAAAAAAATTCTGCCATCCCAAGTACTTTTTGGTTTTCTGCTTATTTTTTTTCACAAAACTTTAGTCTTTAAATTCATAGCTTAAGCTTTTTAAGATAGTCAATTAACACTCGCTGACGCATAGAATAGCGGTGAGCGTATGGCCAAACAGCGTAAATCGAGGTGCTGGCATCGTTAATATACTCATCGAGCACAGTACAAAAAGCTCCTTTATTGAGATGCTCTTTAATAGATACTTGAGGTAAGAAAGCTATTCCATTTCCATTAAGTGCTAACTTGATACGAGCCTCAATGTCATTGCAAATTATTGTCTGTGGTAGATGAATGGATTTAGACTTTGTCAAAGGCCAGGGTTGAATCATTCCTGAATTTCTTGAACGATAATGAATTAGCGAGTGAGAGGATAGATCTTCTACCTTTTCAGGCCGCCCAAAGCGATTTAAATAATCAGGGCAAGCTACAATCACACTATGAATCTCCCCTATATAGTATGAACGCAAATTTCCATCAGGGTCATTACCAAGTCGAATCGCTGCATCAAAATTCTCACCAACTAAATCTACACAACGATCGGAGAAATCAAACTCTACTTCAATTGCTTTGTGTTCTTCCAAAAAAGCATTAAAGCAGTCACTAAAAAAGTTTGGGATTGGTGCAATACTAATTTTTAATCTACCAACAGGGCTTTCAGTAGAAGCCAGCATTGCATGCTCAATGTTATCAATTTCTTCAAGTATACGCATCGCATGCTTTAAGAAACGTTCTCCTTCATAGGTGAGTGAAATTTTTCTGGTATTACGCTGCAACAGTTGAGCTCCCACGCTACTCTCCAAACTGGCAACACGTTTTCCTACAGCAGAAGCACTCAATCCTAGAGTGCGCCCTGCTGAGGCGAAGCTTCCTACTTCCGCCACCTTGACGAACACCCCAATTGCCGAAAGTGAATCAATCACTTTTTTGACCTTCAGAGAGCTTGAATCCTTTTAAAGTGCACCCATTCAAAATGATCCCAGTATCTTGTTTTACAGGCTGAACTGTTGTGGAAAAACCAGTACCATTGGGCGATTCGGTAATGAATGTTATTTTCCCAGCAAATAAAAATTGCTCTTTACTCATAATGGTTTTCCTCTTTTTGAGGTCGTTCTTCGTAGATTAGCGAAAACTACTGGTTCCATATTCAGCCTGTCACAATAAAAAGTATATTGAGTTATTTAAGAGCGAATGACCGCACTTATTGCAGGGAGAATTTGATGCCCTGTCAATTATTGCTGACGCCCTTCTTAAGTGTTCTTTCGGGCAGCTTGTGTGTCGCGCTCTCAGATACTCAATCCTAAAGACAATTAGTCGGCTTGGGTAGGCCTGCAATTTTACTGGCAATACGAGCGGGACTTGGTGGGAAGAGTTGTAATAGGTAAATACTGCGGCCCTTTTCAGGGCCCAGCTGTGAACTAATGTATTTTACCAACGGACGCATGGCGGGAGATAATTCGAATTGGCAATAAAAATCACGTAGCATCGTTATAATTTGCCAATGTGCTGCCGTCAATTCAATCCCTTCGGCACTGGCGAGCTGCTGTGCCACTTGCGGGCTCCAGTCATCCAAATGGCACAAAAAGCCCTCTTTATCCACGGGAATTTGTCGATTTTGCAACTGTAGTTTTTGCATCACTTGAACCAACTGACCACGGGGTTTTGCTGACAACAAAGTTCCACCCAACGAGTATCATCAATACCCTGATATTCCATCGTCACTACTATACCACGTGCATTGACATCAGCTTTGAGGTAGTGGACAGCTTGCACAGGGATATTTTCTGGTAAGCTGCTGAGTGCATAAACACCATCTTCAATAAGTAGTAAAATATCACCCTCGACAAAACTGTCGGCACAATCCATCAGTGCATTAGAGTAACCGGGTGATTTACTGACAATATGTAGCGTCATATCAAAACCTTTTGCCGATCTGCTGATATTGTAAAAAACCAGGTTCTATTAAAAACTCAGTACGCTATCGAACGCAGCAATAAAACGGCCAGGGTCTGCGATCAGTTCGATTGCAATGCCTGGTAGGCGAAGTTGACCACAGTTCAAATTTCTCTTTTCAAGGCTGTGCTGGCAGACATAAAGCTTATCGATACCAAAGATCGAAAGGGCCTCTAGGTTACGACGCACACTTTTTTGTTCAATGCTTTTTGCGTTTTGGTCTTTGAGTAATTGAAATACGCCGTCATGCATAAAAAGTAACACCGGGGCTTGTTCCATGGCTGCGGCAGCGAGCACCGCTTCTAACCCTTCGCGGGCGAGGGCATCCCCGTAAGGTGGGCGACGGCAAAGGGCAAGTATACTTTTAGACATGAATCAGTCTCCAAAAGTGACCAAGCGATCCGAATACACTACGGCATCAACTAATTGGCCGAGACCCGCCAGTTCAAATCCCGCCGCTAGGTTGGCCGCTGGCTTTCCCAGACGCTCGGCCTCTGAGGCACTAAGCAAGCCGCGCCTTTGTGCCGCGGCAATACACACTACCAAATCGAGTTGATGTTGCTGCTGCAGCGCCTGCCAACCAGCTACAATATGGCTTTCATCTTGCGGCGGAGCCTCCAGTGCACTAGCGTTATGAACCCCATCGCCATAAAAAAACACCCGATACAAATTGTGTCCGGAGGCTAAAAGTGCTCGCGCGAAGCGCAGTGCACTAGCAGCGCCCTCCGCACTGTGGGGTGCACTAAAAATAACCAGAGTAAATTTCATAGATCATTAAACGCAAAGTGCCCCGCAAAAAGCGAGGCACTATTTTTTCTTGCACTGTTAACTCAAAGTAAGCTGCTATCAGTCGTTAGAGGCAAAACCAAAAATACTCAATAACGCTGTAAATAAGTTAAGAATGTCCAAGTACAGTCTTGTGGTCGCCATCAGGTAGTTGGTTTCACCACCATTTACGATCTGGCTGGTATCATAGAGAATGAAACCGGAAAAGAGTAGTGCAATAGCCCCACTCAACACAACACTGGCCAGTGGCATATAAACGCCAAAGAAGCCGGCCACAACCATACCCAAGCTGCATACCAGTACCGCAATCAGGCCGACAAACAAAAAACCACCCATAAAGCTAAAATCTTTGCGAGTAGTCAGCACGTAGGCGGAGAGTGCAAAGAAGACCAATGCTGTTGTGCCGAGTGCCTGAGTGATGATCTGGCCACCACCTGCGAGCCCGAGATAATGATTCAACAACGGGCCGAGAGAGGCGCCCAGCAGGCCAGTGAAGGCGAATACCACGCCTATGCCAGCACTGGAATTAGCGGTGCGTGGCAATACAAACCATACCAGGGCAATGGCTGCGATAGAGCAAATCAGGCCCATGCCACGGCCGACCCCCAGCGCTACAGAGAGCCCAGCGGTAACAGCGCTGAATAGTACTGTCATCGCCAACATGGCGTAGGTATTGCGCAATACCTTGGCGGTCTCCCGGCGATCCAGTGCCCGAGATTGTGAATAAAGTTGCGTTTGCATTAACGACTCCCAGTGCTTACCAGAAATAAAAGTATATAGCTAAACAGCCGTTATCATATAGCCACCAAATAAAATCATCAAGCGACACCTTAAATATTGTTAACTGAACCTGTCATTTGTTAGTATTTTTGACTCAAAATTGCGAATTTTCCCCTGGCTGAGGACTATCCGTCGCTGGAACCTCCAAATCGACCACTAAGGGCAAATGATCAGAAGCCATCCGTGTCAACTCATTGCGTGGTACCTGTACTCCGATAACCTTAAACCCGCCGTCGATAAAAACATGATCGATACGGGTTTTGGGCAAGCGACTGAAAAAAGTACCTTGTGGCTGATGTTGGGGCAGCTGCAGTTGGGCATCCAATAAGTGTCTTCTAAGCCGTCGGTATTCCGCGGAGCCGGGCATAGCATTAAAGTCCCCCAATAGAATCCTCGGTTGTTGACAGCGCTCATTACAGAGCCAGTCTGTGCTGACCAGAGCGTCTACCTGGCGCAATCGTTCGGCTTTATTTAACCCCAGGTGGGTATTTAAAATTTGTAATTTTGCACCATTACACTGAACTTCGACCCATAGAGCCCCGCGAGGTTCAGCGTGACCAAATTGTCGAGATTGAGGCGCGGGGCCAGGAAGAATGTCTTTCTTGATCAATGTTATCGGCAGGCGCGATAATATTGCATCACCATAACGCTCTTCCTCTAGGTGTATTGCCGGCTGAAAGTGAAACTCCATCGCCAAAAGCTCAGAGATCTGCACCACCTGGTCAACACCCCCCGTGCGCTGTCGCTGCACATCCACCTCTTGCAGTGCAACGATATCCGGAGCATAACGGGCAATAACACGGGCTATTCGGCGCGGCGACAGTTTGCCATCGATACCGCGGCAAATGTGCACGTTGTAGGTCATAACCCGAATTTTTCTGGTGGTATAATTGGCGGATACCGATGTTATCTTTGGTTTTCCATATAAAAAATCTAGCGCTGCCTGGCGAATATCCATTGGTCTCCAATGGCCACGCTGCCGATTTGGGGCCGGAATATCTTGTGGCATCAACGCAAAAGCGTGGGTTTCATTGGGCCCAGAACCACCGTGACTGCCACTTTCAATAGCAAAACTCACACTCTGACTGCCGGCGCTCCAACCACAGAAAACAAAATCTCCAGCATCTGGATGATGGCACAAGTTGACTAGGTCCACCGCTGCCTCAGCCGCAAAAGGGTGTGCTTTGCCGAGCACTTTATCTGCATCTCGTGGCAATTCTACTGGGGTATCACGCCACCAGCCGAATGCCTTTAAGGACGCCTCTGCCGATACCCCTGTCGATTTCAATAAACCACTATTCGATACCAGCTTTGATCTGTAAAGAACCAGCGGTACGCCGGTTTTTTTCACCAGAAAACGGGCAACTTCCACCTGACTGCGATCATGCAATTCTAAATTATATAGCAGCCCCAATGGCCCCATTGCTGAGAGAGCCAAGGGTGAACCGGGCTTACCTACTTCAGGCTCATCAACAGGAAACAGTTTTTGTATCCATTGGCCGCCGAATAAACGCACCCGCTGTAATTGCACACCGCGCTGACCGGCGCTGCTTAGGGTCTCCGATTCTGGATTTAGACTTGACAACGCCGAGGAAACAGCTTCGGCCAACGGGCGCCCGTGAATTGCTTCGTAAGACTGACTGTCCTCCTGACCGTGGTCGGAGTAAATCCATACGTCGTAGTGTCGCCGAAATGAGCGTTGGGCAGCCCGCCATATGCGCGCCACCGTATCGTCAATGCCCTTCAAGGTCCAATGGGCAAATTTTGAACTGGGGCCGCGTCGGTGGGCCTGCTCGTCATACCCCAACAAATTGATAAAAATAATCGGTACACCGCGGGCAATATCGATTTTCACCCCCAGAGTGGACAGTTCCCGTGTGAGTATGGTGATGGCAAGGCGGGTGGGAATAAACATTAATTCGCGGATAAAATCCTGCCCTTGGACTAGGCCACGGAAAAAATCTACTAGTGATAACACTAGCTCTACCAATAGTAGGCCGATTGTGCGTATTAACCCCCACAAGCTGGCCAGAATCATCAACACTATTGACAGCCATCCCGCCTCGCTCAATGCCGGCCCCCAACCTCGCGATGAAGAACAAAAATGTGCCTCCTTTGCATCGCTTCCGGCGCGAAAGACACTCACATAGCAACTGCCATCTTTTAACAGTGGTCTATGCCCTGTAGCCGCCAATTTTCGTTCAACGCAATCGGCTGCATACGGCTCATACATGCGCATCATCTGCCCCGTATCGCCGGAGAAAAATCCAAACGCCGGTACTGCTGTTTTTACGCCGTAAAAGATTTCCGCCTGCACCGCTGGCGTAGTGGCAGGCACTCCGGAATAGAGATGTTCCAAATGATAGTGTTCTCGCTCCAGCAGGCGCTTAATAAATGGCATTTTGCCGTTAGCCATGGCCTTTTGCAGCTGCTCGTGCGCGAGACCATCAATCTGAATCAAAACCAGCCCACGCTCATCTGGGTCACCCTGATGGAACGATAGCTTTAATAATCTTGCAAGCCATTCACTGCGACTGAAATAACGACGCCAACGGCGCAATGTGGATTCAATTTGAGCAATCATCAATGCTCCATGTGCAATCAATCGACGCATCATTGCCGTGAGATTTGCCTCAGTGCTGCACCTGCAGCGCCAGTAACTCCTTCGATAATCTCCCACTGAGCTCCAATAATATTGCGCAGCCTCAGCCATTGGGCATAGAGAGAAGCGTCCAACAACCAGGGTTGATGTAACAATGGTTGGTAATGGTCCAGGGCAGACTGAGCACAATTGGGCATTGAAAAAGCCTTTGCTGTAGTTAGCGCATTTTGACTCAAACATTGCCTCTGTGCCCGAGGCAGTTCGTAATACCATTGCAGTGCGGCCGCCAGTTCATGGGGATTGCCCTGCTTCACCAAGCGGCCATTGTGGTGATCTCGCACAACTTCGCGGCAACCATTGGCATCCAGTGTCACCACAGGAACTCCCGCAGCCATAGCCTCGGTGAGCACCATGCCCTGGGTCTCACTGGTTGAGGAAAAAGCAAAAATATCCATAGCATTGTAGGCATTGCATTGCTGCGCACCATTGAGCATCCCGGTAAGATGTAAGCGCTCACTGAGCCCACAGTTAGCAAATTGTTTTGCCAACGCTTCTTTTAATGGCCCATCGCCAACCAGTAAAAAATGTGCTGAAGTATTTTGTTGGAGAAATTCAATAACAGCACAACAGAGAAACTCGAGGTTTTTTTCCGCAGCCAAACGCCCGAGATGACCAACAACAAAAGCGTTTTCTGCTATTCCATAAGCTGCACGCACCTTTTTACCATTACCGTGGCAATAGTTTTCCAACTGTACTCCAGTCGGTATTACTGCAATGGGTTTGCTAACACCGCGGCTGCGCAACAGTGTGGCAATACTATGGCTGGGAGCAAATACTTGGGTGGCAAGATTGGCATAGCGGGTAGCCAGCTCAATTACAAAACGTTTAAGCATCTGCGAATCTGCCGGCACATAATGGGTATAACGCTCGTAGAGCGTATGGTGTGTAAATATCAGTGGTAATTCCCGTGCCCGGGCTATTCTTAGCGCGGTCATCCCCAATAAAAATGGATGGTGAGAATGCACAATATCGGGGCGAAATAAGTCGAGTCTTGTGCTCAACTCCCGTGACAACGGTAGCGCCACAGAAAAGTCGCTACCGTTAAAATTTTGAATCGCAGGAATGCGAATAACATTGGTTTCATTGGCAATTTTTTCGGGAAATTCAGGCGCAATAACCAATACCTTGTGTCCGCATGTTCGATAGGCTTCACTAAAAGCGCTGACAGATCGCGCAACACCGCCGACATGGGGCAAATAAGTATTGGTTAACATTAAAATGTTCAATTGGCTATTAATTCCACAAACTCTGCCCCTGCTGCTGCCGTGACCGGGCGATACCCTTGCGCGCGAATCTCCACAGTTGGCTTCTGACGATACCAATTAGCACTCCAACAAACACGTGGTCTATTTCCCGGTTGTATCTCCAAGGTGAGCGTACCAAATTCTGTCGGTGCCGGGCCAAAGCGTAGCGGCGCTTGAGCACTGCCATCAGCCAACCATTCTGGCGGTAGGCCCGATGCCAGAATCAGTGCCTCGCCCTCCTCGCGCACAAAACAGTTACGCTGCATAGTCAACCATTCAGCGGCGGCCCAAGCGTGTTGGCCATCACCCATACAACCACCGAGAGAATGGGGGTGTATAGCCTCCGGCCACTGTCCCGTGGCAGAGGCCAAACTTGCAACATTACGCATCAGAGTGACACAGCGCGAATCACCGGCTCGCAGCAATACTTGAGCGACATGTAGCGTAAGATAGGCGTTAATACCAGAGTGAATCATGTCCTGAAAAAAGCCGCCCTTTACAAAGCAGTTTTTCAGCAAATAGTCCACCGAATCCATTAGCCTGGGATCATCTTCGGGGTATAATTTCAACGGATAGCCGGCAACAATAGAGCCGATGGCACCAGCATCCAGGCGCCGATTGGGAGATGCGGGTATTGCCTTGCGTCGCAGACGCTCTGCGACCCTGATCAGACCTCGATCCACAGTAGCTTGAAAATTTTTGGCCTGTTGCAAAAAAATATTTTGTTCTTCGGTCCAGCCCTCTCGCGCACAGATAGCCGCGGCGGCCTGTTGCCCGGCAATACCCCAGAAATCATCCCAATAATAATAATCGTTGGGCCCCAAATGCTCTGCGCTAAATCCAGCGGGTAGCAAACCCCCACACAGACTGCCATCCTCCGGCAGGCGTTTTTTGTCTATCCATCTAGCACCGTGAAGAACCGGAGTTTTCCACGTGCTTTTTAAGGGCCGATTAGCCAATTTACAATACTGGTCAAAAATCCACAGAACCTCGCCATTGGAGTCCCATTCACCATCTTGAGAATGAAAGTAGCCGTTGTGCTTTTGCCGTGCTGGAAAGCGTTCGAGAGCGCGTTCAGCTCTGCTGATTAATCCTGCATGTAACAGCGACTGAATCATAAATGCCGCGTCACGGAACCAGAATCGCTTATAAGTATAGGGCCCTGGGTACACATCTTGCGGTGAATGAATTATCAAGGTCCTCACTGCCGCATCATAAAGAAATTGAAACTGTGCATCCGGCACCGATAAGCTGCAGTGACCTTCAAGGCTTATTCTCCAGTTGTGCTTTACCTTTTTTTGTTTACGTGAGCAACGCAATGGTATTTTAACTTGGGTGGTTAACAACTGATCGGGCTCTAGTTTAAACAATGCCGCAGCGGTGGCCATGCCCACATTACACTGGCTATGCATTTCTTCACTGCTTTGGTGAAGATACAAATAGATATCCCCACGGCGGTAGTCCGATGCGTGATGCCGATCTACTGGACGATCAAAAATAATTTTGTCTCTACCATCAATCAGCCATTGACGACGGCTTTTATTCAATGCAACCTGATGGATAAAGCTGACACCTTCCGGATTGCAAGGGCGCAGAGCCACCACCAGCCAACCGCCGAGAATATGCTTGGCATCGATATCTATTAGGCATTGATTGTCAGCCGCGTCCAGTACAGAGTAAATACGAGATTTAAGCCACATCGGGCCTTTGCTGGATTTCGTGACTACCGCCACACCATCGTTCAGATCTAATTGTTGCGATAACTTTTGCAATTGTGAGGGCATAAGGTGATCACTTTTGTTATTGCTATTGCCGATCACCCAACAATCCAGTGACCAACCATCATAATGGGGCGTTAGCAGCCCCCGGGGATCAACAATAGGCATTTCCTCACTATCTGGCACCGATACTGCCGTCCAGTTGCGATGGCTCAAATTACAGTGGGTAATAGAAAAGGCTCGAGGTATAAAGGCCACATCACCAGGGTCAAACTGACGTTCGATCCAATAGGGCCAAATCCAGTCGAGGTTATGTTGAATCACTTTGCTGTTAATTAGTGCCCGCGCATGAAATACCACCCCTGCCCGCAGCAACTCAATAGGCTCGCTCACCTCAGAGGGTTCGGCAAAGTGTTTTAGTCGAGCCATAATCGCCAATGGGTCAAGAAATCCATGGGCATTTGCGAGCTTGCGCACAAAAAAGCGCCAGGGCAACCACTTTATCCATGGCATCAGTTGCGCCCTCTATGCATTTTATGCCCGATTGCACGCCGGGCTATTCGTATAATTCCGATTAACGCAATAAGCGCCAACACAAAGCCACTGAGGTAAAGAGTCCACTCTATCGATGTACGCTGATCTCTGGGGCTGCCAATACTGGCAATGCTCGAAGCAATAGAGCCCAGATATACATTATTGAGACTGATTGGAATAATGCCGATAAAAGTACCCAGCACGAACTCTTTAAACCGCAACCGTGTCAAACCAAAAAAATAATTGGAAAGCTTAAATGGAAACAAAGGCAACAACCGTGTAAACATAACCAGCTTCCAACCCTCTTGCTCAATAATATCTCCAAGATTTTGCGGACGAATATGGCCCATAACCCAAGCAGATGCTCGCCGCCCAAATAGATGGCGCGCTATCAGAAAAGCGAGACTGGCACCCAGCCCGGTGCCTAGAACTACCAATAGGGTGCCCTTCACCACGCCAAATATAAACCCCGCCCCCATAGTGAAAAATACCCCCGGCACTAACAGCATTACCGATACTGCAAGTATTAGGGTGAATACTAGGTCGGCAACCGAACCATGACCATCCAACCAATCCAGCAAATCAATGACATACTGCTGTACATCAAAGTAAAACAGCAGCCCGATAGCCACCCCGGCGATCAGTGCACTAGCTAGAATGACCCACAGCGGATGTATTGGCGATTGCATGGCAAAGGTTTGACCTGGGTTTTGCGCAACGCTACCCCTATAGCCTAGTCAATCTATGCGTTAATGAACGACAAAGCTGTTACTGTTGCCCGCAGGATACCAAGAAAAAGCTTACCTTAAAGATTTTTTATCGGCGCTTCAGAGCTATTATCATGCTGAAGCACCAAAACGGCGGTACGCGAAAAGGTTAAATGCACAACTTATTGATATATATAGAAAATTTAAATGATGAAGCAAGGTACTAAAAAGGCGGTGCTCTACGAAATTACCGTCAACGGCGTTCTTACTATGCTAAAATTTATTGCCGCGACCCTGACCCATTCAGCGGCGATGATGAATGAAGCAGTGCACAGCCTAATGGATACCCTCAATCAGATAACTTTATTGATTGGGCTAAAAAGTGGTGATCAACCAGCAGACCAGCAATATGCCTTTGGCCACGGCCAAAAAAAATATCTGTGGAACCTATGGAGTGCAGTTGGCCTGTTTTCGATTGGTTGCGGCGTTGGGCTCACCCACGCCTGGCACGCGTGGAAACGGCTTGAGTACGTCGATATTCCCTCTGTGGTACAAATTTTTGGCATTGGAGTATCGGCCTTTTGGATATCTGCAATGGTGCTTATTATTGCTTTTTGCCTGGAAGGTTATGTTTTATTAATTGTTTGTAGGGAATTTTCGATACGTATGCGTGCCAAGCGCATTACCAATCCATGGGAATATTTTTCCAAAGTTTATGACCCTACAATAACTGCGGTATTATTGGAGGATACGGTAGCCATTGCTGGCATCATTCTGGCTGCCGCTGGTATCGGGCTGACAAAACTGACGGGAAGCCCATTGTGGGATATTGGCTTTTCTGCTGCTATTGCCGTGATGCTTGGATTTACGGCAATTTTTCTCGCTAAAATCAATATGACCTACCTGACTGATATTCGCGATTTGGAAGCGGAACAGACTTTTAGGGAAATTCTGCAGCAACATCGAGAAATAAAGCGATTTAATGATTTACGCTCCATCATTTTGGACGATAATCATACCCTTTTAGTGGCAGAAATTGAGCTTCGTGAAGAAGTTATTCTGGCGCAAGTCTATAAAAGTATTACCACATATAGTGACAAATTAATGGATAAGGTTCTGGAAGAAAAACATAATAGTGACGTACGCAGCTATGCTGAAACGCGCTCAATTGTTCAAGCAACATTTGAGTATACTGAAAAAATCACCAACGAATTGGAAGCAGAGCTCAAAGCCCGCTGCCCCCAGGTATTTCACGTAACGATCGAAGTCCAGGTTAGCTAAGAAATAGCTGTAGGGTTGACATTAAAGTTGTAAGTGCTTTAGAATTCGGGGTAAGTACCGCACACACCTCTTCTGCTGTAACCTTTCTGATGTTTGATTTTAAAATTATTTTTCGCTACACAGCACCGCTACTGTTCATCTATGCAGCTGCGGACATTATGTATAAAACTGCCGGTTATCATGCCAGCAGTTTAGAAAAGCTTTCCATTATTGCTTTTTATGCTGCAGTTAGCTCTTATCGACTTTCATTCTATTTGATCGGCTTGCCAGTCACGTTACTCTATGCAGCCTACACTCCGATTGGTTATACGTTTGGCGCACCCACATATCAATATATAGCATCGATTTTTTCTACTAACGCCAACGAGATCTCTGAATTTGCATCTATCATTCCCCTTAAGTCATGGATCTACTCGCTAATTATAGCCGGGTGCGTATCTATATTTTGGCTGTTGGTTAGAAAGAAAAAAATTAGCTATATACGCAATAAGTGCATTCTTGCTCTGTGTGTTACATTACTTTATTTTATAAATCCTAGTCCGTATCTCTTGCTTGAGACTGCTCTTTCCTCGTCTGGACAGGTCAAAGCCGAAATGGAAGCCTTAGAAAAAATGTCAGATTTTAATGACAGCTGGGGGAAATCACGAGTTTTACCAGACGGATATGATGACTATGTTTTAATTATCGGTGAAAGTGAAAGGCGTGACTACATGCATAAGTACGGCTATGCTATTCCTAATACACCATTTATTGATAAGACTCCAGGAAAGGTAGTTGATGGCTTACTATCCGCAGGAAGTAATACAGTTGCATCACTACGCCTTATGTTAACCTTGCCGGAAGATGGCAAACCAAGATATCCACTTAACGTAATCGATCTCGCCCGCTCTGCCGACATATATACCTATTGGATATCAAATCAAGGCTATATCGGTGAACATGATAGCCCAGTGACCGCAATTGCTAACAGAGCCGATAATATGTTTTTTTTGAAAAGTGGTGCTTACAATTCAAAGCCCACAAGTGATTACCAATTACTGCCAATCCTAAAAGCTAAAGTGGGCAATGAAGCAAAAGGAAAAAGATTATTTGTCGTTCACCTTTACGGGTCGCATATTAACGTGTGCAACAGAGTAAAAGATTTTGATGGATTTTCAGTTATTAAGGACGAGTATAAATATATTTCATGTTATGTATCCAGCATTAAAAAAACGGATAGTGTAGTTAAAAAAATCTATGATACAATGAAAGAATCACAAGAACAAAGTGGACGAACCTTCTCTATGGTTTATTTTTCTGACCACGGCCAAATACACCACAAAGATAACAAAGAAATCCGACTCAGGCACGGAGATACAGCTTACGCCTATAGTGTACCGCTAATAAAAATATCTAGTGATGATACAAAGCAATTTAATATAAAAGCTAAAAAATGCGGGGTAAACTTTGTCAATGGCCTTGGCACCTGGATGGGAATTAAAAACGACCACCTAATGCACTATGATTTATTTTCGGAGCAATCAGATAGCGCTACGTGCATCGGAAGCAAGGCTCCTGAGCTTGAGGATTCAGCAATAAATATCGAACCTTATTTATCAAAATAACTAACCTGGATATTGCACCGGGCCCGACACAAACTTACGTTGAACATAGCGCTATACAATGCTGAAGTCAGTCAATCTAGCGTGCCCAAAAAGCTTCAATATGCAGTGGTACTCGGGCTTATGCCTATCGCAGCTCTTGCCATAACTGACCGCAGAGTCTATAGCGCTCGCTTCCGCCTACATTGAGCTGAGCGTTTTTCAAGCATCTGCGACATTGCTTGTAGGTTAGCCCCTCTCAATGACTTCTCAATCATTCTGTGCGAACGATTAATTGAGATTTCCACAGTTATAACTAAAACTATACGCCATCCATACTTTATGCTGCTAACAGTTATATTCAATTGTGAAAACTTCTACCTAGGCGCACCCAATTAATGTCAGTTTGGGGTGAATAGGGTCCTTTTGAAGCGCAAGGTAAGATTTCGTACGGAGAAATCTGAACACATCAAAACACACAGCTTGAGTAAAGGCTTTTATCCAAATTACGTTTAGTAAAAAGCCTTGTTGCGCAATGGGTGCAATGCAAAGTCCGAGCTAGTCAATGGGCGAATATTGTAGTCGACAGAAGTGCTAAGCTCTATACTTGACCACTACAGTAAGGTATTGCATAATTCCCCCCTGGCAGCACAGGGACTATGACTATTCCGAGGAGCCACAATGCGTCTAACTACCAAGGGCCGCTACGCGGTTACGGCAATGCTGGATCTGGCGTTGAACGCGGGACAAACTCCGGTCAGTTTAGCCGAAATATCCAGGCGCCAGGAAATCTCGCTGTCATATCTTGAACAACTTTTCTCACGGCTGCGCCAATCCGGGCTGGTCTCCAGTGTGCGAGGCCCCGGTGGTGGTTACCTGTTATCGCAGCCAACTGAGAACATTTATGTGGCGGCAATCATTGATGCAGTCAATGAATCAGTCGACGCTACTAGCTGTGGTGGCAATAGTGATTGCGCTGCTGGCGAACAGTGCCTCACCCATTACTTGTGGAGTGATTTAAGCGCACAGATTTACAATTTCCTCAATGGTATTAGTCTTGCTGATCTAGTCCAGCGCACTGAGGTTCAGGTAGTGGCGCGACGCCAAAATTCACAAAAATCGCCATTGGAAGAACCGGTGGTAGTATTGGGCAGCCTCCAGTGAGGCACCAACCACCAGTGAATAACTCAACATTGTAGTAATTTGTGCTGATCAAGCTTTTTTATGATAGCTATCAGCAGCCTACGGAGAGTACTGAGCATGAATCACCCTATTTACCTCGACTATGCAGCCAGCTGCCCGGTGGATCCTCGCGTAGCCAAAAAAATGGCGGCGCAGATGACGATGGATGGCAATTTTGGCAACCCAGCTTCGCGTTCCCACTTCTACGGCTGGAAGGCAGAAGAAGCGGTTGAAAAGGCCCGCCGTGAGGTTGCCGAGCTGATTAACGCCGACCCCCGTGAGATTGTCTGGACCAGTGGCGCAACCGAGTCTGACAATCTAGCAATCAAAGGTGCTGCGCACTTTTATCAGGGGAAGGGCAAACACCTGATCTCTTCCAAAATTGAACATAAAGCAGTGCTCGACCCCTTACGTCAACTTGAGCGTGAGGGATTTGAAGTCACTTATCTAACGCCCAATGCGGATGGCATCATCACGCCCGAGCAAGTCGCCCAAGCGATGCGTGAGAACACTATTTTGGTCAGTCTGATGCATGCCAATAACGAAATTGGGGTCATTAACGATATTGCCGAAATTGGCGAGCTGTGCCGCCAACGCAAGGTCATTTTTCATGTCGATGCCGCACAAAGTGCCGGTAAACTACCCATTAACCTGGCCGAGCTAAAGGTCGACCTGATGTCGGTTACCGCTCACAAGATTTATGGCCCCAAGGGCATTGGTGCACTCTATGTACGCCGCAAGCCCCGCGTGCGCCTGGAAGCTCAGATGCATGGTGGCGGCCACGAGCGCGGCATGCGCTCTGGCACCCTGCCCACCCATCAGATTGTCGGCATGGGCGAAGCCTTTCGTATCGCCAAAGCAGAAATGACTGAAGAAACAACGCGCCTGCTAAGCCTGCGCGACCGCTTCTGGAATGCGATTAAAGACATGGAAGAGGTACATGTAAATGGCTCCTTTAAACAGCGTGTAGCAGGCAATCTGAATGTGAGCTTTGCCTTTGTGGAAGGTGAAAGCCTGATCATGTCACTGAAAGATTTGGCCATTTCATCCGGCTCTGCCTGTACTTCTGCGAGCCTCGAGCCCAGCTATGTGCTCAGAGCCCTGGGCGTCAACGATGAACTGGCCCACAGCTCTTTGCGCTTTAGCTTTGGCCGCTTTACCAGCGAGCAAGATGTGGACACCGCTGCGGCAGCTGTGCGCAAAGCAGTAGAAAAGTTACGCCAGCTGTCGCCACTTTGGGATATGTACAAAGACGGTGTCGATCTGAATACTATTGAATGGGCGGCACACTAAACGCCGCTGTAAATGGCGGAGCCCACAGGGTCGCCGGCAACAAATCGAGAGGGAATAACCATGGCTTATAGCGATAAAGTAATTGACCATTATGAACATCCACGCAACGTCGGCCGCCTCGACGACAAATCCGCTGACGTCGGCACTGGCATGGTGGGTGCGCCCGCTTGCGGCGATGTTATGCGCTTGCAGATTCAGGTCGATGCCGAGGGCGTAATCGAAGACGCTAAATTTAAAACCTATGGCTGTGGCTCTGCGATCGCCTCCAGCTCGCTGCTCACCGAATGGGTAAAGGGCAAAACTCTCGATGAAGCTGTCGCGATTAAAAACACCCATATCGCTGAAGAACTGGCCCTGCCGCCGGTCAAAATTCACTGCTCGGTGCTGGCGGAAGATGCTATTAAAGCCGCCGTACGGGATATTCGCGAAAAACGCGGCGAATAGGCATAAGTAACTACTAACGAAAACAGATAACCGCGTAGGAGTAAGCAACGCTATGGCAATTACCATGACTGCAACGGCAAAAGCACATGTTGAACGTCAACTTGCCAACCGAGGCAAGGGTGTCGGTATCCGCATCGGCGTAAGAACCGCCGGCTGTTCAGGCATGGCTTATGTGCTGGAATTTGTCGATACTACCGAATCCGAAGATATGGTGTTCGAACAGGATGGCATCAAACTGGTGGTCGACCCCAAAAGCCTTGCCTATCTCGACGGCACAGAATTAGATTTTATCAAAGAGGGGCTCAACGAAGGTTTTGCCTTTTCCAACCCCAATGCAAAAAATGCCTGTGGTTGCGGCGAGAGCTTTCACGTATAACCTTTTGCAAAAAAGCGCCGCATACAACAATAGATCGGGTGCTGCGCTGCAGATACCGGCCTTTTTTATGGTGTTCCTGACAAACAATAGGCCCACAGGCAAAACTGCATGAAGTTGCAACAAAACTATTTTCAAATTTTTGACTTACCTATCCGCTATGAGATAGACGCTGGCCTTCTGGCCCAGCGCTACCGTGCATTACAAAGAGAATTTCACCCGGACAAGTTTGCAACCAGATCTAGCCGCGAACAAATGCTGTCTATGCAATATACGACTCAGATTAATGAGGCTAATACCACACTATGTGACCCGGTCTTGCGCGCCACCTATTTATTGAAGCTGGCTGGAGTCGAGGTCAATCCCGAACAGACCACCGGCGACAGTGATTTTTTGATGCAACAGCTGATATTGCGTGAACGGCTAGAAGAGGTGCGTACAGCTGCCGATTCCCAAACTTCACTCGATCGTTTAAGCCGCGAAGCCCGTGCATTATTTATTGAGCAGCAGCAAGAATTTGGCAGCACCTTAGCCGCCAATGCACTCGATAAAGCGCAAAATACATTGCATAAGCTGCAATTCCTCGCCAAATTACAGCGTCAAATAGAACAGTTGGAAGAGGATTTACTGGACTGAACATGGCATTACTACAGATTTCTGAACCGGGCCAAAGCCCAGAGCCGCATCGACGCAAACGCGCTCTAGGTATAGATCTTGGCACCACCAATTCACTGGTCGCCGCCGTGCGCAACGGCAGCGCCGAAGTACTTCCCTCTGCAGATGGCGCAGCCATGCTCCCCTCGGCAGTACGCTACTTTGCTGACGGCATCCAGGTGGGGGCCGAGGCACGCAGAACGGCGGTCGACGATCCACAAAACACCCTACTGTCCATCAAACGCTTTATGGGCCGAGGACTCAATGATATTAAAACTGCCAACGCTCAGTTGCCGTATCGCTTTGCCGCAGACAGCGACACTGTGCCAAAAATCCAAACCGCCGGTGGACGCGTAACCCCGATTCAAGTCTCAGCAGAAATCCTCAAAGTGTTGGCAATACGCGGACGTGACACATTGGGAGGAGAAATCGATGGCACAGTGATTACCGTACCCGCTTATTTCGACGAGGCGCAACGCCAAGCTACCAAGGATGCCGCTACCCTGGCAGGCTTAAAAGTGCTGCGCTTACTCAGTGAACCCACCGCCGCCGCAGTGGCCTATGGACTTGATCGAAACGCCGATGACCACGAACGTGCAGATGGCAAAATCATCGCGGTCTACGATCTCGGCGGCGGCACCTTCGATATTACCATTTTGCGCCTCTCTCGAGGTGTCTTTGAAGTGCTGTCCACCAATGGTGACACAGCCCTTGGCGGCGACGATTTTGACAACGCTGTAGCAGACTGGATTGCAACGCAAGCAAGGCTTAAGGACATAAATGCGGTAACGCAACGCGCGCTGCTCGACAGTGCCTGCGCGGCCAAAGAAGCCCTGGCAATCAAACACTCAGTAACCCTAAATCACAACGGTTGGCAGGGTCAATTAGATCGTCCGCAACTTGCCAGATTGCTGGATCCATTGATAAATAAAACTCTGCGTGCCTGCAAACGCGTACTGCGCGACGCCGCGCTCGACACTGAAGCTGTGGATGACGTAATACTAGTGGGCGGGTCTACCCGAGCACTGCGGGTACGCGAGCAAGTTGAGGCATTTTTTGGCCGCCCACCTCATGCCGATATAGATCCTGATCAAGTAGTCGCTATAGGTGCAGCCTTGCAAGCGGATATTTTGGTTGGCAATCGCCCGCGGGAAGATCTGCTGTTACTGGATGTGATTCCACTATCATTGGCTATTGAAACCATGGGGGGCTTGACGGAAAAACTCATTCCTCGCAACACCCCTATTCCAGTGGCCAAGGCTCAGGAGTTCACCACCTTCAAAGATGGACAAACCGCAATGACCATCCACGTGCTCCAGGGCGAACGTGAATTGGTGGCAGATTGTCGTTCCCTAGCTCGTTTTGAACTGCGCGGTATTCCACCGATGGTGGCCGGTGCAGCCCATGTAAGAGTAACTTATCAAGTAGATGCTGATGGTCTACTGTCTGTCAGCGCCCAGGAAAAAAGTACTGGAGTGACGGCAGAAATCGTGGTCAAGCCTTCTTATGGGCTCAATGAAACCGATATTACCCAGATGCTGCAAGATTCTTACACCCATGCCAAAGAAGATATTGCCGCCCGTACACTTCGTGAAGCACAGCTGGAGGCCGAACGCAGCCTCGAAGCTTTAGCGGCAGCCATCAATGAAAATGGTGGCGAGCTACTCAGTAAAAATGAACGCGCGACATTGCAGCAAGCAATGGAAACCTTGCGTTTGGCCTGTAGTGCCGGCAACTCAACCACTATCCACCAACAGGTGGAAGCACTCAACGCACTGTCCGAGCCTTTTGCCGCCCGGCGCATGGATCTATCTATCAAGCGCGCCATGCAAGGCCACAGCCTGGACGAATTTGACCACTAGATTGCGCACAATATTCTGCCGATGAGAGTTGATCAGTTATGCCAAAGATTGTAATTTTACCCCACGCTGAGCTCTGCCCCGAGGGCAAGATAATCGAAGCACAAAGCGGTGTTAGCATCTGTGATGCGGCTCTGGAAAATGGTGTGGAAATCGAACACGCTTGTGAAAAGTCATGCGCCTGTACCACCTGCCATGTCATTGTGCGCGAGGGCTTTGATTCTCTCGAAGAGCCGGATGAGCTCGAAGAGGATCTGCTGGACAAGGCCTGGGGGCTGGAGCCTGATTCACGGTTGTCCTGCCAAGCGTTGGTGACAGATCAAGACCTAGTAGTCGAAATTCCCAAGTATACGATCAATCAAGTTTCAGAAGCACATTAGAGGGACATGCAGAATGAAATGGACAGATATACACGACATTGCCATAGAGCTGAGTGATCGCCACCCAGAGGTTGACCCACTGAAGATCAACTTTGTCGATCTGCGTTCCTGGGTGTTGGCACTACCGAAGTTTAACGATGAACCTCAGCGTTGCGGTGAAAAAATCCTCGAGGCGATTCAAGCCGCTTGGATTGAGGAGACTGCCTAGTCTAAAAAGAGGCGTGTCACTGCTGTTGTGAGCAGACTTGCATGATTTAACTGCGGTTTCTAGGTCCGATAGTTCAGGCTTGAAGCAATTACAGGTATAATGGCAAAAACCGCGGCTTGCGGCACAGACAAACATTCAGAAAAGAGCAACTGCGGTTGCTCTTTTCGTATTTGAGAAAACCTTACGCTGGAGAAAAACATGGCTCGGGAACGTACATTGTCCATTATCAAACCGGATGCCGTTGCTAAAAATGTGATTGGTGCTATTGAAAGCCGCTTCGAACAGGCGGGACTGCAAATTGTTGCACTGAAAATGGTTCAACTGTCTCAAGCAAAAGCTGAAGGCTTTTACGTCGAGCACAAAGAGCGCCCTTTCTTTAATGACCTGGTGCGCTTCATGACCTCAGGGCCGGTTGTCGTGCAAGTGCTGGAAGGCGACAATGCTATTGCCGCCAACCGCGACCTGATGGGGGCGACCAATCCAAAAGAGGCAGCCACTGGTACCATTCGTGCAGATTTCGCCGACAGCATTGATGCCAATGCCGTGCATGGTTCTGACTCTGCAACTTCCGCCGAGCGCGAAATCAATTATTTCTTCAGCGCAGACGAACTTTGCGCGCGCTAACCGTTTGTAAACGCACCACTTGCCGTGGGAGCTCTGTACAAGCCCCCACAGTCAGCTAATCCATCGAGCACCCCATGGGCGAATTGCAAGTCAAACCCGCGCAAGCGGAAAAAGTAAATCTATTGGGTCTGTCAATCGACAAGCTCGTAGATTTTTTTGCCACATTGGGCGAAAAACGCTTTCGCGCCATCCAGGTTGTGAAGTGGATCCATCAAAGCGGGGTCGATGACTTCTCGCAGATGACCAATCTCAGTAAGCCACTGCGAGCAAAACTAACAGCGCGGGCCGAAATACGCGCGCCCAAGGTGCTACAACAATTGGATTCTGTCGATGGCACCCGCAAGTGGTTGCTCGCAGTTGCCGCTGGCAATGCCATCGAAACCGTTTATATTCCCGATGGCAATCGCGGCACTCTGTGTGTTTCATCCCAAGTTGGCTGCGCCCTCGATTGTAGCTTTTGTGCTACCGGCAAACAGGGCTTTAACCGCGACTTGACGGCCGCAGAAATAATTGGCCAAGTTTGGATTGCGTGTAAATCCTTCGGACAGTTACAACTGCCTACCACTGGCAAAAATACCGCTGCCCGCAAAGTCACCAATGTTGTCATGATGGGTATGGGAGAACCATTGCTTAACTTTGACAATGTGGTCGATGCCATGAATCTGATGCTGGAGGACAATGCTTACGGTCTGTCCAAGCGCCGCGTTACTCTCAGCACTTCCGGCGTAGTGCCCGCCCTTGACAGGCTGGCAGATGTAACCGATGTCAGCCTCGCTATTTCTCTGCACGCACCAAATGACCAGTTGCGCGATCAACTGGTACCAATCAACAAAAAATATCCCATCGCCATGTTACTCGACAGTGCACAACGCTACATCGAACGCATGCCCGACAATCGCCGTAAGATAACCATCGAATACACTATAATTCGAGAAGTTAACGACCACCCAAAGCATGCAGAGGAATTGGCGACGCTACTGGCAACTGTGCCGGTAAAGATAAACCTGATACCTTTCAACCCATTCGAGCTTTCAGATTATCAACGGGTAAGCAACAACGCGTTACGCCGCTTCCAACAAATATTGCTTGATAAAGGTTTTACTGTCACCGTTCGTACAACCCGAGGCGATGATATTGCTGCTGCTTGTGGCCAACTGGCTGGCAGTGTCAATGACCGCACGCGTCGTGCAGAACGCTACCGCGAGCGTGCCGTACGCATAGTTGGCTAAACACACACTATAAACACAAATAGGTGGCCTGTGTTGGTTAAAAGTTTAATCTCCCCTCAGCTGAGCTTGGTGTTCGGTCTATTTCTAACTGGCTGCATCACTACTGGTGGCCTACCAGAACCCAAAATCGATCTCGATAAGGCCCGGCAAACCCATGTGCAGCTGGGCCTACGTTATTTGCAAAGTGGAGACAATCGCGAAACTGCACGCCGTCACTTTTTTGAAGCACTAAAATTGGGGCCTAAAGATCCTAGAGCACATCATGGCCTCGCCATGTTGTATCAGGTGGATGGCGAAATGGCGGAAGCTGAATCTCACTTTAAAAAAGCCCTACGCTACGACAGCAACTTTTCTATGGCGCGCACTAATTACGGTGTTTTTTTGTACCGTCAACAACGCTACAAGGAAGCACTGAAACAATTCAAACACTCTGCAGCAGATCTACAATATCCCCGTCGCTCTTACGCTCTGGCCAACTCTGGGCGTGCAGCGCTTAAACTCGGACAGCGAGAAGCTGCAGAGCAAGCTTTTACCCGCGCTTTGGCACTGAATCGTAATTTGACACTGGCACTACTGGAACTAGCCGAACTTAAATTTAATGCCGGTGAATATTCCCAAGCTAAATATTATCTAGAGCGCTTTAGTGCCAAGAATCGCCAAATACCGCAATCTCTCTGGTTGGGTATTCGCATTGAAAAAATCTTCGGCAATCGAGACAAAGAAAAAAGTCACGCATTAGCGCTGAAAAATCTTTTCCCCTATTCAGAACAAGCACTGAAGTACAAAAAAATGATGGCCGAAAATGACGAATAAAAACACCACCAAAACGCCTATTGAGGAGAGAGCAGCCACAGCCCCCCTCTCTTCCGGCAACCAATTACAACATCTTCGCACCACAGCGGGTATCAGTCGCGAACAGCTCGCCGAAAAACTGTGTATCAGTGCAAAAAAGCTGCAGTTACTTGAAAGCGATCAGTATGAACGCATGCCCGACATAACCTATGTTCGCGGCTATCTTCGCAATGCTTGCAAAGTGTTAAAAGCCGATCCAGAACCACTACTGGAGGCATTTGAGTGTGAGCTTCCCAAAACAATGCGCAGCACCCTATCAATCTCAAAAGGTGCTAGCCAACAAGCGCTGATATTACAAACGAGACCTAACAGGCTAATTTTTTTTAGCGCCAGTGCATTGCTATTTTTTATTCTGGCTGCTGGTGCCTGGTGGTCATTCAATGGCAATCCAGCGCTAAAAGCAGAAATGTCCGAAACTATACACAATGAACCAGAATCATTAGCGCCTATTAATGTAAATCCGCAGGTATTTTTGCCAAATAACAGTGAAGTGCAACATACAACGGCGCCGATCCAGGAAAGACTGACAGAGGGTCACTCTTCAGAGCAGCAAACAGCAAATGCTGTAATAGCTTTAACGTCCACTGAAATACTCCCAGGCACAACCACCGACGCCTCTGGCGGCCGAGATGCTTCTACCATCGCGCTACAATTCAGCCAAGAAGCCTGGATCGAAGTGGTCGATTCTCAGGGCGAGATTCTGTTATCAAAGATACAACCAGCGGGGTCCTCCATCGAGCTCTCGGGTGAACCCCCCTTTCAATTGATGCTGGGTAATGCTGCCGCCACCACAGTAAATTACCTCGGTGAAGAGGTGGAAAGTGCTCCAATTGACAATCAGCGTACACGCACACTGTTGGTAGGTGGTGGCTGAGGCACAATGGGCAATCGGGCTCAAATCACCACTAGCGTGAAATTAAGGGGTTGATTTGCCACAACTACTTTGCGCACCCAACCCCTGTAGATGTTCGTCTTTTATCTCTATAATTTACCTCAGCTTTTTCGCCCACGGCCGGATACTTACCGCCAACACTTGGCAAGGTTACTGCTATGCAATTTGAATCACCGATTGTTCGCCGCGTTTCGCGTCAGATTATGGTGGGCAAAGTACCCGTGGGTGGTGGTGCACCCATTTCAGTACAGAGCATGACCAACACCGAAACCTGTGATGTCTCCGCCACCGTAGAGCAGGTTCAGCGCCTGGCGCAGGCTGGGGCCGATATTGTGCGGATTTCCGTACCCTCCATGGAGGCCGCAGAAGCTTTTGGCCAAATCAAGCAGCAGGTCGAAGTGCCATTAGTGGCGGATATCCATTTCGACTACCGTATCGCCCTGCGGGTAGCAGATCTCGGTGTAGACTGTTTGCGCATTAATCCCGGCAATATCGGCCGAGAAAAACGTATTCGTGCCGTTATCGACAAGGCCCAGGATAACAATATCCCCATCCGCATCGGCGTCAACGCCGGATCACTGGAAAAAGAGCTGCAAAAAAAATATCGTGAACCTACCCCCGACGCTCTGGTAGAGTCAGCCCTACGCCATGTGGAAATCCTCGATAGCTTGAACTTTCAAAACTTTAAAGTGAGCGTTAAAGCTTCCGACATTTTTATGGCCACCGCCGCTTATCGCAAGCTGGCAACCCAAATTGAGCAACCACTGCACTTGGGAATCACCGAGGCCGGCGGCCGGCGCTCTGGCACTGTCAAGTCCGCCATTGGTCTCGGCGCACTGTTGCTGGACGGCATCGGCGATACTCTGCGGGTATCATTGGCGGCAGATCCGGTGGAGGAAGTCAAAGTGGGCTGGGATTTGTTGCGAAGCCTGCGCTTGCGCTCTAAAGGTATTAACTTTATTGCCTGCCCCAGTTGTTCACGGCAAAATTTCGACGTGATAAAAACGATGAATGCGCTGGAAGCGCGCCTGGAAGATATCACCACGCCACTAGACGTGGCAGTGATTGGCTGCATCGTCAACGGCCCAGGGGAAGCCAAAGAGGCAGACCTTGGTCTCACCGGAGGCACCCCCAGCCACGCCGTTTACACCGATGGCAAACCAAACCAAAAACTGAACAACGACAACCTAGTGGATGATTTAGAACGTTTGATTCGCGCCAAAGCTGCCGCTAAGGCCGAACGGGAAGCGCAAATTATTGCCAAAGGCGGCGCGGAATAAAATATCCGCGCCGCAAGCTCCCGGATTGTCGATATAGAAAAATTAAATTAGGACTCATCTTGAACCAATTTCGCTCCATTCGTGGTATGAATGACCTACTGCCGGAGAAATCTCCGCTTTGGCAGTATGTAGAAACCACCCTAAACACACTTTTTACTCAGTACGGCTATCGAGAAATTCGCTTTCCATTGCTGGAATCAACGCAATTATTCTGCCGCGCCGTGGGTGAAACCACAGATATTGTCGAAAAGGAAATTTACGCTTTCGATGATAAGAGTGGCGACAGCATCGCCCTGCGCCCAGAAGGTACCGCCGGTTGCGTGCGCGCGGTCATTCAAAACAATTTATTGGCGACACCCCAGCGGCTGTGGTACTCCGGCCCCATGTTCCGCTACGAGCGGCCACAAAAGGGGCGTCTACGCCAATTCCATCAATTCGGTGTTGAGGTTTTCGGCATTTCCGGGCCAGATATTGACGCCGAGCTATTAATTATGACTGCACGCCTATGGGCCCAACTGGGTATTGGTAGCGCGGTGACCTTGCAGATTAATTCCCTTGGCTGCAGCAACAGTCGCGCCACCTATCGCGATGCACTAGTAACCTATCTACATAAGCGTTATGACCAGCTCGATGCCGACAGCCAACGCCGACTCGAACGCAACCCGCTACGCATTCTCGATAGTAAAAACCCCACTACTCAGGAACTGTTAACCGATGCACCTTGTCTACTGGACTTTCTAGATGAGGATTCAGCGGCACACTTTACCCAATTGCGCAGTTTGTTGGATGCTGCAGGAGTAGCCTACACGGTCAATCCGCGCTTAGTGCGCGGGCTCGACTACTATGGCAAAACTGTTTTTGAATGGGTTACCGACAGCCTGGGTGCTCAAGGCACAGTCTGTGCTGGCGGCCGGTACGATGGCCTGATTGCGCAAATGGGCGCTAAGTCCACTGCGGCGGCAGGCTTTGGTCTCGGTATCGAGCGTCTGGTATTGTTGCTAGAAACACTGAACGCACTGCCGGCAACCATCGATCGACAGCTGGATGCCTATCTGCTGGCCGTAGGTGATGTACAATCGACGGCTTTGGCTGCCGCGGAACAGCTGCGCAGCGCCCTACCCTGGTTGCGCCTGCAAACCCATTGCGGCGGAGGCAGTATGAAAAGCCAGATGAAAAAGGCAGACAAAAGCAACGCGGAATACGCACTGATTATTGGCGAGGATGAAGCTAAAAACGGACAGATCACGATAAAGTATCTGCGCACTCAGGTACCGCAACAAACCATTGCGTTGACCGAGCTGCCACAACGGTTACAAGATGAAAAAAAATGCACTAAACAACGGCGGGATTAAACCTGTTGCTGTAGTCTACAAACGCACGCATAAATGCTGCATAGGGAGCACGAAAATTTATGGCAAAGGCAAACTAAATCATGGCTGACCACTTAACCGAACAAGAGCAAATTGAAAGTATTAAACGCTGGTGGGCCGACAATGGCCGCGGCATTATTACCGGCATAGTATTGGCATTGGCAGGCTATTTTGGCTATCAGTGGTGGCAAACAGACCAGCGCACCCAAGCTGAAAATGCTTCCAATCTTTACCAGACCTTTGTAGAAGCCGTTACTGCCAACGGAGGCCAACCCAATGATAAACAACTCACCACTGCCAAATCCTTGGCAAAGCAATTGAAAGAAGAGTACGGCAAGCACATTTATGCTTCCCAGGCCGCGTTGCGCATGGCTGCACTAAATGTAAAAGAAAACAATTTGGAAGCTGCAGCAGAGCAATTACAGTGGGCCTTGGACAATGTCGAGCAGGATGCACTGAAATTTCTTGCCCAACGCCGCTTAGCCGCAGTAATAGCAGCCCGAGGCCAGTATAAGGAGGCACTGACAGTGCTGAACAACACAGCTTCGGGCCCAATACCCAGCGCATTTGCGGCGTTGTTTGCCGAAACTCGGGGCGATATTTTATTGCAACAAGGGGATAAAAACGCTGCTCGCAACGCCTATGTGCAAGCCAAGGCACAACTGTTGCCAGAACAAGCTAACATCTCCCAACTGCTGGACATGAAACTCAGCAGCATACCCGAACAGGCAGTGGAAACTACCCCAAAACAGGGCCCACAGCAAGTACCAAAAAAAATTGAAACCAATGCCCAATCAGAACAGGAGAGTAACGCACAATGATTTTTTCTCCCCGTGCAATCTACCGTTTTGCCAGCCTCACGCTTACCGTTCTGATGATCGCCGCCTGTGCTTCCAATGACGAAAAGGAAGATCTCGAGCCAATGGCACTAACGGAAATTAACGCCGAAGTAACTTTAGATGAAGTTTGGTCTAAAAATATCGGCGATATCGATATGCAACGCTATCCGGTATTCAGGCCTGCAGTGGCTGGAAACAAATTAATTGCCGCCAACAGTGACGGCGATGTTTTCGCTTTCGAACGCAGCACTGGCAAGCGCTTGTGGCGGATAGACCTAGATCAACCACTTAGTGCCGGTGTTGGCGTTGGTCAGGGGTTGGCGGTGGTGGCGAACTATCGCGGCCGGGTGGTAGCACTTAATAGCGAGGATGGTACGGAACGCTGGTCAAGCCAGTTGTCGGGAGAAGTGGTCTCCGCCCCCGCTGTAGGCTCTGGCATGGTGGTGGTACAAACTGTTGACGGCAAACTGTTTGGGCTCGATGGCACCACTGGAGAGCAACGCTGGAGCCACGAAACCATTTTACCGCTATTGACCCTGCGCGGCACTGCCAGCCCCGTGATTTCCGGTGGAACCGTATTTACCGGGCTCGACAATGGCAAGGTGATTGCGCTCAGAGCGAGCGACGGTCTACTGGGCTGGGAAGCGCGAGTCGCCATCCCTCAGGGTAACGCCGAATTAGAGCGGGTAGTGGATATCGATGGTGCGCCGATAGTGCGGGGCGACCTAGTCTTTGCAGCCAGTTATCAGGGGCGTCTGGCGGCGCTCTCCCGAGAGGATGGTCGTATTTTGTGGGCCCAGGATGCTTCAACCCATCACAGTGTGGCGGTGGGCGCCGGCAAGGTATACTTAAGCGATGAAAACGGCAAAGTGCGCGCCTTTGATGTCGGTAATGGCCAGATTCTATGGACCAATAATGCGTTATTGCGCCGCGAACTGAGCGCTCCAGTATTCTTTGATAACCGGGTGGCAGTGGGCGATTTAGAGGGCTATGTGCACATACTAGATCCCACCGATGGCCGTATTATCGGTCGAGAGCAAGTTGATGGCGCAGCTGTGCGCATACCAATGCTGGTGGATGGCGACCTACTGTTTGTACTCACGGATGACGGCGAACTGGTCGCATTACAACTGAAACCCGTGCAATAACCTGCTCACCCAACTGCACTGGGACACTTCTATGAAAATATCGCCTGCAATACGCGGGCGTTTATCCTTATGCGCTACCGCTTGTGTACAGGTATGCACTTAGCCTTCAAATCCTGAGCCCAAGACACTTTTATGCTACCCTCAGCGCCGAGACAATGAGCCCTTGCGCTGACGAATAGCGCCGCCCCGGAACCAACGTACTTATGCAGCCTGTAATCGCCCTGGTGGGCCGCCCAAATGTGGGCAAATCAACCCTTTTCAATCGTCTTACCAAGAGCCGCGATGCCCTGGTAGCCAATTATTCCGGCCTCACCCGAGACCGCCAGTACGGAGAGGCAGAAATCGACGGCCACAAAATGATACTGGTGGATACCGGTGGTATTAGTGGCGATGAATATGGTATTGACGCTGCCATGGCTCAACAGTCCATGCAAGCGATTGAAGAGGCCGACTGTGTACTCTTTTTGGTAGACTGCCGCGCGGGCCTCACACCCGCTGATCAAATGATTGCCGAGCATTTACGCAGACGCTCAAAACCCACCCTGCTTGTAGCCAACAAAGTGGATGGGACCAATCCCGATATCGCCCTGGCGCCCTTCTACGAACTGGGCATTGGTGAAATTTTTCCCACCACCGCCTCCCAGGGTCGCGGCGTGCACACACTGATGCAAAGCGTAATCAAAGGCCTACCCGAGAGCAACGAAGAAACCCTTGAAGAAACAACGACCGGGATCAAAATCGGTATTATCGGCCGCCCCAATGTCGGCAAATCAACCCTGGTAAATCGCTTGCTGGGCGAGCAGCGAGTGGTCGTTTTTGATCAGCCGGGAACCACCCGCGATAGCGTTTATATTAACTATGAACGCGCGGATAAGCCCTATACCCTCATCGATACGGCGGGGATTCGTCGGCGTAAAAATATTAAAGAATCGATAGAGAAATTTTCTATCGTAAAAACCCTACAAGCAGTGGAAGATGCCAATGTTGTAATACTGGTAATCGATGCTAGCGAGGGTTTGGTAGATCAGGATCTGCATTTGCTTGGCAGTGTGATTCAAGCCGGTCGCGCACTGGTGGTGGCACTGAATAAATGGGATGGCCTTGATTCGGAACACCGCAGCTTTGTCAAAACCGAACTGGAACGACGTTTACGCTTTGTAGCGTTTGCCGATATTCATTTTATTTCAGCGCTCCACGGCACCGGAGTCGGCAAATTGTATGACTCCATCGAAGCCGCCTATCAATCGGCCACCGACAAGCTCTCCACCAATCACTTAACGCGAATATTACAGTGGGCGGTGAGCGAGCATCAACCACCGCTGATTAATGGCCATCGCGTTAAATTGCGATATGCCCACGCAGGTGGTCAAAATCCACCGGTCATCGTCATTCACGGCAATCAGACCGATAAGGTTCCGCCCCACTATGTGCGCTATCTGGAAAAAACTTTTCGCACGGCACTGCAGCTGCACGGCACTCCGGTAAAAATTGAATTTCGCACCGGAGCCAATCCTTATTCGGGCAAAAAAAATGTGTTAACCGACCGTCAAAAAGCAAAAAAACGCCGACTGATGAAGTTCGTTAAAAAGAAAAGCTAGTTTTGTGTAGATGAACATTTAACCTCACAGCAAATAGCCCAGGCAGATCTGAATATTTACCAGACAGGAGAGCACTGTGTTAAAACTCAATAACCCTCAATTACTGCGCACCCAGTCTTATATTGACGGCAAGTGGCTGGATGCCGATTCCGCAGTAACAATGCAGGTAACCAACCCTGCCAATGGCGCTGCTATTACTAGTGTTAGTAGCTGTGGCGCCAAAGAAACCCGTCGCGCCATTGAAGCTGCCAACACCGCCTGGCCCGCCTGGCGCAACACCACAGTAAAAGAGCGATCTAGCATACTGCGCCGCTGGTATAATCTGATCCTTAATAATATCGACGATCTAGCCAAAATTTTGACCGCTGAGCAAGGTAAACCGCTCGCCGAAGCCAAAACTGAAATTGTCTACGGCGCCAATTATCTTGAGTGGTTCTGCGAAGAAGCGAAACGCATCTATGGAGATGTAATTGCACCGCCAAGCCATGACAAGCGTATTTTGGTGCTCAAGCAAGCGGTGGGAGTGGCTGCTTCTATCACCCCGTGGAACTTTCCCAGTGCTATGATTGCCCGCAAAGTTGCCCCGGCACTGGCCGCAGGTTGTACCTTTGTCAGCAAACCTGCCGCAGAAACACCCTTGTCGGCACTGGCGCTGGCAGTGCTCGCCGAAGAGGCAGGCGTTCCTGCAGGTGTTTTCAATGTCGTAGTGGGCAAAGCGGCAGTGGAAATCGGTGCAGAAATGACCGCCAATCCACTGGTGCGCAAATTCACTTTTACCGGCTCCACTGCTGTTGGTAAAAAACTACAAGCCCAATGCGCAGACAGTATTAAAAAAACTTCAATGGAACTCGGCGGCAATGCCCCATTTATTGTTTTTGATGACGCTGATATAGACGCTGCGGTGAAAGGCGCAGTAATTAATAAATACCGCAATGCCGGCCAGACCTGCGTATGCACCAACCGCTTTCTGATCCAGGCAGGTGTCTACGATGAATTTGCGCAAAAATTCACTTCAGCGGTAAACGCACTTACTCTCGGTGACGGCACGGCTACCGGTACTGAAATTGGCCCAATGATCAGCCCCCAAGCCGTAGCCAAAGTCAACGAACTAGTCGATGATGCACTGGCAAAAGGTGCCAAAGCGCTCACATCAGGCGGCCCCAGCCCACTTGGCAATTGTTTCTATGGGCCACAGGTGTTGACTGATATCACCACTGATATGCGGTTGTTCAAAGAAGAGATCTTTGGCCCGGTGGCACCATTAGTTAAATTCTCTACCGAAGAAGAAGCTATCAGCATCGCCAATGATACCGAATACGGCCTCGCCTCCTACTTTTACGCTCGAGACATCGGCCGTATCTGGCGAGTCAGTGAAGGGTTAGAGTATGGTATGGTCGGTATCAACGAAGGTATTATTTCCAATGAAATGGCACCCTTTGGCGGCATAAAACAGTCCGGTATCGGCCGCGAAGGCTCCAAATATGGCCTCGACGATTACTTGGAAATTAAATACCTGTGTATGGGTGGTCTCTAAGCTAAAACTCAACCAAGCACTAGCGGGCAGCCCCCCTGCCCCACCGCCAAGCTTTAATGCAATCTACCCGTGATGGAGACAGCTACAGCTTCGATATGAACCCAATAGCAACGGTGCGCTCCTGCTTTGGTGAAAAGTTTGGCATACCCCGTCAGCCACTTTTGGCTGACGCCAGTCGTGCAGCTATTCAGCTGTTGCCTCCTTTTGATCTCGCCGAAACCATCATAGATCTACAGGGGAATAGCCACCTATGGATTATTTTTCACTTTCACCAAGTGGCAGGCCAATGGTCACCTAAGGTGCGACCTCCGCGCCTCGGAGGCAATAAAAAGCTCGGAGTTTTTGCTACCCGATCGCCCTTTCGCCCTAATAATATCGGCCTATCCGCAGTGCGCCTGATTGAAATTCGCACGCATCCAAAAGTCGAATTGATCGTCGGCGGCGCCGACCTGCTAGATGGCACCCCAGTGCTCGATATAAAACCCTATATCCCTTACGCAGATGCGCTCCCCACAGCCGCTAATCAGTTTGCCAAACAGGCACCGCCAGCAAAAACTGTGCATATTGATGGCCAGGCATTGCAGACTGCGAAAGAGTATCGCGATGATTGGGGCATAGATTTAGTACGCTTAATTAAGCAGGTACTGGAACAAGATCCAAAACCCGCATATCAAAACCCAGGGCCTGAAAGAATTTACGCCACTAAACTGTGTGGTTTCGATTTGCGCTGGCGTTATATCCATAACGCAATAGAAGTAGTGGCGTTAGAAAAATTAAATATCACCAAACAGAGCCAGGAGTGGTTCTACCCGAAAGCCGCCAAATGTCACAAGGTAACGCTGTAAGCTAAAATTAGCGAGACTTTCAAGGTAAAGTGGACCCCCACTTGTCGAGACAATAAATTAATATTTTTAGATAAAATGTCCTGGTAAATTTAAAAAAGTTAGAAAAATCCCTGAGAGTTCACATCGTAACTTATCAATAAATTCTTCGTGTTTTGATAATGGTTCAACACCATCTTGTGTGTCTCACGGCCAAAACCAGATTTTTTGTAACCACCAAAGGCTGCATGAGCAGGATACACATGGTAGCAATTTACCCACACGCGCCCGGCTTCAAGCTTACGACCCATTCGGTAGGCAAGATTGCTATCCCGCGTCCAGACGCCCGCACCCAGGCCATATTGGCTATCGTTGGCCATTTCCAATGCCTGCGCTTCATCCTTAAACTTGGTGATTGCGGTCACAGGGCCAAAAATCTCCTCTTGAAATACACGCATCTTATTGTGCCCCTCCAGCAGAGTTGGTTGGATATAATAACCCGATGCCAACGCATCTTTCTGCGGAGCGGCCTTCCCACCGAATAAAACTTTCGCACCTTCCTCGCGGCCAATTTCCAGATAACTGAGAATCTTTTCAAATTGCTCCAGGGAAACCTGAGCACCAATCTGAGTGTCGGTGTCCAACGGATTACCCTGTTTAAGGGTCTTTGCTCGCTCGGCAATCTGTGCTACAAACCTGTCATAAATAGCTTCATGAACCAGGATACGTGAAGGGCAGGTACACACTTCCCCTTGATTTAAAAATGCCATTAAGGCGCCTTCAACACACTTTTCCAAGTAGCTGTCTTCGTAATCAAAAACATCAGAGAAAAATATATTAGGAGACTTGCCACCCAATTCAACGGTCGCCGGAATTAAGTTTTTCGATGCATAATTAAGAATCTGATGGCCCACTTCGGTGGAACCCGTAAAAGCCAATTTGGCGATGCGCTCACTGCTTGCCAGAGCCTGGCCGGCCTCTGTGCCAAAGCCATTGACCACGTTCACCACCCCTGCTGGAATCAGATCAGCAATTTTTTCCAGCAGAATAAGAAGAGAGACCGGTGTCTGCTCAGCCGGCTTGAGCACCACGCAACACCCTGCTGCCAACGCTGGAGCCAGCTTCCAGGTTGCCATTAAAATAGGAAAGTTCCAGGGAATAATCTGCCCTACTACACCGATTGGCTCGGGAAAATGATAGCTTGCCGTATTAGAATCTAACTCGCTAACGCTGCCTTCCTGGGCACGGATACAACCGGCAAAATAGCGAAAGTGATCTACCGCTAGTGGCAAATCTGCTGCCAATGTCTCGCGCACAGGCTTACCATTTTCCCAGGTTTCAACAACTGCAAGCTCCTCCAGATGCTCCTCAATGCGATCAGCTATTTTTAGCAAAATATTTGCACGTTCCGTAACATTGGTCGTACCCCAGCTAGGTAGAGCGCTGTGAGCCGCATCAAGCGCCAAAGAAATATCCGCTGCTCTGGAGCGGGCCACCTTGCAAAAAACTTTTCCGGTGACGGGTGAAATATTTTCAAAATATTCACCGGCAACCGGTTTCACCCATTCTCCGCCAATAAAGTTATTGTAATGTATTCTTTTAAAAGAAGTGATAGATTTTTCACTACCTGGCTGCTCGTAAATCATAATTTTTTCCTTATATAAATGGCTTAAAATGAATAATAAAAAAATTTTATTTAAATTGAATACTTAAAGCTAAAAATAAAATTTCATAATCTTAAAAAAAGATA
>JAHZJJ010000101.1 GCA_022600975.1 Gammaproteobacteria bacterium
CCCCTCTCCACTCAAGGCGCCCATTAATCCCTTCACACCCCGAGAATTAACCACTAGTGAAGTTGAGCAGCAAATCGATGATTATGTACGCTGTGCTGTTCTGGCGCGCGAGGCCGGTTATGATGGTGTAGAAATCATGGGTTCTGAAGGCTACTTCATCAATCAATTTATTGTTAGTCGCACCAACCACCGCAGCGACAAATGGGGCGGCAGTTTCGATAAGCGTATACGCCTACCAATCGAGATAGTGCGCCGCACCCGCGCAGCACTAGGTAAAAAGTTTATTATTATTTATCGCCTATCGATGCTGGACTTAGTGGAAGATGGCAGTAGCTTTGAAGAGGTCATCACGCTAGGCCAAGCGATCGAAAATGCCGGTGCCAGTATTATTAATACCGGGATCGGCTGGCACGAAGCACGTATACCCACTATCGCAACCAGTGTACCCCGAGCCGCTTTCAGCGAAATTTCGGCTCGGGTTAAGCAACATTTAACATTGCCGGTGGTAACCAGTAACCGCATTAACATGCCCCAAGTGGCTGAGAAAGTGCTCGCAGATGGTCATGCCGACATGGTGTCTATGGCTCGCCCCTTTCTTGCAGACGCTGAGTTCGTAAACAAGGCCGCCGCTGATCGCGCCGATGAAATCAACACCTGTATCGGTTGTAATCAGGCCTGCCTGGATCACACCTTCGAGTTGAAATTGACCTCCTGCTTGGTCAACCCCAGAGCCTGCCACGAAACAGAGCTCAATTATCTACCCATAAATAAATCTCAGAAAATTGCTGTGGTGGGCGCAGGCCCCGCCGGGCTGGCCGCGGCAAGCATTGCCGCAGAGCGCGGTCATACAGTCACCCTATTTGAAGCAGATGACAAAATTGGCGGGCAGTTTAATATTGCCAAAGAAATTCCCGGCAAAGCCGAATTTGCAGAAACCTTGCGTTACTTCAAACGCAAGCTGGAGCTTACCAATGTTGAAACCAAACTCAATCACCGTGCAACCGCGTCAGACCTCAACCACTTCGATCAGGTTATTATCGCCACCGGTATCAAACCACGCACACCATCTTTTCCCGGTATCGAGCATCCCAAGGTTCTCAGCTATCTGGATGTATTAAAATACAATAAAACTGTGGGCCCCAAGGTCGCCATCATCGGCGCCGGGGGTATTGGCTTCGATGTTGCCACCTATCTAAGCCACCAAGGCAACAACTCCGATGAGCTCAATGAGCCAAATAAAGCAGCATTTTTTGATGAATGGGGCGTGGATATTCAATTGCAGTCCCGCGCTGGCCTGAAAACGCCCGCAGTAGCTGCCAGTCCGCGACAAATCTATCTACTTCAACGCAAAACCACTAAAGTAGGCGCGGGGCTCGGCAAAACAACTGGCTGGATTCACCGCAATGGCCTCAAGCACCGCAAGGTTGAAACCTTAGCTGGTGTCCATTACGAAAAAATTGACGATCTCGGTTTACATATCCGCATCAATGATCAACCTCAAATATTACATGTCGATCATATCGTTGTCTGTGCAGGCCAAGAGCCACTTCAGGATTTGTATCACGCATTGCAGTCTGCGGAGCAACCCACACACCTAATTGGCGGAGCGTTCGAGGCAACCGAACTGGATGCCAAACGGGCGATTGAGCAAGGCTCACGGCTAGCCGCAGAAATCTGACCCAAAGCTCAAACTTCGGTGACAATAAGTCCGGGCAGCATACGCTTTTGCCCGGACTAACGCAGGTTTGAGTAAAATTTAATTGAAGAAATTGTTTCAAGCATTGCGGCTATGAATATATTCAAGAATAACTTCTGCAGCTTCATCAACCGTATCTACCAACTGGAAAAATTTCAAATCCTCGGCATCAATGCAACCGCGTTCAAGTACAGTATCCACCATCCAGTCAACCAAACCCGACCAATAGCGCTTACCTACCAAAACGATTGGGAAGCGCCGTACTTTCTGGGTCTGTACCAATGTCAACGCTTCAAAGAGCTCATCTAAAGTACCATAGCCACCAGGCATGGCTATAAATCCCACTGCATGTTTTACAAACATAAATTTACGCACAAAAAAATAGCGAAAATTTAAACTGATATCCAAGTAATCATTGGGCAACTGCTCAAAAGGCAACTCTATATTTAGGCCGATAGAAGCCCCCGGCTGGGACAGGGCGCCGCGATTACAGGCTTCCATAATACCCGGGCCTCCACCCGTCATCACCGGTATGCTCTCTCCGGCCAGCAACTCCCCGAGACGAACGCCCTGACGATATTCTTCTGTGGTTTCCTCAAACCGCGCGCTGCCAAAAACAGTGACCGCCCCATTTAATTTTATTAAACGCTCAATACCATCGACCAATTCTGATTGTATTCTCAATACGCGCCAAGCTTCCGGCATTTTGGCATCTAACATACTCTTCCCTATTTTATCGTATTCTGCATTGATCTTGTTTGTGGTTTTAAACCAACAGTGCGAACCTAGACATTAGTTGCAATTTGGAAAAAAACCATTGCACCACTGGATATATTTTAGCAGCTGTTGATGCTAATGCGGTGCGCCATTGCGCAACAGATAAGTCTGTATATAATACCAGCACCTGTATAAAAATACAGACACAAGGAATTATTACATGACCAATCTCACCGCCCGTCAGACTCAAGTTCTAGAATTGATTAAGCATTACCTCGAAACTACCGGCTATCCACCCACGCGAGCTGAAATTGCCCGCGAACTGGGCTTTCGCTCGGCGAATGCAGCCGAGGAGCATCTCAAAGCGCTGGCACGCAAAGGTGCCATTGAAATGGTCGCTGGCACATCCCGCGGCATTCGACTGCCAAACCATCAAACTGGCTTACCGGTAGTTGGTCGGGTAGCCGCAGGGAATCCAATTCTTGCTCAGGAGCATATCGAAAGTTACTGTGAAATTTCGGCAAATTTCTTCCATCCACCGGCAACTTATTTGCTGCGTGTAAACGGCATGAGCATGCGCAACGCAGGCATCTTCAGTGGAGACTTGATTGCTGTGAAACGCACCCAAACTGTGCACAACGGCCAAATTATTGTTGCCCGAATTGGGGATGAGGTGACAGTAAAGCGCTTCCGACGCAAAGGCAACCGAACTGACGTTCAATTGCTAGCAGAAAATGAGGAGTTTGAAACCATTCAGGTTAATCTGCGGGAGCAAGATTTTGCAATTGAGGGGCTTGTGGTCGGTGTTATTCGCCAAGGTGTGCACTAACGCTACGCACCGATGATGCCTACGAGTCGCCCGATCATCAAGCAAAATTGCTTTGAGAAAGGCACACCCGCCCAAAAGGAATTAGTGCAGTGTATGCTCAACAAACTCGCCGGATTCTTCTTCGAGGTTTTCAAACTCACCCCGCTTGCCGAGATCCTGCACTGCTTCAATCCCGGCTTCGAGCATCGCCTTGGCAACCGCCACTTTGTAGCCGCCTATAACCTTGAGGCTCTCACTGGAAAACTGAATACATACCAGGGCCTCCTCGTCACCCCCAGCGCGACGCAAGGCAACATCGCCATTGGACAACTCTATAATTTCATAAATTTCAGAGGACATTGCCTTCTCCAGTTGCAGCAGTCTGGGCGCAAGTGTAGCACACCCCAGTTAACGAATTCAGCGCTTGTAAGATACCATAAATGACTAACCAACGGTGGTAATACCCAAACTAGAGCGCTTCTTTCACCACTCTTGTGCCTGAGCACGCTGACGATGAATCAGCTCCGTCAGCGCCCGCTGCCAAAAGTGCAATATTTCCCATGTCAAAACTGGCTGCGCCCCAACCATTTCCCGCAGTGGAATCAGCTGAGCCTGCCAATCTTGCCGCTTCGCTCTTGGCATTGAGCCATTCGAAAACTGCCACAAAGAACCCCAGGCAGCCTCCATAGCACTCAGCCAACTACTGTCATCTTCCTGCAAGCCTAGCAGCTCTCCCAGTTCCGCACTGGAACTACCCTGAGCTGAGGTTAGCTGAAAGAGGTCTCGTGCACATTGTGGATCATCAGACAACCCCAGTTGACAGGCCTGCTCGACGAGAAACCCTCGGTAAGCGCGCCACAGCTGAATCAACACCGCCTCTTGCAGCCCCTCTGTCAACAGTGGCGCCTTATCGCCAGCTGCATCCAGCAGTAATTGGCTCTTGCGCAGAATAGCTTCCACCACTCCTGTGTAAGGATTATTCATGCGGTCTTTGAGGGCTCAGTCATAGACGCCTTGTTGGCAGCGGTTTTTGAGGCAACCGATTGCTTGGCAGAGGCCTTTCTGGAGGATGTTTTTTTCACTGGCACCTCCGCCTTCCATTTGCCACCATTGTAAAACGCCTTCCAGCCCGTTGCCTTGCCACCCTCCTCGGATTGTACATATTGCTCCTGTGTCTTGCGACTAAAGCGCACTACCGTATCCCGTCCCTGGTCGTCCTGTACCGGCGCTGAAAACAGAAAGCTATATTTGGGATCAATTTCGTTCTGATGCGGCAGCAACTCTCTAACCAATGGCGCCCGGGTTTCGCGATTCTTCGGGAATTGACTGGCAGCCAAAAACAAACCGGAGGCACCATCACGCAAAATATAAGTATCATCCACTTTCTGACAAGCCAATTCCGGCATGGGCACCGGATCCATTTTTGGCGGCGCTGGCTGACCATTTTTAAGTAGCTTGCGCGTATTTTTACAAGCCTCATTGGTACAACCAAAATACTTGCCAAAGCGGCCAGATTTCAATTGCATATCATTGCCGCATTTGTCGCACTCGATCAAAGGGCCCTCATAGCCTTTGAGTTTGAAAATTCCGCGTTCAATCTCGTAACCATTACAATCTGGGTTGTTGCCACAAATATGTAATTTGCGCTGTTCGTCCAGCAGGTAACTGTCCATTGCTGTAGCGCATGTTTCACAGCGGTGCTTGTCGCGCAATTGACGAGATTCAGCTTCTTCACCTTTGTCAGCATCCACTGCCTCCTCCCCAGACACCAGATTCATAGTGTTGGTACAGCGCTCCTTGGGGGGTAAACCATAGCCTGAGCAACCCAGAAACACACCGGTAGAACCAGTGCGAATTTGCATATGACGGCCACATTTAGCGCATTCAATACTGGTATCGGTAGGCGTATTGCGGCGCATGCCCGCATCCTTATCTTGCGCCAGCTCTAACCGTTGGGAAAAATCTGCATAAAATTCATTCAGAAGATCTTTCCAGTTTGTTTCACCATCGGCAACTGCATCCAAAGATGCTTCCAAGTTGGCAGTAAAACCAAAATCCATCAGGTCTTTAAAGCTTTCACTTAAACGGTCGGTGACAATATCTCCCATTTTTTCAGCATAAAAGCGCCGGCTTTCAAGACGTACATAACCCCGATCCTGAATAGTAGAAATGATTGTCGCATAGGTAGACGGGCGCCCTATCCCACGTTTTTCTAACTCTTTTACCAGCGTTGCCTCACTAAACCGCGCCACTGGCTTGGTAAAATGCTGCTTGGGGTCCAGCTTTTTAACACTCAGCTGCTCCCCCACTTTTATATCCGGCAGTACCAAATCTTCCTCTTTTTTAGCTGGCGCTGGCGCAGCTTTCAAAAAGCCATCAAAGCGAAGTACCCGCCCGCGGGTACGCAATTCGAAATCTCCCGCAGTTACTGTAATTGAGCTTGAAGTAAATTCAGCCGGGGCCATTTGGCAAGCCACGAATTGCTGCCAGATCAAATTGTACAAACGCTCAGCATCGCGCTCCATGCCAGATAGCATATTGGGCTGCACCTTCACATCCGACGGGCGAATAGCTTCGTGTGCTTCTTGAGCCCCCTCTTTACTACCATAACGAAGTGGCGTTTCCGGCAGATACTTAGTGCCATAATTTTTGTTGATAAATTCTCGTACATTCTCCACTGCTTCGGCACTTAAATTGGTGGAATCGGTTCGCATATATGTAATATGGCCCGCTTCATACAATCGTTGAGCCATCATCATGGTTTTCTTAACGCTAAAACCGAGGCGATTGCTGGCGGCCTGTTGCAGAGTCGAGGTGATATAGGGCGCCCCAGGTTTACTGCTGGTAGGCTTGTCGTCCCGAGCGGTTACCTCATAACTAGCTTGCCGCAGCGCTTTCACCGCGGACATCACTACAGATTCATTACTGGGTCGAAAACTTTTCCCCGCCTGCTTCTTAACTTCCAAACGCAGTGCTTGTGCGCGATCTGTTTCCGTATCAGCAAACAGTGTCCAGTACTCCTCCGGCAAAAACGCCCGAATCTCGCGCTCTCGCTCCACTACAAGGCGCACCGCTACCGACTGCACGCGCCCGGCGGAAAGCCCACGGGCTACCTTCTCCCACAATAGCGGCGACACCATGTAACCGACGATGCGATCGAGAAAGCGGCGCGCCTGCTGCGCGTTTACACGGTTGATATCCAGAATACCTGGTGCTTTAAACGCTTCTTGAATCGCCGATTTAGTAATTTCATTAAACACTACTCGGCGATAGCGGCCTGCATCTCCACCGATGGACTCCCGCAAATGCCAGGCGATAGCCTCCCCCTCACGATCGAGGTCAGTAGCCAGATAAATATGGTCCGCGTTGGCAGCCAGCTTGCTCAGCTCAGTCACCACTTTCTCTTTACCCGGCAAAATTTCGTAATGCGCAGCCCAATCATGATCCGGGTCTATACCCATGCGCTTGATCAATTGCTCACGACCTTTTTGGCGCTTGTAGATTGCTTTCTCTTCTGCGGAGAGCTTCCGTGTTGCCGCGGCCCGGCGCGCACGCTCTTTAGCATCCACCGGTTTAGCAGATGTGCCCGTTGGCAAATCGCGGATATGGCCGACGCTCGACTTCACAATAAAGTCCTTCCCGAGATACTTGTTGATGGTTTTGGCCTTGGCCGGAGACTCAACAATGACCAGTGATTTAACCATAAGCTTTTGACTTCTAAAGAAAAGTTACTACCCAAGCGATCCGAATCCGAGCTGAATTCGACTCCGCGCTGGGCGAATATATAAGCCCCAGTCTCGACGTGGTCAAGCCGGTGGGGCAAATTAACTGAAAGGTTTTAGCGCAAAGCGCAAGCCAAACCACATCCAAACACAGCTTCAATTGAGATACAGTAGTCCAAAATCAGCCTTTCTGAACACTATCTTCATGCTGTTGCGGCTCACGTATAGCGCCCTCTATAGTTGAAGTAAATGTCAACAATGCTTTGTAAAGGGTGTTAAAACCCTCTTCCCCACTGGTTTCACGCCACTGAATACCCAAACCAATATCACTACAGACAATGGCCGTAGCATCGCCTGGCAAGTGTTGCAGTAACTTGAGCAAAGCTTGCTCTGCTGCCCCTGGCGCCGCGCGATCACAGTGCCAATCCCAATTGCCTGCAAAATGCAACTCATGGCTCATAGACTGCAACTCCAACCCCCAACCAGTTTGCAATCTGCTTGGATTTTGCCAGCGAGCAAAATACACTGCCGCACTGCCAGACCCCAATGCCCTTGGCAGTGGTTGTATTTGCACCGCCAATCCTTTTTGCGCTGCACACTGACGCAGACTGGCCAAGCGACGATCTCGATTACTGGGCTTAACCCAGAATATCGGCCCCAACGCCAACGCTATGGCAAACAAAATCACCAGAATAACTGTCCAAAAGTCCATTTTATCTGCCTTTAATTGATACTTTAGCTGCCAATTGTGCTCAGATCTCCCATGATTATGTCAAGAACATTTTTTTGCAGTAGACTCATGAATCAGTTAAACACCGCAAATTTGAATGGGGCGTAGAATGACTGGCTACAAACATATTCTGGTTGGCATGGATCTCTCTAAAGAGTCCGCACAGGTTCTAAAGCGTGCGGCACAAATTGCTGCATACTCTAACGCCAAATTGAGTTTATCGCACATTATCGAGCCGCTGACCTTCGCCTATGGTGGCGACATTCCCATGGACCTGTCGGAGGTACAAGAACAAATACACCAACAAGCACAGGAACAACTAAGGAAAGCGGCGAAGCCACTGAAAATACCCGCAGACCGTCAGCATGTGGTACTCGGCCGACCAGCAGCGGAAATCCATCGCATCGCCCGAGAGTTCGACGTTGATCTGATCACCATCGGCAGCCATGGTTATCATGGCCTTACACTACTGCTGGGCTCCACTGCCAGTGGCGTGTTACACGGTGCCCACTGCGATGTACTCGCCGTGCGCATAGAAAAGCGTCCTAAATAAAATTTTAAAGAAACACAGCGGACAAAAATGTCAACGCCAGTGCCACTGTAGCTACCTCTTCTGCCAACAGGCACCACAACCCCGCTTGCAACGCAATGACTCATCAACTTTTCAGTAGGCGGAAAATAAAGTGTGCAGCGATAAAGTCTACAACCCAGCGCTAAAAAAATAGAAAATGGGTCATTTAATGAAAACTATTTACCAGAATTACGAACTAAAGGAGTGAACTTAGCCTTTCAAATTTCACTGCAAAATTGTGTGCTCAACTGTGTTAAGACGAGCGAAAGTTAGTATTTTTTGACACGTTTTGTCAAAGCTCTGCGACATCGATAAAAGCCATAATCCATTCACTGTACGCTCGATGCATCCCGCCCATTTTCAAGTGAGCAAATCAAAACTAACCACTCAAATAGCGGCGTTCAAAGTACTTTTTAAACCAATCAAACTCAAAGATACAATAGTACCCAAGTAAAAAGCTACACTTTAGAGAAAAGTAGTATTTTGTCTTTGCTTTCTTGTCTTTGTCGCTGGTTAACGCAGTCAGTGAAAAGTCTCAACTAGGTTTGAAGTATGTCGATTGCCAAGGGTGGGCACGCTTTTCTTGCTATTGTGGCCACCTCTATGTTGTCCATTAATACGTTCGCATCAACCAGCACACTAGACGCTACAGCTGACAATGCTCACAATGGCATAGCTAATCAGTTAAACATCGCCCAAAATCTTGTGGCATACCGCTCAGCGGCCATGCAAAAGCTTCGCTCTATCCCTAACGCCGCAAAAGAGAAGCACTCCATTCCAAACGCACAGAAAACAGTAGCAGCACGACAAAAGTTGCGTTCTGCCCGGATCGCCATCAAACATGGCAATAATAAGCAACTGAGCAGATTAAAACAGGAACTTAAGAATCACCCCCTACTCCCCTATATCGATTACTGGGCTCTCAGTAAAAAGCTCTCATCACTACCCTACAAAGAGATAGACCAGTTTCTCAATGAATATCAAAATACGGCTATCGGCAATTGGTTGCGCCTGGAGCTGTTGCGCGAACTGGGCCGCCGTGAACGCTTTCGCGCCTACCTGAAATACTATCGCCCCCAACAAATAACCCGCATCACCCTGCGTTGCTATTATGCCGATGCCCTCATCCACCACGGAAATAAGCAACACGCCAATGCACTGATACGGGAGCTCTGGAGCGTTGGCAACTCACAAGCCAAGGCCTGCGACCCAGCTTTTAAGCGCTGGATGGCTGATGGCGGCCTGACAGCAAAATTAGCGTGGCAACGCCACCGCCTTGCGTTAGCTGCCAACAATCTACAATTAGCAAAATATATCACTAGTAAAATGTCGCCCTCACAAGCCAAGCTAGCGCGCCTGATGCAGTCGGTTTATCGTAACCCCCTACAACTCATGCAATTTGAACGCTTCATTAACCAAAATGCTCAATATCGCGATATTATATTCTTCGGATTACAGCGCCTGGCGAGTAAAAGTGCGGAACAGGCCACTCAGGCTTGGGAGCGCTATTCCGCCAGCTATTTTTTTAACGACAAAGAGCGGGACAACTTCCTCCGGCATTTGGCGTTGCAGCTTGCCATTCAAGACAATCAAGAGGGCTTGCGCATCTTTTTTAGCCAAAACAGTGATTTTTTTGATCAGCGCACCACAGAGTGGCTGATTCGTCAGTCACTGCGCGAACTAAATTGGGCACAAGTAGCACTTTGGATTAATCGACTTCCCGAAGACGTGCAGTCGCAAGACCGCTGGCTTTACTGGCAGGCCCGAGCAATTGATGCACAAGAAGGCAACCGCCGCACTAAAACGGCGCAACGACTCTATCAGCGAGCCGCCAACGGCCGCAGCTACTATGGTTTTCTCGCCGCAGATACTATTGGCCAGCACTACAGTTTTAGCGACAGACCCGTGCCGATTACCAGCGGACAAGTCAAACAAATGGCGGCACACACTGGCTTACGACGGGCTCAGGAGCTAAAGGCCATCGGCGAACTCTACCATGCTCAGCGCGAATGGAATTATGCCACCGCGGCTATGAATAGTACTGAATTAATGACCGCCAGTAAACTGGCCAGCACCTGGGGCTGGCACCAAAAATCCATTCAATCCATTTTGGCAGCGGGTTATCTCGATGATCTAAAGCTGCGGTTTCCCTTGGGGTTTCCACACATCATCGACCAAGTCGTTGACGGCATGGGCAACAAGAGCGCACTGGATTCCTACCTGATATACGCTGTCACCCGCCAGGAAAGCCACTTTAGGCACGATGCCAAATCCGGCAGCGGGGCTTTGGGCCTGATGCAGTTATTGCCCTCCACCGCCCAGATTACAGCGCGCCGCAATGGCGTATCCTACCGGCACAACTGGGATCTATTGACCCCCAAAACCAACATTACTCTGGGCACCCACTACCTAAATGCACTGCTGCGGCGCTTCGACAACAACCGCTTCCTCGCTGCAGCCGCTTACAATGCCGGACCCACTCGGGTTTCTAACTGGTTAAAACAAACCAAAAAGCAATTACCCCAGGATGTATGGATCGAAACCATCCCCTTTAGGGAAACCCGCAACTATGTGCAGCAAGTACTTTCCTATAGAGTAATATACGCCTACCGTAGCGGTACACAAACTTCACTGCTGCGAGCTAATGAGACGCGGGGGAAGTATTAACCGTCGCTATTAGTAAAGATACACCGCTCCGGCATTCTTTATTGGCTTCTGGTCGTCACCAGAGTCATCTGGTTCCACCGGTATGTCATAATCAGGGGCGCCAACCATTAAGGTTAAGCCATCTTTTGATAACGCTAAGCTACTGCCAAACCTATCCCCAAACTCACCCGCAGCCTCTTCCTCGATATTGCTGGCTTTGATGTAATTGCCGTCTTTTTGCCACCCGTCCTCTTCTTGCGACTCGTCAGGAAGATAGCGATAGATAAAAACCGCACCAGATTCTGGCGCATCATTATTAGCTTGCTCACCCCAAACACCAACCGTATTACCAGCATCACCCGGAGCCGAAACAGCTAGAACGGAGCCATCGCCAGATAACGCAATAGCGTAGCCAAACTCCTCATTCTCCCCCTCCCTGAGATTCAGAGACTTTGCAACAAATTCACTACCCAAAGCATTGCTCGCGTTATAACTACTCCAAGGCTCCTCACTCTCATCGCGATAGACATGTACGATACCAAAAGCTTTACCAGACTCGTCAGTATCAACCCCACTAACCGCCAGCACATTGCCCTTGCTCGATAGCGCAACCACTGATCCAAATTGCTCATCAACCTCTAGTGGGTTCCCTATAGGTACAGAATCCCAAGTTTTACCATCATCATCACGATCACGAAAAATATAGGCCCTGCCATGGGACGAGCCGGCGGCCAGTAATTTGCCATCCTCTGAGAAAGATAGTGATTGCTTAGGGCTTTCAACAGAGGGGGAGGTAGGACTCCTTTCCTGAGGGCCAAGTACTAACTCCGCTTCCAACTCTTTAATTGAATCTTCAGCTGCAGCATCAACGGAAAACAGCTTAATCACCTCTGAAGTACCATTAAATACTCCTACAGCCAAGCGCGTGCCATCGCCAGAAAAAGCCATGGCCTGTGCTCTATCACTTTCAACCTCCACGCGTTGTTTAAATTGCCAATAACTCGCTTCACCGTCTTCAGTTTCTTCATCATGCTTGTAGAGAGAAATTCCCGCCTTTCCCTCGTCAGAATTGAAGTCCATCACTGTAAGCAAGCTACCATCATTCGAAAGCTTTGCATCGACGCCAAACTCAGCAATTTCGCCCTGTTCGTCCTGCTCGTCCTGCTCGTCTTCAGCCAAATCCAGTGCCACCAGTTGCCACTCTGAAGTAATTGCACTTTGCAAAAAAGTATAAATCGCACCATTTTTTTCTGGTGTCTCGTCAGCTTCACTGGCTTCTTGTTTAAAACCGGGGGCCGAAACAACCAAGACTGAACCATTTGCAGAAATAGCACTCCCAGCACCGAAGTTTGAATCAGCACTTTCTTCAGTTGGTTTGATACTACCAGGCGTAGGTGCTTGGATATGGCTAATAAGGTTTTTAAATTCAACCTCTATTGGTTCGGGCACAAGAACCATCGAATCCACCTCTTCCCCGCTTTCATTAACAGCCGAAAGGGTAAATTCACTCTCCTGAATGCTTTCCTTGGACAGCAGATGAATGGGAATATGGAGATCAAAACTGGCCGTTTTTACATCGATATCCGTTACAAGCACCGGAATCGACCATGGAGCACCGTATTCGCCTTCCAGCTTAAACCGATCTGGTTGCACTGTGTTTCCACCGATATTTGAAAGCCACAAAGTTCGAAATAAAGCCGGCGAATTATAATTGTCGACAACTTTAATTTCAGCATCCAAAAACGCAAACGGCTCCGGTGGTGGCACCTCTTTATCGTCATCAGTATCACCACAGCCAGCAATGACTGCCCCAGCTAAACAGACCCCAGCGGCAATACTTTTAGTCAGTTTCACAATAACACTTCCATCAGTTTGGATTAATATTTTTATGCTCGCCTCTCCAGAAAATGTAAAGTGTAGACAATTTACTTCTGGACGCGGGCAACTTTTACTTGAACAACAATGTTAACTGCGTACATCAATTATTGGTTAGATTCCAGCTCAAGAATAGGCTAGCTTAGTATATTTTCACTCCAAAAACATTCCATTAAAGGCTATAATCTCTTTTAGCCAACCTCACTTACGAGATAAAGCCGTAAAACAAAGAAAAAAAATACCGAAGTAACTAGCAATCTCACAAAAAAACTTAAAGCGCTTCATCGACTATCTGAGGCGCCTAAAGCTAATCGTCAAGAGACGCAATCGGACCTAAATCAAATGCTTTTGCCACTTGCGCACACCATTGATTCAGACGTTCAGAAGTCAATTCCTCCTGCTGATCCTGATCGATTCCAAGGCCAACAAAAACCCCCTCGCCAACAATTTCAGCTTTGGATGCTTCATACTCGTAGCCTGCTGTAGGCCAGTGCCCGACTACCGTTGCACCATTGATAAGAAGCACATCGTGCAGCATACCCATAGCATCGAGAAAATAATCTCCATAACCAAACTGATCCCCCAGGCCGAACAGGGCTACTGTTTTACCACTAAAGCCAATCTCTTCTACATCTGCCCAGAAGTCATCCCAATCCGACTGAATCTGGCCAAAATCCCAGGTGGGAATACCAAAAATAAGCTGCTCATAGTTGGCAATCTCCAGCTGGGTAACATCGGCGATATCATAAATATCAACCCGATCCTCCCCCAGCCGAGCGCGAATGCGCGCTGCCACCACCTCGGTATTGCCTTCGTCACTGCCGTAAAATAGGCCAATCTTGTCCACAACTGCTCCTTTAACCAGTAATGCGCCAGAGCGAAAAGCGCAAAACTGGCTAACTGAGGCGTGCTATTTTCCCAGTAATAGCCACGAGCGGCAAGAGCTACCCAAGACGTTTGGTCGCATCTTTGCGGCAAACAAACCCTAACCCCAAATAGAGCCCACATATTCAACCTGACAGCCAGAGGCTGAAAATCCGTTATTAGACGCATAAAGCAACAGTCAGCCAAAAACTAAGGTAAAGAATCAGTCCTTAACGTTGCCCCCAAAGCCTGCCTTTCTCTGGGCATAAAGTGCGTCTTTTTAAAGCGGGCCCTAGACTTTGCTCTCAGCTGCTTTAACAAGACTTTTTGCTCACCGGTTAAAACGGCTTGAAATTCCTGCCTGAGCAAATATTTAGTTTCTGCGCGCGTCACCTCTAAATGCCCTAGCTCTGCACCGATATCATCCAGTAGATTGCGATCAGCACCGCTACTGATTGCTCGGCGCAATCGCTTGCGCAACGCCTTTGCCTGCTTCCGGTCTGCATTGCAAGACTCTAGAATCGCTTCGCGATAGAGCTTGAGCTGGGCCTGTTGATTTTCGTCTAACTCCAATCGGTCAGCGAACCTCAACAAAGCTTTACCACCATAGTAGCCACACTCGGACTTCATGATTGGCAAGACTCTATAGCCAGTAGCCACCTCAGCACCGTACTGCTGTACCCTCATAGGCTTAATCGGAGCCAATTCATACGCCTGAAGTTCTTCGGCTGCCAAAACCCATCCGGGCATTGCCAGAACACCAGCGAGCAGCATGCCAATTAAGCTTAATTGCAATTTTTTCATATCCCTTTCCTCTTGTCGTTCATAAAGATGAAAAGCGCCAAAGCTGTACATTAATAACTTCAAAAGCAATAAAATATTGAGCTGACACCTTCCCTGTTTTACTAAATTTATTTCCCCCAACCCAAGCTTAATAGCATTCGTGCTCCGGAAACTTTAAACTTAATTAGCATAGCTTCAGTGAAAATATTGTGCCAAATTGGCATTTCGAAATCGCTTATCAAAGCCATTATTCAACTAAAGCACACTGTGACCAGCCTTAAACTATGCCCAAAGAACCTAGCATCCCAAAGTGTGCAATAAAGCAGCACAGGTTATTTTATGAGTTTATTTGCGACTTTTCTTTATCGGGCAGCTAATCTTATGCAATATTAACTGCCATTATTTTGCCCTTGCCACAGCTTAATATTGACACCCTGCCCAAAAGTATTCGATCTTAGCAGCGTTACATGAAGTAAAACAATAACCATTTATAAGATAAGGAATCGTCTATGCAACCCTCCAATTTTATCAAGCCCATCATCCTGGCTTTATGTTGTTACACCCTCCCGAGCTCAATGACTACCATTGCACAAAACAGCGAAATATTCACCGCCAGCAATGCTCACTCGCTCCGTTGTGGCACTGCACACCCAACCAATGAAGCAGCCGCGCTGCACGAACGCCAATTCCTCAATTTGCGTAATCAGGCAAAAACTACCGATGGCAACAATCTGGCGCCGCGTCCACCGGGTTCTGCCACCGTCGATGTTTATTTCCATGTAATCACAGACTCTCGTGGTAACGGCTCCCTATCAGACGCAGAGATAGATAGGCAAATGCAGGTTTTAATCGACGCTTTTGCCAATACCCCCTTCGCTTTCAATTTGATCTACACCACCACCACAGCAAACGATTCCTGGTACCGAGTAACTCCGGGCTCTTCTGCGGAAAGAGCCATGAAATCCACTCTGCGCGAAGGCGACGCTGGTGATCTCAATATTTATTCGGCGAATATCGGCGGTGGCCTGCTAGGTTGGGCAACTTTTCCTAGTAGTTACAATTCCAACCCAATTGATGATGGCGTGGTCATCTTGACCGGCTCACTGCCTGGTGGCAATTCCATACCCTACAACGAAGGAGATACACTAACCCACGAAGTGGGGCACTGGGTCGGCCTATATCATACATTCCAGGGTGGCTGTAGCGGCAATGGTGATTTTGTCAGCGACACACCGGCAGAACGCTCCCCGGCATACGGCTGCCCCGTAGGTCGCGATAGCTGCAGCGCCCCAGGTTTGGATCCGATCAATAATTATATGGACTATGTCGATGACTTCTGCATGTACGAGTTCAGTACCGGGCAGATTGAGCGCGCCGATACGCAAAGTAGCTTTTATCGCGATCTTTAAACTATGAGCGGAAAGGGGCTTGCCCCTTTCCGCATTGGGTTTCACCTTTAATATGCGCTTATTATTAGCTGTATTCGTCTTATTGGCTGCGCCAGCGATCGCCCAGCAACGCCTAGCAGTGCCCAGCTATCTCAGTTGCGACCGCAATCAGCTCACCTCCTGGATGGGTGTGGTCAACTACCTGCAACATCGAGGCAGCACCTTGAGCCTACGCATATCGACAGATTTCAAGACCGAGGAATCCTTGCATTTAAACCTACCCAACGAAGCTTCTTTAGTACAGCAGATGCGCTTAAATAACGCCCCCTTTACAGCAAAAGACTGGAGCCTACTCTACGACACAAACGGAACACTCCGCCAGCAGCTGCGCGCTGTAATTTGGCTCTGTAGCGATCAAAATATCAAACCAGTGATCAACTGGCAGCCACCCTCCGAATCCTAAATTGGTCTACTCTCACAGCTTAATCAGTCTTAGCCTGTTGCAGAATGCTGTTTTGCCGATAGGGCTGTCTGGCTTGAAAGATAGCTGTCTACCTTTTGCTGCTCTTTTTCGCTCAAATAAAGGCCCAGCTTGGTGCGTCGCCACAAAACATCTTCGCCACTTTGTGCAAACTCGCACTCAATCATATAATCGAGTTCTCGCTGATACACATCACTGGCAAACCTTGTCCCCATATCACCTTCGCTCAGCACCTCTGCCAACAAAGTATTTACTGCACTGCCAAACTGGGACACATAGCGTTTTGCCAACGAAGGCTTTAACCAGGAGTGTACAGAACAAAGCTGTTCCGCTAGCTGATCGGGAGTAATGTCCAAATCACCTCCCGGCAGAGGTTCGGTTTTTGTCCATGCGGGGCCGATAGTCGCTACGAAAGGAGCAAGTTTCTCCATAGCCGCTTCGGCTAGCTTCCGATAAGTGGTTAATTTTCCACCAAAAACCGATAGTAGCGGCGGCTGTCCACGCTCCTGCTGCAATTCCAGTGTATAATCGCGGGTTATGGCTTGAGGCGCATCGGACTCATCATCACATAGCGGCCGCACACCACTGTAGGTCCAGATAACATCTTCCTCTTTTAATGAATGTACAAAGTGTTCATTGACCACGTCAATTAAATACTGAATCTCATTGGCCGAAATTGCCACCATCCTTGGATCCCCCCGATATTCCATATCCGTGGTTCCGACAATAGAAAACCTATCCAGATAGGGAATCACAAAAACAATACGGTCATCGCTATTTTGAAGGATATAAGCTTCAGAACCAGAGTGCAGCCTCGGCACAACAATATGCGACCCCTTGACCAACTTGATATTCCGCGGTGATTCCAAAGGCAAAACCTGGGTATAAAGCTCGTTGACCCAAGGGCCTGCCGCATTCACCAGTAACCGTGATCGCCGTTTAAACCGCGTTTGCGTCAGGCGGTCATAAAGAGTGACCACCCAGATCCCATCACAGCATTGAGCGCGTTCTACCCGGCAATAATTGCGTACCTCGGCGCCTTTCTTTTTTGCAGCTATGGCATTTAGAAGTGTCAAGCGGGCGTCATCCACCCAGCAATCCGAATACTCAAACCCTGTTTTAATGTCTGCCTGAAACAAGCCAGTTGCGGCTAAATCAATTCGTTTACTGGCGGGCAGGGTTGAACGCTTGCCCAAATGGTCATACAAAAATAAGCCACAGCGAATCATCCAAGCCGGCCGCAAATGCGGTCGATGGGGAAGACGAAAGCGAAGCGGAGCAACAATATGGGGAGCCTTTTGTAACAATACTTCTCGTTCCGCCAAAGATTCAGCCACTAGGCGAAACTCATAGTGCTCCAAATAGCGCAGCCCACCATGAATTAACTTGGAGCTCGCAGAGGAAGTGGCCGAGGCAAAGTCATGGGCCTCATAGAGCCCCACTGACAAACCTCTACCAGAGGCGTCAGCGGCGATACCTGCGCCGTTAATGCCTCCACCTATCACAATCAAATCGAGCGTTGTATCACTCTTCATCGGCATGCAACTCAGCCCATACTTGAGCGCATTTAACCGCGCGTTTCCAACCCTTATAACGCTTGTTACGCTTCACTTCATCCTGTAAAGGTACAAACGTGCGCTCCAACTCTACTGTATTTTGAAGTTCATCCAAGTTTTTCCAAAAACCTGTAGCCAAACCGGCCAAATAGCCTGCACCCAAAGCGGTAACTTCTGTCACCTTGGGTCGATGCACCTCAGTATTCAGTACATCCGCCTGGAATTGCATTAAAAAATCATTGATCACAGCGCCGCCATCAACACGCAGAGCCGACAACTGGATTCCCGAATCCGCCTGCATCGCATCCAACACATCGCGGGTTTGATAGGCAATACTCTCCAAAGTGGCGCGAATAATATGCCCAGAACTAACACCACGAGACAACCCCACTATAGTACCCCGCGCATAGGCATCCCAATAAGGTGCCCCCAGTCCGGTAAAGGCCGGTACCACATAAACACCATTGGAGGACTTCACTTTGGTGGCAAAGTATTCCGAATCTGTTGCATCAAACAACAGCTTCAATTCATCCCGCAACCACTGCACAGCAGCGCCACCCATAAACACCGACCCCTCCAACGCATAGCAGACCTCACCTTTGGGGCCACAGGCCAAAGTGGTTAACAAGCCATTTTGAGAAGTTACCTTTTCCGTACCGGTATTCATCAATAAAAAACAGCCAGTACCATAGGTATTTTTTGCCTGTCCGGCCTCAACGCACATTTGGCCAAACAAGGCAGATTGCTGATCACCAGCAATACCAGCAATAGGAATATTTGTATCTTCCTTGCCGCCAATATTGGTGTGGCCATAAATTTCAGAAGAGCTTTTAACCTCTGGCATCATAGCGGCCGGAATATTTAATTCATCGAGTAATGTTTGATCCCAACACAGCTCGTTGATATTAAATAATAATGTGCGCGCGGCATTGGTATAGTCTGTTACATGCACACGACCCTGAGTCATATTCCATATCAACCAAGTATCTACAGTGCCAAATAATAATTTTCCAGCCTTAGCTCGATCACGCGCACCTGGAACATGGTCTAAAATCCACTGCACTTTGGTGCCGGAAAAATAAGGATCTAGCACCAAACCGGTGCGCTCACGAAAAAGTTTTTCCAGACCACGCTTCTTTAGGCGCTCACAAATATCCGCCGTGCGACGACACTGCCAAACAATAGCGTTATAGACAGGTTTACCTGTCTCCTTATCCCAAACAATGGTGGTTTCTCTCTGATTGGTGATACCTATGGCTGCCACCTGATCACTGCGAACCCCAGATTTATTGAGTACTTCGGTCAGCGTAGCACTTTGGGTTGCATAAATTTCCATTGGATCGTGCTCTACCCAACCCGACTGGGGGTAAATTTGGGTAAATTCACGTTGCGCAACATCAACGATATTGGCAGTGTGATCCAATAGCACCGCACGTGAACTAGTAGTACCCTGATCAAGAGCGACGATATATTGAGAGTCAACCTGGCTGATAATAAGCTCCTTATTAATTACCCGAAAGATAGTTTAGTCTGCTTGAGTGCCGCAATTCGCTTCAGCAATGGCCGTTTCATTGCTCGGTTTCTCCTGATTAAGGTGTAAAGCAATCACCTTAGGATACAGCCAGCCACCAAAGCAAGCACCCATCACCGGGGCCACTATCGGCACGATAAAATAGGGGATACTTTTAGCTCCGGACAAAGCGTAATCCCAGCCCGCCAGGTAGGCAAATAGCTTGGGGCCAAAATCCCGTGCCGGGTTCATCGCAAACCCCGTTAAAGGTCCCATGGAGCCCCCTATAATCGCCACTACCAAACCAATAAGCAATGGCCCAAGGGCTCCTCTGGCAATACCGTTGTTGTTATCATTGATAGCCAAAATAGCAAACATGAGCACAGCGGTAATCACAAACTCTACCGCCACTGCCCCAAAAAAAGACAGTGAAGCATGAGGATAGGTTGAGAAAATACCCGCAGTAGCCAAGGCTTCCTGACTGCTACGCAGCATTTGTTGGCTAGTTTCATAATCCAAAAAGAGTGCACTATACAAGCTGTAAACCAACGCTGCAGAACAAAAGGCCCCCAGTATTTGCGCTGCAATATAGGGAAGTACTTTTCTTTTATCAAAGCCGTGAAAGCAGGCTAAAGAAATGGTAACTGCAGGATTAATATGGGCACCGGAAACGCCAGCAGTACAGTAAATGGCAATGGCCACTCCAAATCCCCAAATTAAGCTAATGTCCCACTGACCAAACGCAGCATCCGATAATACCAGTGCCGCCACACAGCCCACCCCAAAAAACACTAACAGACCGGTACCGATAAATTCAGCAAGGCACTGACCTAAAAGCTCTGACTTTTTATTCTTCATAATGAGTAACCTTTGAATGCAAAAAATGGTGGGGAATATACGGTATGACAGGTGGCGTTTTCAACTACATAAGTGTGGCCTTTTGCCACGCTTTTCGGCAAGGCGTACACCGTACGCCCAATAATCCAACCCCAGGGTCACACTTTAAAATGTCTTTTTTTATCAATGGCAGCTTTTACATCTTTTATCCTGCCACAATATAAGTTGCATGGCAATGTCACACCACCACAGGATTTTTGTTGGCGGCAACCTATGCGCTTGAAAAACCTCTTCGAGCTTAGCTTAGATAGGCCTCAGCCAGACTTGTAGCCACACCTTCAGCACTGGACACTTTCTAAGTGGGCCGATATGACTTTTCGGTCATGCTTTATATGCCAAAATAACCTTTCCGATTCACCTATAAATTGAAACTGATTGGCTGACAATGGCATAGATCTTCAGCAAGTCACCAACCATAAACACGATAGACTTTGCATAAATTTTCATTTGATTTTTAAACCGCTACATGCTCACCATGGATAACACTTTCATCCAGCCCTATCTATGGTGTCGATAGCAAGTTCTGAGCATGGCATTCCCCCTAGCTTGAATGGGTAAACAATAAGGCAAATAATATTGTTTACCCTCATACAGTACACAGCCTCTCGAGCTAAAATAATACCCATGTGAATAGATGTATTCACTTATGCTTGGATCCGCATCGCACCAAAAACAAAGTTTCCGTTGCCCTAACCCCCTCCGTTGTCGCCATCACTATTTTCCATATTTTTGATGGCCATATCGACATAATCCATAAGCTCAATCAGCTTGTGGTTGAATGCCTCATTAACCTGTTCGAGGCTCTCATTAAGCTGCATCAAGTTAACCGCATCACGTTCATTCACACCTTGTGCAACATTAACAATACGGCGCTGGATGTCATCTGACCCCACAGAGACGGTATTCTCTTCGATGGTGACCGCCCCCTCACCCAAAGCGACTGAATGGATACTGGTTGCTTTGGCTCCATTCCCCAACGCTAAGGAAGAGTCGGCGTCTGCTGCGGCGGCGGAACCCAACGCAGTGGAGTTATCGCCACCGGCAAAAGCAAAAGAGCCTATGGCAGTGGCATATTCTCCCTCGGCCGAGGCTCCAGCACCAAGAGCAACGGCACCAGCAGCAAATGCCTCTGCATAGCTTTCACAACCAACCACATCCTTCTCACC
>JAHZJJ010000102.1 GCA_022600975.1 Gammaproteobacteria bacterium
ATTGGACATTCGAGAAAAAACAGCGTTTACTACGTCTTCCATGGGCAGGTTCTGCGTTAATTGGATATAAGAACCTTATTTTCTCAGTATCTGTCCATGGTTCCTACCATTTCTTCTCTTAAAACTGTCCGAAGTATTGATTCCCATAATCACTATGATCACTTTAGTAAAAATGACCTTCATAAAATTGGCACTAATACTGATTACTATGTGCCACTAGGATTTGCAAAGCATTTTCCAAAAAGCGGCTATAAAATCACTGAGATGGCTTGGTTTTCCACTACAGAGCTGCAGGGGTTAAAGATACACTTTGTCCCCGCCCACCATTTTAGTATGCGCATATGGATCCCCTTAGTATATAAGGATACGAATAGCACCCTTTGGGGTGGCTGGATCATTGAGTACCAGGGGAAGCGGTTATTCTTTGCCGGCGATACCGGCTATTCAAAACATTTTAGCGATATACGACAACGGTATGGGGGTATAGATGTTTGCCTGCTACCCATCGCGTCCTATTACCATGAAGAAGAAGCAGCTTGGTATCGGTATGTCCATACAACGCCGGAAGACGCATTAACAGCCGCGGAGGAACTTAACTGTAAAGTAATGATTCCTTGGGGTTATGGCAATACTAGTTGGAAAATGGGTGATCATAGCTCACATTCGGCTTTGCTTCGTTTATTACATATGCACCATAAAATACAAGCCGATGCACCACTATATATTCTAAATGAAGGTGAAATTGCACAGTTTTAAAGCTTTAAATAATTTTTTAAAACTGTATTCAGAACAGGCTTACCTACTATTTAGTGCGAGCAAAGGCATTAAAATGCTATGTACAATGACAATTGGTAACTTCAGTACTTCAATAATAATTTGATTTTATACTTGGGTTGAGTTGTCGTAACTTTTCTACCTCTTCGGCTGTAACGGACAATTGTGGTCGTCCGAATTGCTGCAATATATAATTAGTTAATAGGGAAATTTCTTTATCGTTCAGCTTCTTGGAAAATGCGGGCATAAAAATCTCATCCTCCTCTGTATAGCGTTGCACTCCGTTCAAAATCACCATAACCAAATTATTAATGACTGGCGCACCTACCGAACTGTTGTGAATCAAGGAAGGATAATAGTTGTTTTTGCTTCCCACACCATTATAATTATGACAGGAAGCACAATTGCCCAGATAAAGGTGTACGCCATCTACATTGCCTACTGGAAAAGGTTCTCCACGAAATATTTCAACACTTTGATCGGGATTCCCCCAGGAGGTTCTTCCGCGCGTCTCTTTATTTGGGTTTTTACCCTCTATAGTACTGAGGTAATAAGCCATCGCCTTAAGGTCGGTGTCCGTTAAATAACGGGTACTATGCTCAATCACTTCCGCCATAGGGCCCGCTGCCTGCGCTTTTTCTACAGCACCATGACGCAAATACTCAACGATATCCTTTTGGCTCCAGCTGCCAATACCTGCTGTTTTATCGTCAGTAATATTAAAGGCATACCAGCCATCCAATATGGCTCCGGCATAGCGATCCTTGGTTTTCGTGCCCATTAAAATATTCCGTGGTGTATGGCATTCTCCACAATGACCAAGTGCCTCTACCAAATAAGCTCCTCGATTCCATGTATCCTTCATTTTTTCATCGGGCTTAAAACGCCTGTTTTTAAAATTAATTAAGTTCCATACTGATATACCTATCCGTGAATTAAAGGGAAAAATTATTTCATTTTTTTTGTTATTATATTCTACAGGAGGTAAGCTAAACAAATACTCTTTTATTAACTGTACATCTTCTTTTGTAAGCAAAGTGTAAGAGGTATATGGCATTGCAGGGTAAAGATTTTCCCCATCTCTATCTTTGCCTTCATGCAGTGCACGTAAAAAATCCTCATCACTCCAGTTGCCAATACCAGTTTCCTGGTCTGCTGTAATGTTTGTTGAATAAATGGTACCTATAGGTGTTTTGAATGGCCGACCACCGGCAAAAGACTTACCCCCTTCCATGGTATGACAGACAACGCAATCGGCGGCTCGTGTAAGGTACTCTCCGCGCTTAAGAGTATCAGTGGCAGTTGACTGCGCCTGGGTTGCTGTCGAAATCATTGTTATTAAGGTGATGAGCGATATAGTTTTCATATCACACCTCCTCCTTAACTGTTTCTGCTACCCGCAACGACAATGCAGCAATGGTTAGTGTGCAATTCACCGTGCCCACGGTAGGCATAACCCCACTACTGGCAATAAATAGATTTTTATGATCGTGTGCTCTACAGTCAGAATCCACTACGGAATTCTCTGGGTTGTCTCCCATAAGTACTGTACCGCAAACATGTTGATTACTGGAAAATTTATCGCGATATTTTATCTCTGTACCGCCGAGAAGGCGTGCAGATTCGGTATAAATTTCTTTAGTGTGTACAGCACTTTTTTTTACGTAGTCATCAATTGCATAATGGAATTCCGGCTTGGGGATTCCTAAAGCATCTTTTTCTGTAGCACTGGGAATAATTCTATTTTTAGCATGAGGTAAGAGCTCATGGAAGCTATCGAATTCCACAAATCTAGCTGAGCGATCTCGTATTTCAGCCTCTAGTTGTGGCCCCAGTTTTATACTTTCTTGTTGCATGAGTTCTGCAGCTATTTGGTCCGTTCGTGAAGTATTTGATAAGTGAATTTTTTTACCAGCATATTCGGAGCGAAAACCACCATCGCGAAAACCAATCAATGAGGTCATTTCCTGCGGGCCACGCCCAGGCCACAACGGCTCATCGGCGAGAAAGGTAATTCCGGTTCCTGGGTGGTCCATAAGATTTCTGCCAACCATACCGGAACTATTACCAACACCATGGGGATTGCGGTTATCAACAGAAATCTGCATCAGTTTGGGTATTTCTATACCATTGGCTGCCAGCACAAAGTAGCGCCCCACAGCCTTGTGCTCGCTACCCGAGGGGTCTTTAAACAGTGCCGCAGAAATTTCCTGCTTGGTATTAGTTTGCAGCTTGTAAACTACCGCCTTTGGGCGTAAAATAGCACCGGCAGCTTCTGCTTTATGCGCATGGACGACACCATTATACATAGCACCAATAGGGCAAATCGGCATACAGTTGTTATTGCCACAACACGTCGGACGGCCATCAAAAGGGCGTGAGTTGCGTGCCGCTGGCTCTGTTACCACTCTGTAGGCATTATGATTGGCGTTGAGCACAGTTTTTATACGTTGCTCATTCCAAGAGAGCGGAAGTGGTGCCATTGTGTAGGGTTGGCTGCGGGGTGAGCCCAATTCTTCATCGTCAGGGCCCCACACCCCCAGTTCTTGTTCAGCGCGTAAATACCATTGCTCCAGCGCCGAATATTCAATGGGCCAATCGCGACCAACACCATATATACTCCGCAACTTAAAGTCTTTCGGTAAAAATCGCCAAGTTGCCGCTGCCCAATGCCAGGTTGTTCCGCCAACCACACGAATATACTCAACCGCATAAGGGTCTGGCCCTTTTTGTATTAGATAATGGTTAGGTGGTTCCGTTTGTGGATGAGGAGCATAATTTGTAGATGGATAAGGTGCCATATTGTCGGCTTTATTTGGTTGATTGCGGAAATTTTCCACAATCTCTGCCCGCGACAATCGTGGACCCGCCTCTAAAATTAAAACAGATTTTCCCGCAAGTGCTAATTGATGCGCCACTAAACTACCGGCAATCCCCGAACCAATGACCACAACATCAGCTTCTAATGTTTCCGCCATAAAATTGACTCCCAGATTATGCGCTAGCTACAGGCTTTGCGGACCAATAGCCTGGCCTGCCAGAACAATAGGACCGAATACCCAATACCCCAGTAACAGCATCAAACATCAAAGCCTTTTCATAGCTGACCACTTGTGCTGTTGCGCCTTGACCCACCTTTCCGAGATACCATGCACTTAATATATCGATTGCCGCTTCTCGTTGTACGATATTCCAGGTTTCAGGGTTGCTCTGTGTCAGAGATTGGAGCTGTAGTAAACCAGTGCTAAAACCCGATTTTTTTGTCAGTATTTGGTATAGGCGTTGCCCTATCTTTGGGTTTAATGTTTTTTTTCCTGTTAAAAATAGAGAAACCTTCATAAATTGATCCAACGTTGGTTCTGCTTTCTGGGGGCTATCGGCACTTGTTTTTAAGCCTGTCGGGATCAACAGACACGCAGCAAAGCCAGCGATATATCTTAATGATCTACGTCGCGAAATTGTCTTTTTTTCAATTAAAGAAGTGGTGAATTCTGACATTGTGCTTCCTGCTGTCGAAACCTATTTTGGCCCTGCTACCCTTACCGAAGATAGTTAACTAAAGCTATCTTGCAAACCAAAGGTGTTTGATCATAATTTATAATTGCTTGCATTAGGATAAAAATCTTTCTGGGAAGTGGTTTTTGCTAATCTAGCATACGGATAAAGACGCATTTTTCCTTTAAAGTAGGGAGTTGACAGCTATTTGAGATAGCCGTCAACTCTACCTAGAAATAAAACTCAATTGTCCTTGACGTGTGAATAAATCCAATCTGCATATGCCGCTACATAGGTGTAAACACCTGGACTCGCTTTTATCCAGTTATCATAGGGAGACCCTCTCGATACGATACCGGCCAGCTGATAATCCCCTTCTGCTGTTGTTATGAGGCTTGGGGACCCGGAATCACTTAACCCAGCATTGATTCTGATGCCATCAATGGTTCCCGCGCAGATTTCGGTCGTTTCATTAAAATTCTGGATAGCATATTCTGGATTGTTACAAATCTCACCCATTTGAACAGGGATACTGGCTTGCTGCATTTTATCGGGATATTGTGGTACGCCATTAACCACTGTGTAAATTCCATATCCCAAAATTCCCATAACGCCTTTGGCTGTGGGTTTTTCATAGGTTAATGGGATTGGTATTACATCGCTAACGGGTCTATCCAACCTGATTAATGCAATGTCGTCTGCCCCGTTGTTATTTGGCCAGCTCGGGTATAGATATACTTCAACTCCATAATAAATCATAGATTGTGTAATAGGCTGATTTTTATCGTACATACCAAAAACGGCTCGAGGCTGCCAACCCTCTATATCTGGATAATAATTCACTGCACAATGAGCAGCAGTAACAACCCATTCGGTGGCTATTAATGTACCACCACAATTAACACTATTTAAAGGATTGTATTTTATATTGAGCGCAGCAAACCAGGGATATTTGCCAAACTCCACATCATTGCCATTTGTAATTGAATGCTCCGCATAACCACTTTCAGAGACAGCATAAAATAACGCTAAAACTGTAAGCGCCTTTTTCATAGCAAGTTCCTTATATTTGAAAGGTTTTTTATCACTCATTAATTGAGTAATACCAAGCTATAAGAAACTATACAGTCAAAAAAGTCAAAAAATTGAAAGAGATTCTGGTGGCAACCTTGTAAACCACTAAAAAACTATACTATGAAGTTAGAATTACTTGGCAGGCCTCATAGGACCTGCTTTTAGACGCATGCTTCACGCATCTAGACATGGCAGAATCACAAGCACAGCTTGCATTGGAACAAAATATGGCCCGAAAAGGCACTAGGAAATGGCTTAATGAAATTATCTTTGGCACTGAAACCTCGGTAGGAAGACGCTTTGATATCTTTTTAATCTGGGCCATCCTGATCAGTGTCGTGCTGGTTGTTTTAGTATCCATTGAGTACGTCAGAGTACGCTTTGGTGGCATCCTGTTCTTTTGGGAATGGTTTTTCACCGGGTTATTTACCATCGAATATTTACTACGCATTTATTGCGCCATAAATCGACGGTCCTATATTTTCAGTTTTTATGGCATTGTGGATTTTATCACAGTATTACCAAGCTACCTAGCTTTGGCTTTTACTGGTGCCAGCTACCTAATGGTTATCCGTCTCTTGCGGGTACTGCGCATCTTTCGGATCCTCAAGCTGGCTCGCTATCTGCAAGACTCCAACATGCTAGTGCGATCACTGTGGCAAGCTCGGCGCAGAATTCTCATTTTTTATGCCGTCGTTCTTGTGCTATGTACAATTTTTGGTTCAGTGATGTTTTTGGTGGAAGGGCCGCGACACGGCTTCACTAGCATTCCCAAAAGCGTTTATTGGACCATAGTGACAATAACCACTGTGGGTTATGGGGATCTCACTCCGCAAACCATCATCGGTCAGGCCATCGCCGCACTGACCATGCTTATCGGCTATTCCATTATTGTTGTGCCCACAGGTATTGTTTCCGCTGAGCTAGCCGCAGAAATTTTCAAAGGTAAAATAACTGTTAATCCCTGTCATAACTGTGGTCGTAGCGGCCATGATGCCGATGCTGACTTCTGTAAGGTTTGCGGCTACAAGCTCAATGAGGTTAAATAAGCGACATTTTCGGGAGAGCGTGTATCCCCCGAAATCAATTTATCGCCTGAGGTCATTGGCTCTGATGGAAGTTCACGGATTTTGCGCCCCCGGTTTTGAACCCCTTTACGATGCATTTGCCGCTAATTTTCTTACCCGAGGAGATACCGGTGCAGCTTTTGCAGTGCGGCAGCATGGCGAATTAATCGTTTCGCTATGGGCCGGCACCATGGATGATAATCATGAACGGGCTTTTGAACAGGCTACACTGGCCAACGTATTCTCCGCGTCTAAAGGTATACTGGCTCTGCTAACGCTGCAACTAGTTGCCAGCGGCCAACTGCAACTGGATAAACCAATTGCCCACTATTGGCCTGAATTTGGCGCTGCCGGCAAAAGCACAATCACTGCTCGGCAATTGCTGTGCCATCGCGCCGGCCTAATTGCCTTTAGGCAAAAGGTAGCAGATACATTAATTTATGACTGGTCGAGGGCCTGCGCGCTGGTGGCAGCAACAGCCCCCTGGTGGCAGCCCGGCAGCCAGCAGGGTTATGCACCCTTCCTTTATGGCTGGAGTCTCGGCGGCTTAATAGAAGCAGTAACTAAGCGCCCGCTAACCGATTGGTATCGGCAATCACTCGCTCAGGTGCTCACACTCGATGGCGGCTTTGGTGCAATGGGTCATAACTCGACGGCAATTGCTGATATTCGCCCGCTCAAAAAGCCCCTTCAGCAGCTGCGCGATAATGTGATTGGCCGCAGCATCAAAGCGGACCGGCAAGGGCCTGTAGCGGCGGCGTTTACCAACCCCATCAGTCTGATGGTGGGTACCAATGGTAACAACTGGCGCAATGCATTGATTCCCGCCGCCAATGGCCACTTTAGCGCACGAGATTTGGCAGCAATCTATGGTGATTTAGCACAAACAGACCCATTAACACTACCGCGCACCTGGGCAAGGCGCGCGGCTGAGGTACAGAGCCGGGAACACGATGCTATTTTACAAACCGAGGCTGCATTCGGCCTTGGATTTATGCTTTCTGGCACTGCTTCAGACCTGTATTTTGGTGGATCTCGGGGCTTTGGCCATCCTGGTGCGGGAGGCAGTGTAGGTTTTGCCGACCCAGAGCGAGGCCTCGGCTGTGGCTATCTATCGACTCGGATGGGGCAAAGCCTGTTTATGGATCAGCGTGCGGTATCGCTGGTTGAATGCTTGTACGGATTGGTTTAAATGAATACTCAACGAACAGCACTAGAAATGCGCCTCGAAGATTTAGAGAGTCGCTTAACTTTTCAAGAAGATACCCTCATCCAGCTCAGTGACACTATTGCACTACAAGATGCCAAAATTCAAACCTTGCTAAAAAAGTTGGAACGAGTATCACAAAAGTATCAGGACTTAAACGACGAAATGAGTAAAGACACTCGATACCAAGATGAAAAGCCGCCACACTACTAAGTTTGCGCCACTCCTGCACCGGACAGCCTCCAAATGCAAGTCCTTTGGCCTGCAAATTTGCATAAAAATTATTTTTTCCACATTTTCTTGACATTGTATGACTTTGGGAGAATTTATCTCCGCATTGGCGGAATTTTCCGTCAAAAAACATATAACCTATTGATTTTTAATAAAAAAATATAAAAAATATAAAAAATGTACAATTCGCTGAGAGTGAGGATTGGCACCACTTAGCGCCAGCTGTTATAGTTTTGTTAACAGAGTTATCAACAGATTTTGTGGAGTAAGAAAAAAGGCTTTCATTAGCATCAGAAGGACGTCCACGACAATGCGCCATTTTCCCTCATCGCTAAACGCCTACCACTCTCCCCAAAGGCAAAGACAAGCAGTGGACTTGTCTTTATTTTCAGCATAACCTTGGCACCCTGACGAGCCCAGGTTTGCAGCTGGATAGTCTCTGGGAGTTAAGTGGGGTTCAATTTCCACCTTCAAAACAAAAACCTGGTAGCTGAGTAGGTGCCTTTAACCCGTTCAGTAGCCTTTAGAGTTAGGAGACCCCTATATGAAAAAATGGGTAGCAATTTTCACATTGGGCTCATTGGCAGGCTGTGCCAGTATGGACCCTTACACACAAGAAACTAAAACCAGTAACACGGGCAACGGCGCGAGCATTGGGGCTGTGGCTGGCGCCATTATTGGTGCGACTACATCCAGCAGGAAAGATCGCGGCAAAGGGGCACTTATCGGCGCGCTCGGTGGCGCCATGATTGGTGCAGGTATTGGCAACTACATGGACCGCCAAGAAATGGCGTTGCGCCAACGCCTGGAAGGAACGGGAGTTCGGGTTCAGCGCGAAGGAGACAATATCCGCTTAATCATGCCAGGCAATATTACCTTTGCCAGTAGCCGCTATGATATTCGCTCTGATTTTTACCCCACCCTCGATTCAGTAGTGTTGGTGCTGAATGAATTTAATCAAACCGCCGTTCGTGTAAGTGGGCACACAGATAACACTGGCTCGGAGGTGGCCAATCAAACGCTGAGTGAGCGCCGCGCTGAATCTGTGTGGGGTTATTTTATTAATAGTGGGATCGCCAGCGGAAGAGTACAGGCCATTGGCTACGGCGAACGCTATCCACTGGCAAGTAATGATTCTGCTAGTGGCCGCCAGACCAATCGACGAGTAGAACTAGAGCTATTGCCACTCAATTAAAGAAAATAACCTGTGCCTGTGCCTGTGCCTGTGCCTTTTTATAGGGTATCTATTGATACTTGGGACGGGCAACGCTTGCTGCTCCGCAAAATATCCATAAATCCCGGGATAGACCAATACTTGCCAAGTAGTTTTTAAGTGTTATCCTGCCAATAGCTAAAGTTTTAATAGCAAGTTTTTTGCCCAGGCAAAAATCCATTATAAAAGGCTTATCTGAGCGCTATTTGCAGGCCTTAGATGATAACTTTAAACCTATGATGTAATACAATCTCTGGGGGTCAAATGTTTTTTGTCCACGAGATACTGCAAAGAGGGTGGCCTGTATATTTGCGCAACTCAAAAGTAACGGCTTGGTCGTTTGCGCAACGGGTGAATAGCGACCAAAAAAATATCCATTTAAGGGCGCTGGCTTTCGCAACTGCCTACCTACTCCTGTCGATGTTTGCACTCAAGCCTCTGCCCGCACGGGCAGAAGCTGTGCCACTCATAGGCTTAACAGATTTTACCGATGATTTTGGCCAGCGTTTTGCCGCATCAGACTTAGTCGCTCAGGTACAAATCCTTGGGGTACACCGGGAGCTTGACCGGGCGCTCTCTGGACCGGGTATGGCGGCTATTTTAGGTTATGTATATTTCGCCACCTTGCAGCGGGCCTGGAAGGGGCAAATTGATGGCCAGCTGGCCTTTCGCCTGGGGTTCGATGTCTGCCCACACAAGCTTAAAAAGCGTGGCCGTTATGTGATTTTTGCACATAAAAACTCTCAGGGTCGCCTCCAATTGTTAGATTGTGATGGGTTTGTGGCAGAAGCCGAAGCGGTGCCCTTATTAGCGCACTTAGAACAAATGGGGCAACAAGGTTAAATTCCCTTCTCCACTCTGGCCAATCAACCAAGTGTTGAGAAAACCACTTCAAACAGAAGAGCAGCAGTAAATAAAGCCGGTCAGTTTTTTATAGCAAGCTGACAGCAAAATAGTACAATGAGGGTCATGGCATACAGCCTTGATTTCTGCAAAAAGGTATTTAGACAAAAATCCAAAAAAGGGTTGGCCTTTGCTCAAATGAGTGAGCAGTTTGGCATAGATATAGTCACTTTATTTCGTTGGGAAAAGCAGCTAATCCCCTCCAGCACTCGAAACAAACCCCCGACAAAAATTGATAATGACAAATTGCTGGAAAATCTCAAAAATAATTCTGAAGATTATTAATGGCAAAGAGCTGAGCGCTTTGGCATTACCCAATGAGCTATAAGAGATACCTCACTCCCAGAGTGATAGCACAGAGGTCAATAGTTAACAGGTAACTCTAAAGACATAAACACGCTATTGGGGTCTTGCTGATAGCCATTAAATGGCTTGCAATAGGTAAATCCAAATTTTTCATGGAGCCGTCGGGCGGGTTCAAAAAACTTCATTGATCCAGCCTCTAAACTCAAGCGCCGATACCTCCGACAAAGCGCTGTATCAATGAGATGCTGCAATAGCTGGGATACAAACCCACACTTACGCGCAGATGTTGCTATACGCATGGATTTAATTTCACCATGGCGGGCATGCAACTGCTTGATAGCCCCGCAGCCAATTAACTTAGCGTTGTGCCACATGGACCAAAATGATATTTCCGGCATCTGTAAGCCCGCCAGATCCAATGCGTGTTTACTCTCTGGAGGCGATACTGACTGCATGTCGGCCAGGTGCTCTTGTAAAAATTCGATAATTTCTTTTTCTAATAGATTGCCTGGGCGTATTTCCATTAAATACCTGTTTACTCACTGGAGGCCTTAGGTATAAAAAGTTAATATATCATAAACCAGACACTACTTGAAGATTTTGCATCTTAAAAATACAAACTTAAACTGTCAGAGCACCTTACATGTTAAATTGTAGATTTTTATTATCGCGACTAACCTTTTTTTCACTTACTCTCACCGCAGTTTTGGGCTTTTCATCCTGCAGTAATAAACATATTCGAAAAGCCTGTGCGGACCCTGAACCTGCATCCCCCCAAGAAATACTCAATCGCTTCAATATTCAAACAGGCATTCGCAAACCCACAGAAATTGTGGACTGCAATATGGTGCCTACCGGTTCATCAGGAGAGGGCTATGAAATCTTGCGAGACCCTGATAACCCCTACAGAGGCAACCCCAGCTATCGATTTTACATGCGAGACGATAAAAAAAATCGAGTGGAGTTTTCTTCACTCTTTGTTACTGCGGAGGATATTTCCAATCTCAGCCAACAACAAATAAAAGAAAATATCGAAGCCAAGTCGCTCTATCATTATGGTAAAACTATCGCCACAACAAACAATATCTGGACCTATAGCTACGGCTTATATTTGCCCTTGTCCATAAATGCCAACTCCAAAGGCATTATTTCACAGTGGCACGGCATTGCGGATAGAACAACAATTGTCAATCCTCAGGGTATTTTGGAATACTACACACTGACAGATTTTAATACAAAAATATTAAGCCGAATGTATTTTAAAGAGCAGCTAGGG
>JAHZJJ010000103.1 GCA_022600975.1 Gammaproteobacteria bacterium
TCACGAATTTTTCGTGCTCGTGACGCAATATCTGAAAAGCTACGCCCATTATTAGGGACCAATAAAGACAAAAGGTGGTAATTGTGAAAAATGAAGTTTCAGCATTAATGGATGGCGAGCTAGATAATCATGAAGCTGAGCATGCTATCGCTATATTAAAAGAAAATGACCAGTTACGCGAAGACTGGGAGATCTACCATTTAATCGGCGACACAATCCGACATGAATCAACATTTTCTACACACCACACCCAATACATTAATAACGAGTTCGCAGCAGAACCCACTCCAATCACTTCCCACTCATCTAATAAACACCACAATCGAAAAACAGCTGTATATGCCATCGCGGCATCTGTTGCCGCAGCGATTGTCACAACATGGTTTGGCCTACAAAATATCGATCAAAGTAATCACGATACAAATACCATTATGGCAAACCAAAAAACAATCACAGCACAGCCCTTACCTGCAGTGACATCAATTACCGCACCCAACATAAATACAGCCCCTTCATTACTGGCACACCCACTTGCACCCGCTGAAATCGACGACTATCTATTTGTTCACAAAGAATTTTTACCTGGCGCCGTAACACATAGCCAATCACATTATGTTCGTCCTGTCACGAACACATCTGAAAGATATGGTAGATGATTCAACACATTGTCATTTTTTTATTGCTATGGAATATTGCAACGCACCCGTTTGCACAAAACTTACCTAGTTCATCTCCGGAAGCACTAAACTGGCTTAATAAAACGGCCACCGCACCACGACAACACAATTATGTGGGAACCTATGTCTATTACACCGATGGACACCTGGAAACCTCTCGTGTCACCCATGCTATAAATCAAAATGGGGAACAAGAGAAAATAGAAATACTGGATGGCTTGCCTCGTATTGTTCTCAGGAACAATAATGAAATGAAATGCTACTTGCCTGAGAGTAAGAGAATTGTTACAGAAAAACGTTGGTTACGTAAAATCTTCCCGGACATACTCCCCCAGCCATTCTCAAATCTAGATGACAATTATTTTGTTAAGTTAGGCAAACAAGAACGCGTAGCAGGTTATGTATGCCAGGTTGTTTTATTAGTACCGAGGGATCATTTACGATACGGCCACAAGCTATGGATAGACATTAACACGGGCCTTCTTTTAAAAGCGGCAGTAATCGATTCGACACGAACCATTGAGCAATTCGCATTTGCTCAAGTAGAAATTGGCGGCAATATTGATGCGGCATCACTAAAGCCGAATTTTCCCACTGCAAGCGAATGGCAAACCACTAATCTCATCACATCTATACTGAAAGAAAACACCCTAAAGTGGCAAATATCCAATCCGCCGACAGGATTCAAGAAAACTATTGAAATGAAGCGCGTTCTTTCCGAAAAGGCTACGTTAGTCGATCATATTGCACTCACTGATGGTCTGGCTACAGTATCGGTATTCATCGAACCTATTTTAGAAAACACATTTTTACCCCCTGCGCCGGGCTTTTATTCAAATCAAGGTGCTATTAACATCTACGTTCGAACAATCGCTGATAATAAAATCACAACTGTTGGAGAAGTACCGCATGCTACGGTAAAAGCTATTGGCGACGCCATATATTTACCAGAAAGTGAAACGATTACCGAGACTATTACGCAATAACCAGAATTTGTCGACTCAGACTAAACAGCCACTAAGCGATTTACGATGCCTGCAGTTCACATTAATATAATTCACACTTAATTTTTTACAGGCTACATAATCGTTTGTTATTAAACACAATCTAACAAAAACATCATCAAAAAAGCTTAAAATAAAAGCAGCCAGTTACCCAGTCATCATCATGGCTACTCGATCATAAGGAGAAAAATAATGCGTATAATTATTATGTCGTTAATGCTCATCACATCATCTGTTGCTTTTGCACAATTCCAAAAGCTCCCGGATTTTACCAGTCTTGTGGAAAAACATGGCTCAGCCGTCGTGAATATCAGTACAGTCAAAGCACGTAAATCAGGAAATCATGCTTTTCCAGAATTACCTAATATCCCTAAAGACTCACCATTCTATGATTTTTTTCGCCGGCATATGCAACCCTTCTCAGGGCCGAAGCAAAAAAAAGAACCTCGCGCAATGGGCTCTGGTTTTATTATTAGCAAGGATGGTTATATTTTAACAAACGCACATGTTGTTGAATCAGCAGGTGAAATCAACGTCAAACTGAATGACAAAAGAGAATTTAGTGCGGAAGTAATAGGCACTGACCGTAAAACTGATATTGCACTCATCAAAATTGATGCGACTAGCCTACCAAAAATCACACGCGGTAACCCTGATAAGCTTAAAGTAGGTGAATGGGTTGTTGCCATTGGCTCTCCATTCGGTTTTGAAAACAGTGTAACAGCAGGTATTGTCAGCGCCAAAGGACGTTCTCTAGCACAAGAAAACTATGTGCCATTTATTCAAACAGATGTTGCCATTAATCCTGGCAACTCAGGTGGCCCACTTTTTAACATGAATGGTGAGGTTGTCGGCATTAACTCACAAATCTACAGCCGTACCGGTGGTTTTATGGGCTTATCCTTTGCTATACCGATTGATGTGGCAACTGATATTGCGGATCAATTAAAAACAGACGGCAAAATTGATCGAGGCCGTATTGGTGTAATGATCCAGGAAATGACTAAAGAACTGGCCGAATCTTTCGGCCTTTCTGAAGAAAGAGGCGCGTTGGTTGTATCAGTACAAAAAGGTGGCCCCGCTGATAAAGCGGGCATCAAAATTCGAGATGTCATCCTGAATTTTGATGGGCAAGACATTGCCACATCTGCAGACTTACCACGCGTTGTTGGTAATACCAAACCTGACTCAAAGGTCACTGTAAAAGTTTGGCGCAACGAAACGATTAAGACGATCAAGATCAAAGTCGGAGAAATGCCGTCTGAAGAACCAAGAACAGTCAGCAAACGGTCAAAAAAGAAACCAGATGAATCTAACCGCCTTGGATTAGCAGTCAGCGAACTAACAGACCGTCAGAAAAAACAACTGGATGTCACCGGTGGATTATTAGTCGAAGATATTCGTCAAGGTGCGGCCAGTGATGCAGGTATCCGCGTTGGCGATGTCATTCTTGGGTTTAATAACCAAGATATCACCAGTATTGAACAATTTAATCGTTTACTCAAAAAAGTAAAAAAAGGCCGCAATATTGCCTTACTGATTCGACGTGGTGATATCACAACATTTATCACACTTAAATTACAAAGCAAGAAATAGCCTATTCGGACCAAAAAGGGCGGGTTAATGGAAATTACCCGCCCTTTTGAAGTTAGCTACTATCGCTTCACGGCGCTGCACTACTTACCTCGCATAAACATCTTGTCTAATTCTGCAAGACTCATTGCAAACCATGTGGGGCGACCATGATTACACTGACCAGAACGCTCTGTCACTTCCATTTCGCGTAGTAATGCATTCATCTCGGGAATGGTTAAAATACGGTTCGCTCGAACCGCACCATGACAAGCCATAGTCGCTAACAACTCATTTCGCCTACCCGTCAGGACTTGGCTCGCACCATAATCACGAATTTCTCTTAATACATCCTGTGCGAGTTTGGTCAGATCAGCATGTTGCAATGCACTGGGTACAGCACGAACAGCCAGCGTCGTTGGTGACAACACCGCCATCTCAAACCCCAGCTCAAGCAATATGTTCTGATTTTCCTCTACTGTGACTACATCCAGCTTATCCGCCTGAAACGTCACAGGAATCAACAATGACTGCACAGCAA
>JAHZJJ010000104.1 GCA_022600975.1 Gammaproteobacteria bacterium
GGACTGAAACTCTTGACTACTTTGGTTCATGGCTTGCCTAGAAGAAAATTTTTAACAATTTTTGTCTTTATATCGCTGGTTGACCTTACAAGTAGTTCTTTTATTTTTCAACAAGTTACGCCTTAAATCAGTGCCATTGGTGTTAACACCACCAATATAGACTGGGAAGACTTGGCATTGGTTGAGCAGCATGGGCGATATTGGTTGGTTATTGCCGATATCGGTGATAATCGTGCTGTGCGTAAAGCCGTGCGTTTGATCTGGTTGGAGGAACCCTCGCCAGAGGTATCAACGGCAGAAGTTGCCTATCTACAGACATTTCAATACCCTGGGGGGCCCAGAGATAGCGAATCGATTGCCTATGATGCCGCGCTTAAGCAAATGTTGATTCTCAGTAAGCGGAGGGTGCCGGCCGAAGCATTCACGCTGTCGATACCCGATAAAAGCGCGGTAAATTCAGAGTCTGAACTGGCCGTTAAAGTGGCGGAGTTGTCGCGGTTACCGCAACCAGATAACGAGGCTCGGCAGCACTCTCTCGGGGCTTATTCTTCACAGCCAACAGCGATGGATATTCAGTATGACAAATTGATTGTAATGACGTATCGCCATGCTTATATTTACAAGAGGCAAGCAGGCCAAGGGTTCGAAACGGTGTTGACTGAGGCTCCCGAAAAACTGCCGCTATACTTGCTCGCGCAGCAGGAGGCCGTCGCTTGGTATGATCAAAATAGTTTTGTCTATGTGTCCGAAGGCGAGGCTTCACCAGTGCTTAGAGTGCACATTCCAGATGATCTAAACGGAACAGCTTCCGACTAGGGTTGATAGGTTAGTATCAAAGACTGAAAACCCCACTAAATACGGCTAAAGCTGGTAACTATCTAGCCCTCAATCTGAAGGTTAAATTTTTCTTAGTTTCAAAATATTTCATTGAGTTTTGGGAGAATTAGGTCAGTTCATGGCTATTAATGCGCACATAAGTGGCTAGGATGTCCGCCTCCAATTTTTTATATCGCACTTTAATAATGGTGCCATAGGGCCAAATTTTTCCCAACTGTCTATTTAGTTTTAGATGAATAGTTTGGCTATTGGTATCAAAAGCAATGGCGGTTGCCGCGTCAAAGCCAAAATACTGGTTAACGCTGGGATAAAGGGCCTTAAAAAGGCTTTCTTTAGCTGAAAAAATTAATGTAAAAGTTTCTGTTGGTGCGAGATACTTGTGCTTGAGCCACTTTTTTTCAGCTTTATTTAACACCTGGTCTTTCAGTTTCCAGACCAATTGCTCTTGAATCTTGTGCTCAATATCTACGCCCAGCGCGAAAGTGGTGGAGTTTCTGTCGACGAGGGCAACGGCTTTAGTGTTGTTATGGCTGATAGAACCAATCGTGCTTGCCGGCCAAATAGGGTTTCGGTTCTCCCCAATAGCAACTGTTGCGGTGGCTCCACCCAGTGTGGCTAAAGCGCGCTTTGCACAGTAGCGGCCAGCGAGAAATTCCGCTTTGCGTTTAACGACTGCGGTCGTCAGAGTTACTGGGAGGTCGATATCCAGCAGGGAGAAGAGCTTATCCTCGTAGGCGGCCGGACTGAAATTTGTGCTATATTGAGCAGCCTCGGACTCCGGCCACCAATTCAGATTGGATTCCTTTGTCAAAAAGCTATGAGTGGCGGCAGAAAAGTGCATTAATATCGCAGGGCCGATAAAATTTAAATAAAATGTATTCAATAGCTGGAAATCAACAGCCGAATTATAGCTTTTACAGAGTGGTTCAATTTTGAGTGTAATTATTTTAGTAAAAGCAAATAAATGGCGGACCGGACGGGACTCGAACCCGCGACCTCCGGCGTGACAGGCCGGCATTCTAACCAACTGAACTACCGGTCCGCAATTTTTGCAGTCAAGACTGGTGGGTGGTACAGGGGTCGAACCTGTGACCTACGGCTTGTAAGGCCGTCGCTCTCCCAACTGAGCTAACCACCCTCGGTCAAGAGTTGGGTATCTTAATGATATTTTTTTACACGTCAATGATTTAAGTGAAAAATATTTGTCTTTCAATAGCTTAAGTGCTGAGGTCGGGGCTAGGCTAGAGGTGCCTGGGCGCTTAAGCACTGTTATAATCTCGCAGTTTCCCCACCGGAGAGCGCCTTGTGAGCAAGCGCCTTAAAGTCAAAAAAGTCAAATTTATACAGTCTTGCTGCGGCATTGTGCTGCTATTACTGAGTGGCTTTTATCTGCCCACTGTGAGCTTCGCCAGTTCTGTGGAAGTGGAAAATCTGTCGACTACAGATCTACAGCGGCGTTATCAAGGGTTGATTGAAGAGCTGCGCTGCCCCAAATGCCAGAACCAAAACCTGGCAGGGTCAGATTCTCCGGTGGCGATGGATTTACGCCGCGAGGTTCGCCGATTGCTTGAAGAGGGGCTGAGTGATCGGGAAATCCACGATCACCTGGTTGCAAGATTCGGTGACTTTGTGCTTTATAGGCCGCCATTTCAGCGTAACACTCTGGTGTTGTGGTTGGCACCAGGTTTTTTTGCCGCTGTGGGGTTGCTGGTGCTGATATTGGTTGTGATGCGCGCGCGTGGCGGCAGCGTTGCAACCTCAGCAGAAGCACTAACCGCAGAGGAGCGCATAAGGCTGCAGCAGCTACTGAGAGAAAACGGGGCGGACACAAATAGGGTGAGTGAGCCTAAAAAGCATGATTGAATTTTGGCTGTTATCTACGCTATTACTGCTGCCGTTGATGGTGTTTGTATTGTGGCCATTGGTGCGCAAGCGTCATCATAAGGCGCCTGTATTGGCGATCCAGTCGGCACAGGCTGCGCTTTATCGTGAGCATCTGGAGGAGCTGGAGGCTGTACGCACCAGTGGCGCAGTGGGTATTGCACAGTATCGGGCATTGCAGGCCGAGTTAGCACGTAATCTGTTGTCGGGGGATGGCCAGTCCTTTCAGCTGCAAGCAGAGCGCCGCGGCGGGCGTGGATTTCTAATTGGTCTTGCTCTGGCGCTGCCGCTTTTGGCAGCAGCACTTTATTTTTATCGGGGCGCCCATGAAGATGTAGCACTACAACAGCTTATCGCCGCCAGCCAGCAAGGTAATGCCAGCCAAGTGGTTGAAAGCAAAATTACTGCAGCGTTACGCGCACGGGTACGCTTAAGCCCACAGGATCTTACGAGCCGTTATGTTTTGGCTCAGCGACTGCTAAATGAGGGTGACTTAGGTGCTGCGGTGAACGAGTACCAATATATTATTGCTCGTGATCCGGGGGCGACCAATGTGCGTGCCGAATTGGCCCAGGCATTGTTTTTTGCTGCAGGCGCACAGATGACCGTAGAAGTGCGCGATCAGATTGACGCCGTGTTTGAGCGTGAGCCAGAAAATAGTATTGCACTTGGGCTGGCCGGGATAGCGGCGTTTAATGATAAACGCTACGCCGATGCGCGCGATTTCTGGCTGCGTGCCCTGGCCCAGCAGCCGACCAGTTCGTCGGCGATCCAGGCCCTGTCTGCAGGTGTAGCGCGAGCCGAGGAGGGATTGGCCCAGCTGAGAGGCGATACGGGGCTCGCCACCGCCGCTCCTGAGGTTGAATTATTCACTGGGGGCCAGGCGTCAAATGTGAAGCCTGAAAAGGCCACCGGCAATACAATTGAAGTGCAGGTAACACTGGCTGAAGCAGTGAGTGCCGCGGCAGAAACTCCAGTCTTTGTTTACGCGCGTAGTTCCGATAGCCCCATGCCTCTGGCCATAGTACGATTAACGGCTGCAGAACTGCCAGCTCGGGTTGTGCTCAATGAGTCCCGAGCGATGGTGCCGGGGTACAACCTGAAAAGTGTGGATAGCGTGCAATTGGTGGCACGTTTGGCGGTGCACGGCGATGTGCGACCGACGGCGGGAGATTGGCAAGGTGAGGTCGCGCCGTTTGTGCGGGCGCAGTGGGGCAAACCTGTTGAAATCATTATTGATCGACAGCTGTGATATTAAGCGATGTAATTAGCCTAAGTTGAATTAACAAATAGCCCTGGAAGCTCTGTTAGAGCAGAGTACAATTGATGTTTGCTAGAGCTTAAGCGTAAAAAAATGATTGAGTTGCAAATTACATGCGTCTGAAATGTATCAAGTTGGCGGGGTTTAAATCTTTTGTTGATCCCACCAGTGTCTTTTTTCCCTCAAACCTGAGTGCGGTTGTGGGACCGAATGGCTGTGGCAAATCGAATATTATCGATGCCGTACGTTGGGTTATGGGTGAATCATCCGCTAAGAATCTGCGCGGCGAAGCGATGACGGACGTTATTTTTAACGGTTCGGGGGGGCGCAAGCCTGTGGGCCAGGCGTCCATCGAGCTGGTATTCGATAACAGCGAGGGTAAGCTGGGTGGAGCTTATGGGGCTTTTGCTGAAGTTTCGATCAAACGCAAGGTAACCCGTGACAGTCAGAATAACTACTATCTCAATGGCGACAAATGTAGACGCCGCGATGTCACCGATCTATTTTTGGGCACTGGTTTGGGCCCGCGCAGCTACGCCATTATTGAACAGGGCATGATCTCTAAGTTGATCGAAGCCAAACCGGAAGAGTTGCGGGTATTTATCGAAGAGGCTGCGGGTATTTCCAAATACAAGGAGCGTCGACGCGACACTGAAAATCGTATGCGCCGCACCAGAGAGAATCTTGAGCGGCTTACGGATATTCGTGAAGAATTAGAGCGTCAGTTGGCACGCCTGGAGCGTCAGGCTGTAGCGGCCGAAAAATATCGCGACCTCAAACAGCAGGAGCGCAATTTTAAAGCGCAGCTGTTGGCGCTCAGGTTTCGCGAACTCCAGCAACAGTCCGACCATAAAAAGCAGCAGGTCAGTGAGCTGGAATTGGCGGTGGAAGAACTGGTGACACGCCAGGTACGTTGTGACACCAGTATTGAACAACAGCGGGTAAGTTACCATGAGTTGTCGGATAATTTTAATGAGGTGCAGGGCCGCTTTTATGGGGTGGGCACGGATATTGCGCGCCTGGAGCAGAATATTACACATCTGCGCGAGCGCAATTCACAATTACAGGCCGACTTGCAACGTACTGAACAGGAAGTGCGGGATTCTCAAGTACTGCTGATTGCAGATCGAGAGCAAGCTCTTCAGTTTGAAACTGAGCTCAAAACTATAGCTCCGGAACTGGAATTAGTTCAGGCTGCAGAAGAAGAGTCTTCGCAGTTGTTACTGTCGGCGGAGGAGTTGATGCGCGCCTGGCAGAGCGAGTGGGATGATTTTAATCAGGATGCTTCTAATTCGCGTCAAAAGGCCGAGGTACAGCAGTCGCGCATTCAACACTTGGAAACTTCTGCTGAGCGCTTACAGGAGCGGGTCAACAAGCTGCAGAGTGAGTATGCCGAGTTGACCGCCAACAGCGATGACGGTGCATTGCAGTTGCAAAGTGAGACACTGGCAGAACTTGAGCTGCAACATGAGACACTGCGTGAATCGCTAACTGCTCAAGTAGAGCAACTGGCCGCTCAGCGGCGCCAAGAAGATGTGCTGGGCACGGAGCTGGATCAATTGCGTCTGCAATTGCAGACTGGCCGCGGTCGTGAGGCCTCCCTCGAGGCGCTACAGCAGGCCGCACTGGGGCAGGGTGAGTCTGTGACCAATTGGTTGCAGCAGCAGAATTTACAGAATCAGCCACGTTTGGCCGATCAGTTGCAGGTGCAGACCGGCTGGGAAACCGCGGTAGAAACCGTACTGGGGAGCCAGTTGCAGGCGCTGTGTGTTGAGCAGCTCGATACTCTCAGTGCATGCCTCAATGACCTCACCGGCGGACCACTGACATTGCTCGATCAGCAGCCAGTCAAGAGGGTTGCCATTGATAGTAGCTTGTCGCCTTTGAGTCAGGTTGTGGAGGGGCCAGGCGTTGTTGTCGGCCTAATTGACGGTATTTATACCGCAGAAAATTTACCGGCGGCATTGATTCTACGCGCACAATTACAGCCATCGCAGTCCATTGTTACCCGCGACGGCTTGTGGATCGGTCCCAATTGGTTGCGGGTTCGAGGCGGTAGGGCGACGGAAGTCGGGGTTTTGGCACGCAAGTATGAGCTTGCAGAGCTCACTGAGTTCCTGGACGATTGCGAACAGCAAATCGATGCCCGGGCAGAGCAGCGTCAATCCCTGCGCACGAAGATTGCAGACTTGGAAAGTGCTATTGAACGTGAGCGCAGTGAAGTTGAACAAGTAAGCCGTCGTGCGGGAGATTTACGCAATCAATTGTCGGCTAAGCACGCACGCCTTGAGCAACAGCGCGCAAGGCGTAAGCATATTGAACAAGAAACTGCGGAAGTACATCAACAGCTGGCGCTGGAGGTGGCCTCTATTGGCGAGGCGCGACTGGTGTTGCAGCAGGCTCTAGAGGCTATGAGTGCGGACAGCGATCGCCGTGAGCTGCTGCAAGCTCATCGCGAAGATCTGCGCGAATCGTTGGATGGCGCGCGCCAACGGGCTCGGGAGGATAAGGATCGGTTGCATGAACTGGCGTTGCGGGAGCAGTCTGTGCGCACGCAAATGGTTTCGCTGCAGCGCACACTGAAAGTGCTCGAAGAGCAGCTAGAGCGGCTGCAAAGCCGCCATGAGGTATTGCAGGATCAATTGGAGAACGTCGAGGACCCGGCACAGGATTTTCACGCTGAACTGGAGCAAAAGCTCGCACAGCGTGTGGCTGTGGAAGCCGAGCTGAGGGATGTGCGAACAAAACTAGAAGAAGTTGAAAATGACCTGCGGCTTCAGGAGCAGGAGCGCCATAAGGCGGAATCAGCACTGCAGGGAGTGCGCGCACAGCTTGAACAGCAGCGCTTGGAGGCACAGACTCTCGAAGTGCAGCGTAATGGTTTAATCGAACAGTTGCGCGAAGCCGATAGCGATTTACAGCAGTTATTGCAGGCGCTTCCCGAAGCGTTGACTATCGATAGCTTACAGGGAAACATAGAGCAGGTGGCCACGCATATCTCTCGTCTTGGGGCTATTAACTTAGCGGCAATTGATGAGTACCAGCAGGAAGCGGAGCGTAAAAATTATCTGGATAGTCAGTATGAGGATCTTTTGAGTGCGCTGGATACACTGGAAAATGCGATTCGCAAAATTGATCGGGAAACCCGCAATCGCTTTAAAGAGACCTTCGATGAGGTAAATAGTGGGCTTCAGGAGCTTTTCCCCAAAGTCTTCGGTGGTGGCCGAGCCTATCTGGAGTTGACAGGAGAAGATCTGCTCGATACTGGTATTGCGATCATGGCCCAGCCACCCGGTAAGCGCAATAGTACAATTCACCTGCTCTCTGGTGGTGAAAAAGCACTCACGGCAATTGCGCTAGTATTTTCTATCTTCCGTTTGAATCCAGCGCCTTTTTGTATGCTGGACGAAGTCGATGCGCCGCTGGATGATGCCAATGTGGGCCGTTATGCGCGTATGGTCCAAGAAATGTCCGAACAGGTACAATTCATCTATATTACGCATAATAAAATCGCAATGGAGATGGCAAATCAACTGCTTGGTGTCACCATGCATGAACCGGGTGTCTCGCGCCTAGTATCGGTAGATGTGGAAGAGGCGGCCGAGCTAGCTTCGGCATAATTAAGGGAGAAGTAATATTGTGGACAATTGGCTGATTCATTTACTGGTGCTACTGTTGCTTGTAGTCATATTGGATGGCGTTCGTCGCGCATATCTGAAGCATCGTAAAACGATAAAAAATTTGTCTATACCTGTTAGGAATAAATCTCGTGTGGCGACAGAGAGCAGCGGTGAAATTGTTTCTCCATCGCGGGTGATGGACCCTGAACAGAGCACAGTAGCTCATGAGCCTCTAATGCAAACCAATACGGTGCACGAACAGCGGTCTGTAGAGGAAGTAGTGCGAAAGCAACCGGAGATGGATTTCATTGGCCCCAATACGCTCAGTCAGTCTCAAGAACTATCTGGTAGTGTGCGGGTTGTGGAGCGTCGTAAAGCTGAGGCGGTTTCCAAGGTCAATCGTCAGGTGCAGCAAAACTTTTATTCTTCGCGCAAAACTTTGGCGGGCAGTAATCCCAAGCGGGAAGAGGATAACTTCGATATTGATGCAACGGTTAACCATTTAGTTAAGGGCGAGATAAAAACACCCGATCAAACAGTGCTGAGTGTTGAATCGACTCAAATAGCGAAACAGAAACCACTGGATTTGGAGCAACAGCTTCCCACGCTGATGAACTCAGTATCGGAGGAGCGGCAGGAGCCCACAGTGGGAGCACCTATGAGTATTGAGTCACTAGAAACCACAGTGGCAACACAGAAACCCCAAACTACTACGCATTCAGATATGGAAGCGGTGCCCAGTGCGCGCCCGGATGGCAATTTTAGCCATCCATTAGACACGTCGGCGGTGAACAAAGCGCAACAGCCCCCTTTATCTCAGGAGCGGCAAGTTGATGAACTATTAGTTCTCAATATTGTGGCGCCAACGGGTAACTTGTTTGAGGGTAACGATTTACTGCGGGTATTCCTTTCCAGTAAATTACGTTTTGGTGAGATGGATATTTTTCATTTTTACCGCGACGGGGCTGACGAGGGACCGGTAGTGTTCAGTTTGGCAAATATTGTAGTGCCTGGTACCTTTGACTTAGCGCAGATGGAAGATTTTACCACCCGGGGGGTGAGCCTATTTTTGACCTTACCGGTGGCAGATGGTGGTGCATTAAAAGCGCTCGACAATCTGTTCGCCACGGCCTGGAGAATTGCCGAACAGCTGGGTGGTGAACTCAAAGATGAAAATCGTAGTGTATTTACTGCACAAACTGCCGAGCATTATCGCCAGCGGGTTATGGAGCACCAGCGTCGCAAAGCTTTAGCCAAAGCCCAGGCGTAATTACGTCAGTTACAACCCTTTGCATAGATCATTATCCTCGGTCTATGCTTCGTCATTTCTGAATTTTTTTATAGAGCGCAAATGGTTAAGCAAAGCATGCCTGCGGAAGCTCATGCCCGAGCACAGGAATTACATAAAATCCTCAATCGTGCTAATTATCAGTATTATGTACAGGATGCACCGGATTTACCGGATGTCGAATACGACCGTTGCCTGCGGGAGCTACAAGTATTGGAGGCGCAATATCCCCAGCTAATGAGCGTTGACTCTCCAACTCAGCGGGTGGGTGCGGAGCCATTGACAGCATTTACCCAGGTGCGGCACGAGTTGCCAATGTTGTCGCTGGATAATGCTTTCAATGATGAAGAATTGCGCGAATTTGACCGCAGGGTGCGCGAGCGGCTTAATATCGAGCGGCCGCTGGAATATGCCTGTGAACCCAAACTGGACGGAATTGCAGTCAGTCTTCTCTATCGCCATGGGGTATTGGAGCGTGCAGCAACCCGCGGCGATGGCAATGTGGGCGAGGATATTACTCAAAATGTGCGCACGATCCATTCGGTACCTTTGCGATTACTGGCCATTGATGTGCCGCCAGTGCTGGAAGTGCGCGGTGAAATTTATATGCCCAAGGCGGGTTTTGCAGCTTTGAACCAACAAGCCCACGCCAGCGAACAAAAAGTATTTGTCAATCCACGCAATGCTGCTGCTGGCAGCCTGCGTCAATTGGATGCGCGTATTACCGCCAAGCGTCCACTGGAGCTGTGTGTTTACAGCGTCGGCCGCGTTGAGGGCGGTCACTTACCAGCGGAGCATATAAAGATTCTCGAGCAGCTGCATTGTTGGGGGTTTCGTATTAATCGCGAGATGTATTGCGCAAAAAATATAGAAATGTGTATCGACTACTATCGGAAAATGGCCACAACACGCTCATCGTTATCCTACGAAATTGACGGCATTGTGTTTAAGGTAAATGCTATTGCGTTACAGAAGCGGTTGGGTTTTGTTGCCCGCGCACCGCGATGGGCATTGGCCTACAAGTTTCCGGCCGAAGAGGAAATGACGGAGCTTGTGGATGTTGAATTTCAATTGGGGCGCACCGGAGCCGTGACCCCGGTAGCGCGGCTCAAGCCAGTATTTGTCGGTGGGGTCACGGTTTCCAATGCCACCTTGCACAACCGAGATGAAATTGCTCGTTTGGGGGTGATGATTGGAGATATGGTAGTTGTGCGGCGTGCCGGTGATGTCATTCCCCAGGTGGTCTCTGTAGTGGCCAGTCGCCGGCCGAAAAATGCCACAGAGATTGTATTTCCGCAGCGCTGCCCAGTATGCGATTCGCCTGTTGAATCCACTCCTGGTGAAGCGGTGGCCCGTTGCAGCGGCGGCTTGATTTGCGCAGCTCAACGCAAAGAAGCGATTAAGCATTACGCATCGCGTAAGGCGATGGACATTGAGGGCCTCGGAGACAAGCTGGTAGAACAGCTGGTAGACGAGCA
>JAHZJJ010000105.1 GCA_022600975.1 Gammaproteobacteria bacterium
GAACTCTTCTGCACCAGAGAATCTAATACCACTATTTATAGCTGTACCATTACCGCCCAATAGCCAATCCATTTTATCGGCACCAATGACACTATCGGTACCTCCCCCTGTGTTTACGCTTTCCACTTCGTTGAAGGTTAAGGAAATATTTTCATTCTTAAGAGTAACTGTTTTATGTCCAAAGATCTCCAACTGATCCTGCTCATCACCCAAGGTGAATTTATCACTGCCTATTCCCCCTTTAATTCGGCCACTTCTCGCTGTAATATTCCCTAAAACATTATCTGTATTTTGACCATTAACCCCGACTTTCAAATTTAATTGATCAACTTCAATTGTACCTTCATTCTTAAAGGAACCACCAGCTAACATCTCTAAGTTATCAGTTTCAATTTCTGATTTATTACCTAATTTTATATCGGCATCACTAGAAATATTTATTTCACCACCGCTTGCCGTAAGCTCCCCACTGTTAGCTACCGAGCCCCCACTGCCAACCAACATGATCTTGCCATCTTTTTCCTCAATACCATTGGCTATAACCGTGCCACCATCATTATTTACCGCATACTTAAATAAATCATCGGCAACTCTGGCTTCCATAAAAATCTGCTGCCCTTCAATCTTACCAGCATTGTATACGGCATCTTCAAACCCTTCATATTTTGGATTGCTTTTAACTTCTTCAGTAATTTCAACACCGATAAGCCCCTCATCATCAAACGTTAACACCGCCTTATCGGCCGCAGTAAGATGCACTAAATTGGCTTTAATCATGCCTGTATTGATGACTTGGTTACCAATGAGTGATACACTCCCAGACGCGGTTATATTTCCATGATTCACCACATAAGATGAACCTGATGCTGTATTATCTTTGAAATAATTACCTAACGTGAATTCAAAATTCCCATTCTCTGCAGCATTGGCAGCGCTTATAAAACTTTCTGGGTCAATATCCAAAGTCGAGGCCGTTAGCGCCCCCACGTTAATAGAGGAACCACTGGCAAATATCACCCCATTGGGGTTAACCAGTACAACATGTCCATTGGCATTCATTTCACCGGCAATTGTACTCAGATCATTGCCGATAACACGATTAAGCGCTATAGAGTTATCACCGAATCCCTGTTTAAAGTTAATTTTTTCTTCGCTTCCGAGATTGAAAGAGTCCCAATCTATAGCAAGAAATTGACTTAATTGGTCTACTGTAACTTGCGCAGAACCATCTCCAAATATAGAGCCATCACCACCTCTAACATGGCCTCCTTTGGGGCCTGCATATGCCACTGGTGCAGCCAGTTGCCCCGCAATCAGACCGGCGCAAGCTAAGTGGTAGAGCTTAATTGCCGAAGTTAATTTTTTTAGCTTTAGAGTATTTTTTTTAAAATTCATACTGCAATCCTTTAGGCTGCAACTGCCGCCTTTTAAGCATTAAGGTTCTTGAATAAACTATTTAAATCAATGAAAGAAAAATGAAAAATCCGCATAAATAACTGGGCTATTTGAGCTTTCACCGATCCCTTCAACAGTACCCTTAGACATGGTCGGCCAAGCCACAGAAATCTGGCTGGCAAAGGCTTCTTTCCAGCTTAATTTAAATAACAATCCCGCACTCGACAAAGATGTCCAGGAGGTTTTTTCATTTTTAATTTGATAATTAAGCTTGCCATAGCCCGCATCCGCAATAATAGCCACTTGCATTATATCGTTGAGCTGGCTACCAAAAATCGTTGGATTAAGTATAACTGGAAAATTGAGGTACCATTCTGTACTCAATAGCCCGGTAACATCTGCGGAAAAATCACGTATGTCAAAACCTCGCACACCATTGGCGCCGCCGAGCGAAAATTGCTCAAACGCAGGCAAGATTTGGCCACTATATTGAAAACGGCTTTTAACAATGAAACGAGAAGAAGTTTCGGAAAAAGGTATCGGCACAAAAAAAAGTGAGCTGGTATTAATAGAAGCTTTTGTAAACCAATCTTCTTCCATCAGATCACGCTGAGCATTATTTACATTTTGATACTCACCATACTGGAAATTGGCATTAATGATATTCAGCATTGGCACAGTACCCCTCGACAGGTGATCGAGATAAAAGCCAAGTTCTCCGCCATATACATGATCATTAGACTGGAGACGGCTACCAGATAAAGCGCTAATGTTTGTATCGCTTTCCGCTTTTTTATCGGTTAAGCCAAAAGTTCCGCTGATATTTAGGTTTCTCGAGCGCTTAAATTTATGCTCCAGTGATAATGCATAGCTTTTATTTACACCACCTATATCCAACGCGTTAAAAAGGCTATTGGGAGATTTCTGATCTTGAATCAGGAAGGTATTATGGTCGGCAGAAAACTGCAGCCTTGTGCGCGCACCAAAAACTGGCAAACTGTAACGAAGCTGTCCGAGATCTGAACCAAAATCTCCATCTAATTGGTCCACGTTACTCGATTTAAGGTAACTGACGGCTATAGCATCACCAATACCCGTTGGGTTTAACCAGTTTATAGTGGTATACACACGCTGATCACCGGTAAAAGCAGAACCGTGGTTATCAATGCGAACTGCCGAACGCCAAGACTGCTCATCGTTCACCTTAATATTTAACCTAGTTTCCCCTGGGTTATCACCAGCGCTAAAATAACCCGTAGCATTTAAGCTAGGGAAATCATTGAGGATATATAGCCCTTCCTCCACTTTGGTATGGCTAACCAGCTTTCCTAACTGGTCATCAAATGTGGAGGCTAAAATTTCATCAGAGTATTTATTGTTGCCCTCTACCGCCACCTGTCCCAGCAGGCCCTCTTGTACCGTTAAAGTAACCTCACCATCTTTAACTTCCTGCGCTGGGATTTGTACCTGTGCAAGAAATAGCCCCTGGTTACGATAATAGCTAGTTAATGCTGCAGCAATTTCTTCCAGGTCGGCATAGCTCACTCCGCGTTCAGCATTTTGCTGTTCAATAACGTGAACTAGCTCCTCTACTTGTTGTACCCCTATTCCGCTAGGATTAGCCTGCGCATTGATGCTCTCTAGCAGGGCAGCCAGCTCTACCAGGTTCTCCGTAGAATAGCCGCTGGCAAGCAACTGGTCTTCTTTCATAAATTGAACACGTAGCTTTTCTGCCAGTTGTTCGATTGTTTCTCGCTCAATACCATATTCTGGATATTCTTTTAAACGATGAAAACGAATTTTTTTCAGTAGAATTCGAGGGCCGTCGTCACGAAAAGCTTGTTCTGGAATAGTCGTATCAAGATTGAAATTATCAGCGCCATGGGTACGGGTTAAAAACTCCTCAGTTACATCGGTTTCGCCAATCGTTGGTGTGTCTTGATCAAAAGCAGCACGTACTTTATTGCGAAAAGTTGATCCAGTGTCCTGGCTCCTAGTCTCTGTTGATTTTTCTTTCTCTCTCTCAATAGATCCATTATCTTGCGCAGAAACTTCATTGATAGGCGCCAGCAGTGCCAAACCCGCACAAGCAGTGATAACGACAGATAACGGATTTTTATATTGAATAAACATACCGAGGCTCAAGTCCTTGTAAACTTTGATGAAATAAATAGTTAAACAACATATTTTAAGGAAACATCAATGTGCTGGCTGTGAACAGCCTTCCAAATTAACAAGTTATTACCTGAGCAGTATCTTACCCAGAAAAAACTCTAATAATTTACGTGTTTATCTAATTCAATGCCATCAACTACAAATAAAATAAATTCTCAAACGTAATAAGTGTACAAATAAATAACATCATGTTGTAAGCGGCACGGGCAATACTTACTACCTTAAATATGACTTTCCAGCGATATAGCCCCCCGTCTCAAGCGGGTAAGTTTCCATAAGTAGAGCACCCTAATGTATCGCAGTTTCGCGCTACGCCTATCTGCATAATTTTATGTTGTCAAGGAATTTATGGAAGTTTTACACGCCTCTATTTCACGGAATTTCAGAGGTTATAGAAGCTTGGAGATTATTAACTTCTATACGTTTATCAAAGAACGCCACAATAAAGTGTCTGCTATGTGGCGCTCTTTGTTAGTACGGTTTATTACTTGGCAAAGCACGCCGCGCTGATATTATACCCTTCAGAGACCTTCTCAAAAACCCGCATTGAAGTCAATCATTTGCCTATTACACGCCATTACACGGATTCTCTTTGCACTCAATGATGTCACCCTAACCGAAAGCCATCCGCCTAAGTAATGCCCCGGCTTTTTCTATTGTGTATACGCCGGGAGATCGAATCATCAGCCAACACCTTTAAATAGGCACATCTACAGTGGCATCTTTAAGAAAGGCGCTAGGAGCCCAAAGCAACCTCTCAAAGAAAATTCAACGTAAGCTGTCTATCGGTTAGCTTCAACTAACCTGATAAATGAATTCTCCACTTTCCACCGCTCCCACATGTATCGCTGCAACCTTTTCCCCCTGTGCCAGTTTATTGAGACATTCACTGGCTAGCGATGGCAGTAAAGTTCTATTAAGAATCACTTCAATATTGCGTGCTCCGGTATCTGCTTCCTGACAACGCGCAACAATATTGATCAACACATCTTCGTCATAAGTGAACTTTGCGCCATAGTGGCTTTGTACCCTCTGTGCAATGCGCTGCATATTGATTTTACAAATTTCTACCATGCTCTCATCATCCAGAGGATAAAATGCAATCACACTAGTACGGCCGAGAAATGCAGGCTTAAAGTGTTGCAGCAACTGGGGGCGAATATTGTCTAACAATACTTCCGGTTCTGGCTTTTCTGCTTCTTGGTTGAAAATTGCACGAATAGCGCCTTCACCAGCATTAGAGGTCATAATAATAAGGGTATTTTTGAAGTCAATATCTCGCCCTTCACCATCTTTTATGGTCCCCTTATCGAATAGACTGTAGAAAATATCCTGCACACCTGAGTGCGCTTTATCCATTTCATCCAGTAGAATCACCGAATATGGCTTACGGCGGGCGGCTTCTGTAAGCACACCACCTTCTCCATAGCCTACATAACCAGGGGGCGATCCTAACAGCATGGAAACTTTATGTTCCTCCTTAAACTCAGACATATTGATAGTGGTTATATTCTGCTCACCACCAAACAATTCGTCGGCCAGCGCCAAGGCGGTTTCAGTTTTGCCAACGCCACTGGTACCGCAAAACATAAATACGCCTACCGGCTTGCGAGGATCGGTGAGGCCAGCACGAGAAGTGCGAATCGCTTGCGCCACGGCTTCCAAGGCGTGGCCTTGGCCTATAACCCGCTGGTTTAGTCGCATGGCAAGCGTCTGTACAGCAATAATTTCATCACTAACCATCTTGCCTACCGGAATACCCGTCCAATTGGCAACCACTTCGGCAATTGCCTGCTCGTCTACCGCTGGCTGAATCAACGGGGTATCTTTCTGTACCTGCTCAAGCTGGGTGTGCACCGACTGCAATTCCAGTTTGAGCTCTGACAGTTGAGCGCTATCAATATCTTCCCCATCTACTTGCTGCTGAAAAATTTCATCTATCTGACTACGCAACTGATGGATAGGTACTATCAACTCACGCTCCTGTGCATACTGGTACTGCAGAATCTCTAAGCGTTGTTCGATTTCACTTAGCTCTTGAGCAAGAGCCTGCAACTGTTCTTCGTGGGCGCCATTAGCGGCATTTTCACGTTGTAGCGTTTGCATAGTAGATTGAATACGCTCAATGCCACGCTCTAAATCCTCAATGGCGCCGGGGGTTGCCGACTGGCCAAGAGTTACCCGGGCGCAGGCAGTATCCAGCAAACTGACGGATTTATCCGGTAATTGACGACCGGGGATATAGCGGTGCGACAATTTCACCGAAGCAACCACTGCTTCATCGAGAACGCGAACCCGATGATGCGCTTCCAGTGAATTGGCGATACCCCGCATCATATCGATAGCTTTTGCTTCGCTCGGCTCTTCAATTTTCACAACTTGAAAACGGCGTGTCAGTGCCGGGTCTCGCTCAAAATATTTTTTATATTCCGCCCAGGTAGTTGCGGCAATAGTACGCAATTCGCCACGTGCCAATGCTGGCTTAAGCAAGTTGGCAGCATCACCTTGACCCTCTTTGCCACCGGCACCAATCATGGTGTGGGCTTCATCAATAAACAAGATAATTGGCGTGGGGGAAGCCCGCACCTCTTCAATAACCGACTTCAAGCGATTTTCAAACTCTCCCTTTACGCTGGCACCCGCCTGCAGCAATCCGAGGTCCAACGTGCGAACAGCAACACCTTTGAGCGATTCTGGCACTGCGCCATCGACGATACGTAGCGCAAAACCTTCAACCACTGCCGTCTTACCCACTCCGGCCTCACCGGTAAAAATCGGGTTATTCTGCCGCCGCCGAATTAAAATATCGATGCATTGACGTATTTCTTCATCCCGACCCAAAACTGGGTCTATTTCACCCTTACGCGCACGTTCCGTTAGATTAACAGTATACTTATCTAATGCCGGAGCCTTACTCGCGGCCGCAGCCACCTCAGCGCCCTCGCCCCCGGCCGAGCTGATGCTCACGTGATTCGATTCACCCGTGTGGCCAAACATTGCGCGTGCAGTTTCCCTTAGCGATTCTGCGGCGATACTCTTCAGCTCAGGGCAAGATTCCTGAAGCTGACGGCGTGATGTTTCATTAAGTAACAACGCCGCTAGTAAATGACCAGAGCTAATCGCGCGATGGCCATAATCGATAGAAGCCAACATCCAGGTATTTTTGGCCGCTTCAACGATGGTGGGAGATAAGGCCGCTGGCCGACTGCTACCCGACTTAAAGCGCGTAATGGTATTGGCGAGCTGCTTGGCCAGCTTAGCTGAATCGGCTTCATGCTTCTCTAACAAATTATAGATATCGGTATCAGACTGATCGAGTAATTTCAGTAACCAATGCTCTAGCTCTACATTGTATTGATTTTGAGATAAGCATAACCCTGCTGCACCCTCAAGCGAGTTGCGCATATGTGGCGTCATGGTATCCACTAAACGTTTCAAATCGATATTTATCATGGCCTAAGTCTCCTCTTAAATTGCTACAGTCACGCTACTGGCAGAGCCTCATCAAGGCACTCCTGGTCCGCACTCAGAGTAATATGCACACAGTCCTCACCGTGCTCTGCGCTCACCATATGACTGTTCCAACCTAACAGGGGTTGCTGAGCATGTGCGCTACTCAACTGCACCGGCGCTACCTGACTGGTTAGCAGTGTGACAGAGATTTCAAAATCCATTTCTATACCAGCGCTAAACTGAATAAAAGCTTTTAACGCTTCCAATTTAACAGTGCCTGGCGCAATCTCCATGAACTCTTCATAAACCATGGGCTTTATGATCACACGAAATTTATTTTGCGCCTGAAAACAGCGCGTCCCTAACACTGTACTCACACCGAGGTAATTGTTAACACCCGAGGGGTTACTCGCACTTGGCAAACGGCAAAGCACATCTTCCGGTAAAACATCCCACTGCCCTTGAAATTGCTCTATCACTACATCCAAACCAAAATAGTGCCGAATCATACCCTTCAAGGCTGTCACCGAACACTGTTGTCGACTGAGGTGACCCGCCATACCCAACAGTGCCTCATCGGCAATCGGCATACGATAGCGCAGCTCCCTACTACCCAATCCTACTAACGAAGATAATGCATGGCTAAACAAATCGAACTCTCGATTCTTGGTCGCCTGATTGCGCTCGTAGTTAACGGGTAATTGGTATTTGTAGGATGCTTGATAAAATAATGAAATATGGCGATGGTTAAATAAATCCAAAAAATCGCGCAAACTAGTATTTTTTTTCCGCAATTCTTTTAGTAACACCTCAGTCAAATAATAAGGCATTACACCTTGACTTCCGGCAAGGCCAGTAAAACCAACCTGCATTTGCCAGCGGGCCACCTCCTGGTGATTATTCTCCTCCAAGATTGGGCTCGTGTGCCGTTGCAACTGTACTATATCCGAGCCAGGAAAAGATAAACTTGTCTGTGCGCTGAAGCACACCAGTTCACGGGAATAATGATTGGCTCCAGAAACCAATCCAAATGTACTAACTTGATGCTCCGACGCAGCTGCGCGCTCAAGCAGTCGAACCGCCTGAAAAAACTCGAATCCATAAGGCTCGCGGCACAGGCGCTCAATTACAGTAAGGCTTTGTCGCCAGCGCGAAGTGGCCATCGCTTTAACTCTCCATCTCTGCCGTTCTCGCTGGCGATTAATCTGGTAAAGGAATTTATGGAGCAGTATAGACCCAAAAAACGTTCAATAATACTGGCAAAAAGCAGTTTACTGGCGCCATTGAGCATGATCGAATCCAATTCAATTTTTACTTCAGTGCCGCGACAAAGAACAAGATTATGATCAATCTGAATTGGTGCAGTAATCGCTCGTGTCTCCAATTTTATTAAGGATTCGATCAAATTCTTAGTGCCACTAGAATCCCGGAAGTCATAAAGCCTAAAAATTTCTTTTAAAGCTTCACAACCACCGGATTTCGTCAAAGACAAGTGGTTCAAATTCAAGTGGGAAATTAATCGCCAGTAGCCCCGTTCATGGTGTGGCGGTCGCAAAGTTGCAGTAGGGGGTACCACGCAACTAATTCTTTTGGCAGGGGCACTGCCGTCCACCATCTCAAAATAAGGTTGACCATTGCTACTTGGTAATTTTTTAGCAAGATTACGATTACAGCAAGTTAATTTGACTTCCAGTGTTTGATCACTGGTTTTATGCGGATTAAAATCCAAATCAACCAGAGAAAGCTCAACCTCTGTCGCCAGTTCATTACGATGTTCACCCTCTACGACATCACGACGACGACTGAACCAATAAGCGGACTGCTGAGCGTAATGCTGACTATGTTGAATACCGTAAAATGGACGGTATTCAACTGCTTTTCCACTGCTATCAACGGCTGCTACTTGATCAATAGAATATACCTCTAAGCCTTCATTACGCCGTGCATCTGGCACCACATGATAATTGTATTCAGTATGTGTAAGTGGAATGGGGTCCGCCGTTTGTGAGAAAAGGTTTACTACCGGAGTACAGCCAAGAGCAAACATACTAGGCGCAATTGGTTTTTCTAATTCGCTATGGTTTTCCGATAGATAAAAATATAAATTTAACGTATCATTGTAAGACTCATTAATGGCTGAATGTAGATTTTTTATATCAATAAAATAGAATTTTTCTGGAAACGCGAAATATTCAGTTAGCAAACGATAACCAATAAATGCTGTATCTGGATAAGGTAGTAATCCTTCTCCCTCCTCCAACCCCACTTGTTGGATAGCGTCACTATTAAAATAAGTTGGCTTTGGATCCGCTTCACCATTTGCTACAACCAATTGAACACACTTACTCAGAAGAAGATCATATAATGCACTAATATGACTAGACTGGCCACGCAGAAAAAATCGTAATTGCTCCGGATTTATCTCCGAGAATTTTAACCCTATCGTTAGCGTTTTTAATGAAACCTTAAGAACAGAACTGGCGCTCTGAAATTCATTGCATCCAGGGGCAATAAATGGGCGCGGCATCAAACTGACAGCTTCCACTTGAAACGGGCACACATCGACGGAGTAACAACTGGTAAATCGACAGGTTTGACCCTGAAAAATTTCAGATTGAAGCAGGGTACCTGCTTCTACTGTTGTAATCTTATCCAGATCCGGTTCAGGTTCAAACTGTATAATTGCACAAGATGGTATCGGCCGAAGGTAATGCGGGTACAGCGTCTCGAGCATGGCATCCGTCAACTCGGGAAACTCATCGCTTAGCTTTTGTTGTATACGTGCATTCATATACGCAAAGCCAGAAAATAAACGCCCTACCAAAGGATCATCAATTGTATCGGTATCTAGCTTCAAGCGTGCGGCAGACGCCGGATGCAGCTTGGAAAATTCATCCGCTGTTTGCTGCATATACGCCATTTCACGCTCATACAAATCAATCAACTTTTCATTCATTAGAAAATCTCCGATACATTTACCAGCTTGGATATCGGATTCAAAGCAGAGTCAAACACTATTACCTCTGCCGCTGAATTTACATGTAAAATTGCTTCTACTCGAAAATGAATACTTGGATCTTCAACGTCCAGATGCTTTTGCATAGTAACCTTAACGGAGCGAATGCGCGGCTCAAAATTCATAATCGCTTTTTGGATATCACCGCAAAACTGCTTGCGACTTTCCATAGAGGCCAAGTTAATGGTCGACAAATCAGGAAGCCCAAAATTAATATTTGAGCATTCCAAATAAGTATGTGTCTCTGGGGCCGACACACAGCAAATTCTTGTATTAAACAGGTGCTCCAAGTCGCGCCGTACACTCTCGCGTAATTGCTTGAGTATTTGATGGGGTTGATGAATAGCTAGATTGTTAGATTTATCCAATAATCTATCAAGTACGGGACTCAGTAAGCGCTTTTCTTTTACCATCCTTACTACACCGTTCTTATACCAGCTTGCGCCAAAGCTGTAGTTAATTTTAATTCGGAAACTAAATGATCTACAGTGTAATGCGTTTTAAGATGAATCACACTCTGATAACTACCAGGCTTTCCCGGTTCTTCAAGCACCTGCACCCTCGCCTCGCGTAACGGATAACGAGACAGCATCTCCCATGAAAGATCTTCCCGTCCTGTCGTATACTGATGCAGCCATTGCTGCAGTTGACGCTCGCAGTCTTTGGCATCTATATAAGCCCCGACCTTATCGCGTATCATGACCTTGATGTAATGTGCAAAACGTGAAGCACAGAGAATTTGTTGCAGCATGGCACTAATTCTGGCATTGGCCGTAGCCGCTTTTGTTGTAAAACGCTTAGCTCGCTGTAGCGAGGGTACACTATTAAAGGCGCTAAAAGGTGTATCATAACAATGGCTAAGACAAACAAAACCGAGTTCACTCAAGCTTCGCTCTACCGCATCTGTCATCAAAATAGAAGTTGACATGCGAACCATGCTAGGTTTGGTATCCGGGCCATACGCCAGAGCTGGCAATTGTGATACCAACCCACCCCCCATAGAATCGCGAGAAACGCCCCTAATGTGGGCAAACCAACCTACCTCATTAAACTCTCTCAGCAATACTACCCCCAGTGCGAAGCAAGCATTTCCCCACAAATAATTTTGATTGTCTGTCGAAGCTACTTGCTCAGCAAAACGCAGTCCACCAGCACAGGAAAATTTTATGTTATATGGTTTTCGCATTAATATCTGAGGGAGGGTAACTGCGACAAACCGGCTATCCTCCAAATCTCTCAATGCCGACCAACGAATATATTCTTTTTGGCGAAACACTTCGGAAAAATCTATAGGCTTGGCAATATCATCATATTGATCCAAACCAAAAAGTTGCGGACTGGCAGCACAAACAAAAGGCGCAAAAGCAGCTGCAGCCGTATACGCAATCCCCTGAAGGGTAAAGACATCGTCGTAAGGGTGATCGGCAAAAGGTTGATGAGAGACATAGTAATCCCCCAAAAGTAAGCCAAAGGGCTCTCCCCCTGGGCTTCCAAAATCTACATTGTACAATAAGTGAAAAAGACCTGTCTGATCATAATCAGGCGCTTTTTGTATGTCTTTGGTAAGGTCTTTCCAGTTAACATCTAATAGTTTTATTTTAATATTATCAGCATGAGGTGTATTATTCACCAATAACGATAAACCACGCCAGCTGGCTTCAAGCTTCTGAAATCTTGAGTGATGCAAAATACTGTTAATCTGATCCGAAATTGACTCATCCAACTCTGCTATCAACCGGCTCAACAGCTGACTCACTGTGAATTGCTTAGGCTTAGGACAAGGGCAAACCTTCTCCAGCCAATACTTAAAAGCAAGGAGAGCATCTGACTCGTTTAAAAAAAATTTCAATTCCCTATTTTGGGCAGCCAGAAGCTCTGGTGCCAACAATGTATCAAAATCATAGGGCAAAGGATCAGTTAGTACATCTGACACAAAAAACCTGAGATAAAAAGTAAATTATGAACCAGAAGTTAAGGCCCGCCAACGACGGACCTTAACTTCTACCCGGTGGTAGGAATATTGGCAACCATGCGCATAGAGGTAGTCAACTCCTCCATTTGTAACCAAGGCTTAAGATAAGCAACTGCACTATAACAGCCTGGTTGCCCGGGAATCTCCTTCACTTCAACCCGCGCTTCTGCAAGCGGATATTTTGCCTTCATTTCCGGGCTCGCGTCTGGATTTGAATTGGTGTACTGACTAATCCATTTATTCAGCCAACGCTCACAATCATTGGCCGCCATAAAAGTACCAACTTTATCTCGCGCCATCACTTTCAGGTAATGTGCAATACGTGACGTCGCCATAAGATAAGGTAGGCGCGCAGAAATAGCTGAGTTAGCTGTGGCGTCTGGATTATCGTAATTTTTTGGATTTTGGGCACTCTGAGAACCAAAAAATACTGAATAGTCGGTATTCTTGTAGTGACATAGCGGCAAAAACCCCTGTCCACTCAACTCCGCTTCCCGGCGATCAGTAATTCCAATTTCTGTTGGGCACTTCTGATCCACGTCGCCATCATCACTTTTGAATAAGTGCGTCGGCAAACCTTCAACTTTACCACCACCCTCGGCACCACGAATCGCAGTACACCAGGAATTTTCTGCAAATGCCCTTGTCATGGTTGTACCCATTACATAAGAAGCATTCATCCAACAATACTTATCGTGCTCAACTGAACGTGAAACACCAGATTCGTCCACTTCAAATTCTTCGAAGTTAAAGGATTCTACTGGTTTAGTGTTGGCACCATAGGGCGTTCGAGCCAAGGTACGCGGCATTACCAAGGTTACAAAACGAGCGTCTTCACTGTCCCTAAAGCTGCGCCACTTAATATATTCACCGGACTCAAAAATTCCAGCCAAATCACGCGGCTTAGACAGTTCGGTAAAATCATCAAATCCAAACATACCTGCACCGGCCGCCGAAATAAATGGGCAAAAACCAGCCGCTGCAACATTGGACATATTGCTCAACAGTTCAATATCTTCCGGGTGGCTGGTAAATTCAAAATCACCAATCATACAACCAAAAGGTTCGCCACCAGCAGTGCCAAATTCATCTTCATAGATTTTTTTAAAGGTTTGGCTCTGATCAAACTCTACCGCTTTATCCAGATCTCGATACAGTTCGCGTTTGCTCAGGTTTAGCATCCGCACTTTCAGGGTCGATCCAGTTTCAGTGTTCATCACCAAATGATTTAGGCCGCGCCAAGAGCCCTCCAACTTCTGAAACTTTTCTTCATGTAAAATAGCCGATAACTGTTTAGACATGGCCAAATCGATAGCCGCAACCGCTTTGGCGATCGTTTGAGTCAAGTTACGATCCCAGCTAACTGTTCCTTTCAGAACCTGTTCAGTCAGGTTGGCGATAAGATTTTGTGCTTCAGAAGGTGCAGTTTGCTTAGTCGCACTGATGGCTTGCTGTAAAAGACTGACCGATTGCTCCTCAACTTCACCCTCAAATGTACTCTCTACTTCAGTGCTCATTCGTCGTTATCCCCTTTGTTTTCTCCAGAGTTTAATTGCTCAGAAATTGCGCTAACATTATCTGTGCTCTTCAGGATATCCTCCAAAAGTGTTTCAAGCTCTTCCGAACGATCCGCTTTACTCAACAAATCACGCAGCTTATTGCGCGCCTCCATCAACTGCTTTAACGGCTCAACCTGCTCGACAATCTGCTCAGGAGAAAAATTATCCATATGCTTAAAATCGAGATCAACACCCAGTTTACTGCCATCTCCAGCGAGGGTATTCTCAACGTGTAAATTGAGTTTTGGATTAATTTGAGCCATCACATTATTGAAATTATCACGATCAATTTGTACAAATTTACGCTCTTTTAACGATTTGCGATTTTCAGCATTATCTCCAGAGTAGTCGCCCATTACACCGGTCACAAAGGGTAGCTCTTTCTTAACCTCTGAACCATTGGTTTCCACATCATAAGTAAGATGAACGCGCGGTTTACGTACCCGCTTTAATTTGTTATGAATACTCTCTGACATTATAAATCTCCTCAGTCTATTAATAAAATTACAAATTAATACATTTACCAGCCAATGTCGGCACTAGCAGCTTCCTGTGAAGCTTGTTCAACCGGAGCCGCTGCTGGTGATACTGGTGCAACATAGGATTGCCCCTCAGATCCATCAAGTGCAACGCCCGTTAATTGTGAATATATGGCACGGGCCTGGGCATCCGGCAATAGTTCCATCATTAACTCGGATACGCTCATGCGACCCCAACCAAGCAAGCGCTCTAAACTTGAGGCCAAGGGAGTATGCGGTTCATATCTGCGAAAATATTGTGCCGCCAGTTCGAGAAGCTTCAGCGCCTCCTCTCGAGAAGCGATGGGGCCTGTGGACACTGGGCCAGCATACGCTATCCCCTCCCTGTTGACAGCTTCATCCTCACCAACATTGCTTAAGCCACTGCTTTCCTTCTCACTATTTGAGTCGGCGGCAGCCGCAGCTGCCAGTGCATCCAACTGCACTTTGTAAATAAAACGCGTTGTACGCAAAACCTCATCCAGCAGTGCACTGATATTGCTTGAGGGCGGCGCATCATGGCCACAATGGATGCGCAGTGTGCTATTAAAGCTTTTGTAGTGTGCGCTGGCGGACTCCAGAGTGCCCACCAGATTCTGTGCCCACTCAGTGCTTGCTGCATTAACACATTCATCAAATTCACCCAAACTGTATCCCAACGCCGCCTCTCGGGCAGCTCTGGTATCTTTGTCTTCAATATGGCTAGCATCGCGGGCCTGCTGGTATTGGAAAAATGAGTAGGCGCTATAGTCGCCCTTCAGCGTAATGGGCGCATTGCGGATTGGTGTCATCAAAGTGCCCTCACCGCCATCGCCATTTAATCCAATTAGAGGGGCCACCTTAGTTTCAAGGCCATCTTCATCCGGCACGGGAAAAAGTTCATCCCAATACTCATTGATCAGCCGGTCAATTAACGCAAAGCCATCACGCAGACCGTCAAACCCATGCAGCCGAATAAGGCCCTCCGTGTACCATCCAGCAACCTCCAGATCCTTACTTTGAGTAGTAAGAATCTTTTCTGCGGTTTCAACAACCTTACGCCAGGGAGCAAGCAAATCGGCATCAGTATCCTCAAACATAGCCGCACGTTCAGCGGCACGCGCACCGTTACGGGCATCTTTAATGAAATAGTAGTCAGAGGTTGGAGAAGGATTTATGCGAATATCGCTCCCCGTCGGATGATTTTCCGATATTGCAACAGCTAATTGATCAATATCTATTACGTATGCAAACGTCATTTAATAATTACCCCAAATGGTTATACCTTCTTGCATGCGGACAAAATACACCCTATGAGTAAGCCATCAATCTGTGTACGCCTGTCAACACTTGCTGAAACTTCGCACAAACAACACCTGAAGCGACAAATGAGCAATATTGAAAATCAATCAACCGCTCGCATTTAACGTTGAAATCTCAATAGCTAAAACACTTACAGAGGATATCAGTTAACTTAAATTTACACTTACCCTGAACTCACAATACTGCTATTCAAGTTTCGGTCACGATACTGCTATTCAAGTTTCGGTCACGGTACTGTTACATTTCGAGCATTTGAAGGATACTTCATACTTTCAACATTTCAAACAGATGAAGCTAACCTAGAGAAACACAATAGCTTACCTTGCTCGCCCTCTTTTCTGCAAAACAATTTTTTCCTTTATCAAAAATAAAGTACTGGAGCTTATCCCCTGCTGTAAAACACTCGATAAATATACGGTTCCAAAATATGCCCTTGGCTCAAATCATAGACACATCACTCAATTAGAGAATAAAAAATGGTAGCGGGTCAGATGTGTGCATTTTCATGAATATCTATCCCGAATTCGATACCGTCCATAATTGGTGAAAGCACACATTTGACCCACCACCAAAAAAGAATTTTCAGAAACCTGTTGATTACTAAAAGAAATCAGATTAAATTCAACGTCCAGTAGGCGCTTTCGTGACTATCCAGCCAATCACAAAAGGTAAGAAGATTTAACAGGAATACGCGCCCATGCAACCTATGCATCCATCACATGATGAAATCCAAGCACTCATCACACAATCAAAAACTGCGCTCAAAAAGACCGGCCACAACCTTAAAAAAGGAGGCCATAACGCCAAAGCTGCCTTTAAAAAAGCAAGCCATAACTTCAATGCTGCTGTGGCTGGCTCAGCCGATGAAGACAACAGTTTCGACGCGCAAACCAAAGAGCTTCAAGACGCACGAGTAGCTATTCTTTTTTATCTTGCCCACATTGAAATGGTCCGTCATGCAGATCCCATTTCTATCAAAGGTATAACAACCTCCCTTATAGCCTCCTCTATGGCTTCAGTATTAAATGTTGATATTGCTGGCCACCTCGGCAACCTCACGGCAACGTCTTTAAAGTTGACAAAGCAATATGCCCCTACTTCCATTACGGACGCGTTTAAGGAGGCGTCCACCCCCATCACAGGGAATGTAAGGCAACTTTTCGATAAACTTGATAGTGTGATTAACCAGATTTTTGAAAAAGCAGTTAATACGTGGTATAGAGCCAATTGCCCTTTTGAGGTGGACTCTGAAACCCAAACTTTTACGGGGCGCATAACTGCGCAACATTTGCATGGAAAGTTTACTGACCTTCTCTGCGAGAAAATCGTGGAGCTAACCCCAGGGCTAGATGATATACGAGATATTGATAAGGTTGTCGAAGGATCCTTAAAGATAGCCTCAGAACTTACTAAATGGGGTGAAGAACTATTTTATGGAAGAGGTCAAACAGTTTTGCATGGCGCCCCCGATATAATGCAGAAATGCATCCGCAACCAGCATATATGCAAACTTGGCGAAGACACATCAAATTTAGTAACGGGGGGTGGGAACCTAACCGCGACAGTATTTACCGGCCCTGCTGGTAAATTGGCGCTTAAGATAATATCGATTGTGCAGACAGTGCTTCACTGGTTTTACATGATTTTACAGAATGTTAATACGCAATATACACTGTCTCGGGCTCGCAGGGAGTGGGCGAAGTGGAAAAGCGAAGAGGAATCCATCAAAGCCACCTGTTTTTTAAACAACCCCGAAGAATTCAATAGGTGGTTTCGCAGGGGGGTGACCCTCTCTCCTGTTGCGGGACAGCTTTGCTTAACTTCAGGCTTTAACGCCCACCCCATGCGTTTCCTACAATTGCTAGATGTCCAGGGAGACATTATATCCCAAAAAAAATACACTCGGGGCGAAGAATACATAGATAAACTAAAAAAATCCGCTGTAGTAGGAGTTAATGGGTTTTGCGAAGCCTATAGATACAAATTCACCAGCTCAGTGCCTTGGCTTGATGCCCTCCTCAGTGTTACTCAGGAAAACAATGGCATTGGCAGGATATCAGGTGGGTCCATAACCTCATGATGATATGTAAACTCCGCCACATCTAATATCTACACGACCCCTGCTCGTGTAAGCTAGCTAGCCTCTCCTAATTTTCTAATTTAATTTGGGGTGGCTAGCCTTAACTGATCTATCATAGCACTTGAAACACTTCCGTATCCCTGAGAAACTAAACTCTTTGCGCTCTACCCCAAAAGTCAGACAAGGCTCTGAGCTTGTGCATATTTTCTTTAATTAAATCCTCTATATTTCAAGAGTTTTCGGCACGATGCCACGTATTCCTCGACTCAACCTTATCGATATTCCACAACATATTGTCCAGGTAGGCAACAACAACCTATCCTGTTTTTTTGATGATGGAGATTACCAATTTTATCTTGATAGCCTACGCAACGCCGCAAGCCAATACCAAGTTGAAATTCACGCTTATGTACTGCTGCCCAATATGGTTCAGATAATCGCCACACCCAAAGTGCCCAATGGCGTTTCATCGATGATGCAGTCTTTAGGGCGTCGCTATGTGCAATATATCAATCATCGCTATAAACGTTCGGGCACCCTTTGGGGCGGGCGCTATAAATCGAGCCTGATAGACTCCGACAGTTACCTTTTGTCCTGCTACCGTTATGTAGAGCTTAGACCACTGTACTTAGGCGTAGTGGAGCATCTTGCCGACCATTTCTGGTCCAGCTTTGATCACAATACCAACATTACCAAAGACCCTATTATCACTGAACACAACCTATATCTGGCCTTAGGTGACTCTCCACACGAGCGAGCACAAGCCTACCGCAATCTGTTTCGCTGCCAATTTGAATACCGATTGCTTGAATATATTGCCGAAACTATCAAGCTTGGACAGATCCTTGGTGATGAAGCCTTTAAAACAAAGATTGAAAAAATTGCCAATCAGCGTGTTCGACCATTAAAGCGCGGCCGCCCCAAAAAGTCAGTTAGTAACGAAATCATTAGTGAAAAGCACGAGGAAACCTCTGAATAATAATATAAGCCTCTTTGAACGATACTAAAAATTTCCTTACAGTACAGAACACACTTTTTATACTAAACCCTTTTCATGACGCTTTTATTAAACCCTTATTTAATATTACGCACTATACGAAACCCGGTCAGTTTATCACTGCCCCCATCGTGCAAACGCTTAGTCGTCGCTAGACAACGGCTCATCGGATCTATTCTACTGCCACCCAGTGCAAGTAGCTCACCCTCAGGGCCTAGCCCCCACTCCTGAACATTACCAGAAGTATGAAACAGACCGAAGCTATTACCGCTCCCCGATTTTACCGAGACTAACTCCAGCCCCTTTTCAATCCCGCGGTATTTTAAATGACAGTTGCGATCAGCGACTTCCCGCTGGCCATTCGCGCTGGCAGCCGCAAACCATTCACGCTCTGTCGGTAGACGATACAACTTACCACCCTCCTGACTTAACCAAGCAAGATAGGCTTGCGCCTGAGTAATAGTGATATTGGTTACAGGCAAACTATCAGGGCCAAGCCGTAAACCAGCACACTGACCGGATGATCGACAATAGTGCTTGAACTCACCATTGCTCACTTCATATTTACCAATTGCCAATAATTTGCGATTATTCCCCTTCACAACCACTAAAGCTGGCGACTTACCGCCTCCAGAAAGATGATCAACACAATTGTATCTCTTTCCTTTACCACCACTACCCGGATTCAAGTGAGCACAAAAGTCAAGCGTGAAAGCTTGTAACACCTGCTGCTCAGGCAGCAGTGTTTGCGCGCGCTTGAGCAGCGGCTCGGTACGCAATGGGTTTTGTGCTGCCAAACGAATCAAGCAACCATTGAGCTCACTGGCGATAATCGGTCGCAGCTTAGCTTCTTTATTAGCATCCAAGCGCTTAAGCCGCTTAAGTAATGGCTCTACTCCGGTAAGGTTTAGCTCGAAGCTGCAGCGCAACGTCTGCCCCATTTCGTCCAAAATGGTATCTATTTGTCGCTGCCTTTTCTTTAAGGCGAGGCGTCGTTGCGCGCTTAACGCCTGCTGGCGCTCTCGCTCAGATGCCTTTTCAGCTTCCTTGCGCTCACGAATCAAACGCTGCTGTAGTGTCTGCCGCTGCTCGACAAGCTTAGATTGCAATGCTTCGACACCATTCGTTGCCGGATGCCAGTCGTTTGTCCGCGCCAACATAGTATCCGCCAAATCCAGATTGCCCAAATTGAGCTGGCCGGTAGCTGCAGCAACAAACAACTCGGCGACCCGCTGCTTTGCAGTATGTATGAACTCACTTCCCGAAGCGTCTAATGCCGAGTATTCCTTAAGCTCAGTACGTATATCCGTTTCCCAAGCCGAAGTTAGTACACTCAATCTAATCAAGCGATCAATAGTTTCCTGCTTGTCAGCAATACGCCGCTTCAACAAATCCGCGGCCAACTGCTGTTCCAATTGCGTTTTAGCCAGCATCTGCTCAGCCGCATTCTTCTGCTGTAGATAGTTATAGCCTACTACCATACAAAAAATCAGTGCTGTAAAAATGCCACCCAACATCCACTTAAGCCTAGCATTGCCAAAGAAATGCTGAACAAAAGCCTCAACCGTTGAAATACGATCTTCCCGCCTTAAGGCCAAAGCCGCTTTCAATGCACCCCATTGGCGCCGACTCAGCGATTTGATGCGCTTGGGCTTAAGCTTTTTAGCCCAAGCTTGATCAGCTGGGATTTTATTATATGGGTGGCTACCACAAAACAGTTCATAAGCCACGCAAGCGAGGGCAAACACATCGTCACTGGGTGCAGGTTCTGCACCTTTCAACATCTCAAGGCTGGCATAAGCTGGGGTTAAGGCACCCAGAGTGCTAGCGTCAAAGATCGTTGTTTCCCCTGCCTGGTCACCAACCCCACCCCCGGATACGGCTCGCGCTATGCCAAAATCAAATACTTTAGAACCCTTTTTCTGGGTTACGAAAATATTTCCAGGTTTAAAATCTGAATGCACAATACCGTGAGAATGTGCATAAATTAATGCCTTAGAAATATCCTCCAGAATCCCATAGGCCTTTTCAAATACCAAACCGACACCCGCGTGTTGGCGCAGCAATTTATCTAGTGGTGAACCAGACAAAAACTCCATTGTCATGAAGACCCGTGCGCCTTCACGATCAAAATCATAAACGGTCACAATATTCGGATGCGCCAACGTCTGCGATTTTCTCGCTTCACGCTGTAGCGCTATAAAGGCATCAGGATGCTTGCCGAACTCATTATTTAACAGCTTGATGGCTACATAGGGCTCACTGTCATTGGCTTCCAGTTTACGTCGGTCCAATGCCTTATATACCGCACCCATACCACCGGCTCCCAGCAATATATCAAGTTCAAAGCGCCTTTTGATTACCGTTTTAGCGGCCATACTAGAATTTTGTAACGGTGGCGCAACAGGCATCCCAACCTGATTAGTGCTGACAATTCGGGTAGCATCGGCGTTTGAATCCATCGCTGCAGAGGGAATAAGTCCAGGAGCGGCAGGTTGCACGCCAGCCTTTACTTCCACCCCTCCAGAAATAGGCGTAAACTGTGTTAACGAAGAGGAACCATCGTTTTTTTTCACACCATTGCGCTGAATAAAAATTGTTTCATCTTCACTCTCGGTTAGCGACGAAATGGGTCTGGCTATCAGCGTTTTATCTTCCAATTATTCATTCCTTGGCAAATATTCTTAAGTTCACCGCCGCTATTGACATCCTGAGCATGCGTTTGAAAAGCCAAAGAGCAGTCAATTGTATTACTCCAATAAATAACAGAGACAACAGCACCAGCATGCTATAGCAATCCAACGCAAACGCTTGACACTATCAGGCTAACTTTGACCACACCCCTTCGATGCGTGAAAAAAATACTAGCGTAAAGGTGCACCGAGCATGGAGCAATAGACCGGTGGTTCTGGCAACCCAAGGCTTAACTGTGTCGTGGGCGCCAAATGCTGAGAACCATTACACCACCAGAGGCTAAAACTCGGACATTGAGATTGACACAACTGCTCAAGCAAACTCGGATAACTCGCAGCAATTCCCGAAATATCACCGGTAGCCATCAAAGTACCGGCAGTAGATGTCACCGCTATTTCATCAGCGCCAACTTGCAACCCTGCCGGTAATTGTTCCATCAGTGCATCTGCTTGATAGGTCTTTTGTAGTGCATCCACGGCAATATCTGATAATTGCTGATACCAGCTATCTCCCTCCACCTGAAATGAAAATGGGTTAAACCGCATATTAACCGGCGCCACTATGGTCAATGGGAAGTATCGCCCTACACTGTCGACGCTCGGCACCAATATACCAGCCCAAGCCTGGCCATCGACAGCTCCAGCTGTCATGGCAAAACGCCAAATCGGGCTGGTGAGATAATAATCCAGCCACCGATCCCCGATCAGTTCTCGAGCACCGTAAACCGATCGCTGCAGCCACTCGTCCCAGGGAGCTACAAAGCTAGGGGGTAACTGGCGTTGAATAAAATCACCGTGCCCCGGAAGCTTGCCAAACAGACCCAGACTAGACATGCATGCACCTACAGTTCTTCACAGGATTTCAGGACAACGATAGCCACGCAGCAAATTGCGATCAAAGGGGTTATCAACGCTAGTCGTCACTAATTTAAACTGAGCTTTGCGCCCCTGTTCCTCAAAAGTTACCAAGTGCTGAGTATTGTTGCGCCCGGACTCTAGCTTTGAACTTTCAAGCAATTGGAACCAAGCCCAATCACCTTCAAAATGCTTATTGTGCACAGCTTCATTAAGGTCTTCAAAAATAACCCTTACACGATTATTTTCACCACCACGCCAAGTAAAAGTTTGCATCGTTCGCGGGCCATGAGAATACACAACTCTTTGCTCCCCCATTTCAAGGGCGAATAACCGTACATCGGAATCTAGCTTGGTCGGCTCAATACGGAAGGAGTAACCAGCTTGTCCGCCACTGCCAAAAAAAGTGTTACGAATACGCTCTGCGCGCTTGAGCTGTAACAATGTAGCGGGCGACAAACCAATGTTCTGTCCCTCTAACGACTTCAACGTCCATCTGCGTGTATCAACAAAGGACTTTAGGTATTCCATTACAAAAGACTGCTCGATACCGCCAGGTTTAAAATAGTTATTAAACTCCATAACCGGAGCCTGCTGACTTTGATCACCACGCAAAGGATAATGATTGGCAAGACTGCGCCGATAATCAGCGTATACTTGCTCTCTCCATACACGATCTATATGCAGCTTGGCTTTTGTCATTACCAGCGCCCAAGTATGATCAGCAATTTCGTTGAGCCACTGATCAAAAGGTGCCGAGGCACTGTCCGCCAGTGTACGCAATTGCTTAATGGCATCGCCACCACCACTGAAACGCTTCTTGGCACTGGTAAAAGCTGCCTGATTGGCATCCGGTGCAGTATTAATTTCAGTAAGGTATTCCTGAACCTTGCCAATGGCAGTGAGATACTCCTGGGCTCTTGCCGGGCGGCCTTTTTCACTGCGAACCATCCTTTGTAAAGGTTCAAAGCGAAGGTCAACCAAATTGGGCTCAAAGTGCTTTTGCAGCGCACCGGCAACTCCTTTAGCTGCCACATTACCTACTTTGCGCGCACTGCTCGATACCGGAAGGGCAACCCCAGAGTCATTTACTGGTACTTCAGGTTGTAAGGTTAATTGGGTATTTTCCGCCGTAATTTCGGCTACAGCCAATAAAGGTGAATACATTGGATCAGATAATTTCGACAGCATATCCAATGCCTGTTCCGTTGAGCGAAAGCGTTGTATTGTAAAACTTTTAAGAAATTTGTCCCAACGCTGATAATACTCACTCAGATAGAGTTTTTTAACTTCCTCTTCCAGCTTTTTACGACCCTCTTCGGTATATCTTTCACCACTTATATCTCCACCATATATCCAACGACCCTGTGACAATTTGGTCATTAATAGCGAATCGGTAGAAAAATCCTGCTCTTTGTAACCAGCTTTGGTGTAAAGATAGGGCAATAAAAAGCGTGCGTCACTGGCACTGACACCAAATAATTGCTCAATATCCCCGCCAATATCTCCATAAAGATTTACCAGGGTGGCACCCATATCGCTTTGCTTTAATTGGGCATACAATCGCTGAGGCAGTGGAATCCGCCGTAATTGCCGGCGGGCTTTCGCCACTACGCGTTCATTTTTCGGCAAATTTTCTGGCAAAGGCCGTTGTAATAATGCTCGCAAATATCCAGCAAGCTGTTCCTGCTGTTGCAACTGTCCTGGTAACTGTTGCTGCCACTGCTTGGTAAAATATTTTTTAAAAAGTTCTAACTCGCGCTTTTCTGGAGTGAAAAACATTAAATAAACTTTCAAGGTATCCGGCAACGCGGCATCATCACTGCTCATACGATTAAGCCTGTGCTCGACATCTCGAATCAACGCGGGCAATAAAACAGTTTGCAACTGGTTGAGGTAAATACGATCTGCCGACTCGTCAATACGCTCATCATAAAGCCCCAGATTAGTTAACCACAAGTGTTCTTCCCGGTCGTAAATAGAACTTGCCTGCTGTAACGGCTCAAGCATTTTCAAGCTTTCAACTGGAGTAATACGCTTATTTCCAACCTGAGCCTGAGCCAGTTCAAATTCGGCTACATAAGCATCAACTTTCCCCATATAAAGCTTGTTTTGCGCAATACTTCCCGTCCATAAAGCCAATGCAGCAATAAAAATCGTAGCTAGCACCGCAAAGATCGAACGCCTAAACCAACGCATGGTAGATTCGAATTGACGATTAACACCAACCAGTTCAGCTTCTGGAAACATCACATCTTTAAGCAGACGTTGAAGAAAATAACTTTTTCCGGCACCCTGAAATTGCTTGCCCATATCGCGTTCAAGACCGAAATCGGCACTGATAGAGGCCATCATCCTGTCAATGGGGCTGCCTTCCTGTGTGCCGCTGGTAAAATATACGCCTCGCATCATTGGCACAATATCATACCTGTTGGCACTAAAAGCCTGGCCGATAAAATCATTCAGCGTGACTTTCATACTCTCCATACGTGCGGGAAAGCCCTGCAATCTCGCTCTTTTTTCTACATCCCGCTCCTGGTGAACACGCCACAATACTCTCTGATTAAGACGATCTATGAGCTGTTGAAATTCACCAGTAAAGCTATCTAAAGCTGCGCCGGTTACCGCACTCTCCTCAGCGGGAAAGCTAACCCCCCAAACCTGCTCACGCTCGGCCTGAGACAGGTTATCAAAAAACTCACTAAAACCAGCCACCAAATCACTTTTAGTGAAAACCAAATAAATTGGAAAGCGAATGCCCAGTTGCTGCTGCAACTCATTGATTCGTACACGAATAGTTTTTGCCTGCTGCAGTCGTTGCTCCGCTGTCTGAACCATCAGATCTTGCAAACTGATTGCCACCAGCACACCATTGATGGGCCTACGACGACGATAGCGCTTTAGCAGCCTCAAAAATGCCTGCCATCCGCTATTATCGACAACGCGATGGCTGTCTTGTGTGGTGTACCTGCCCGCGGTATCAATCAGAACAGCATCATTGGTAAACCACCAATCACAACTACGCGTACCCCCAACACCCCCCAAAGCCTTATTGCCGTGGGTTTGAGTCAGTGGGAACTCGAGCCCAGAATTGATCAAGGCAGTGGTCTTACCGGAACCGGGTGGGCCAATAATGATGTACCAGGGCAATTGATATAACGATACATTTCCGCGTTCAGATTTAAATTTCGCTTTACGCAATACCTCCATGGCTTCGCGAAAGCGCTTTGACAAGGCGCTGAGCTCCTCCTCACTCCGCTCCTGATCGGGGTCATCAACTGAATCTTTGGAATCTTCAATCTCATTCAGCAAAGCGCGATTTTGACGCCGCTCCATCAGCCATTGGCTTAAATTCCAAACCAGCCAGATAGCAGCAAAAAACACGATCAAACTAATGCGCGCAGTGGCAGATAATACAGTATTATCACTACCAAATTTTATGTACTCGGTGCCAAACCAAATCAGTAGAGAAAAGGCCAACAGACCAATCAATCCCAGCACCCATTTATTGGTAAAAAAATTCCGCAGGCGGTTCATTCACAGCTCCACTACCCGGCCAAAATATATATCGGATTAAAATCAACCAGAAGATTAAGGGGTTGGCTTGGAATCCGCTGTAGGTTCAATAAACAAACTATCGATAGTTTGCACAACTGGCGTTGCACTATTGTATAGAGACCATCGGTAGCCGCTATACACTACCGCGAGCAAACCAAATACGACACTGGCAATTACCCACATCGGCACATACTGAATAAGGCGGCGGCTCTTTTCCACACAACCTTGCCAATGGGGTGATAAATCCCTTTCCATTGTCGGACGGTGGTTTTCTATCGTTTGATACAGGTTGTCTCGGATTTTCTCTAGCTGTTCATGACCACGCGGAACCAAGCGATACTTACCTTGAAAGCCAAGACTCAAGCATAGATAGAATAACTCCAGCAACTCCAGGTTTGTTCCAGGTGTTTCCAGCGTGCGAAGCAAAATTGCAAAACACTTTTCCCCGCCAAAAGTCTCTTTATGAAACAAGCTCAACAGCGAGTGCTGACTCCATCCGCTACTCACTCCCCAGGGCGTGGAAAGGACAACTTCGTCAATCACTGTACACAGCCAATAACGTGCTGTCAGCACTATTTCCGACGTCAGCGCCAGCTGTTTGGCTTCACGTTCAAAATGCTGAATTTCTGCAGCCAAACGTTTGTGTAAATCCGGTACCTTGGTGTGATTCATTGTTGTACGTAATTTAATCGTCACACTTAGCAGCTTTGATGCCGCTGCCACCAGCGGATTCAGACTATTTCCCAGCTTGATGCTCGGTTGATGCTGCTCACCGAAAAAAGCTTGAGCTTGTGCTCCCGACGCGGCACTGGTAGGCCTGGAACCTCCGGGGGTTGGCACCACTAAGGTGTGATCGCCAGCACCGCCAGCTGAAAATGAATTAAACCCGTTATTAACCATATTCAACTATTCCTGATTGCCCAGAGTTCCATCGCCAAAGCCGGAAATTCAGCACCCAAGTGCACAGCAAACCCACCTGATTTTTGCATCGCCCGCCACAACTCGCCATTACGCTCCAGTTCAAAATAGGTATAACCCGCGTGGTATGGAATCTGTCGTGGTGCCACCGGCAGTGGCCGCAGCAACAACCCTGGCAACTGTGCTGAAATTAATTCTCGTATAGCCTCAACCGGTGCCACCTTTGCCTGGGTAGGAAAACGGTTGCGCAACAGATCTCCGGGCATATCGGCTTTTATCGCCATAACAAAACTGGCCGATGCTGTGAGTGAAGGATCTGAGATAGGTGCAACAAAGATACCGTATTTTCGTTGCACGAGTTTCATTGCTATAGCTGTCTGCTCCAAAACTGTCGATAGCGACTGACGCAAAGCAATAAATAAGTTTGAGTAGCTTTGTTGTAAATTATCGTGCGAGTAATTGGGGATCTGCGGTGGCCGCTTGTCAGCGGCAGTAAAAGTAGATAACTCACCAGCCAGCTGCAACAATTCTAGAAAAAGAGTGTGTGGGTGCAGCCGCGCTTGAGTACTCAACTGTAACAGCAAAGGCTCAACTCGGTTGATTACCTGGAGTAATAAATAGTCCGCTATTTCTGCCGAGCCACTCCTGCCACTATCTGCGAGGCGATGTCCCAATGCTGAGCCACGATGCTCCAACAAACCTTTAATTTCTTCAATATAAGCCTTAAGCACAGAAGATGCGTCGCTGTTTAATAATGGTGGTATGTAAGCTTTATCTAGCTCAACCGGCTTTTCAGCTTGGCGCTCGCGAATTCTAGCAATGCCAATTGTAGCGTAGCCACTCAAATCGTCGCTGCCCAGTTTTAAGCTAGTGCGCAACTTCCCAACCTGTATACGTTCCGATTCTCCGGAAATTGATGCATTGTTGCGTGCCTCGAAGTTGCTGACTTGATAGCGCGCCTGCGAAAAATCCTCTTGATCGCGTACAGACTCCTGTGTACTCGCGCGCTTAATCGGCACACAGAGATAGACTATTTCGTCACGCGTATTGATTGGCACCTCTAAAATGTCCGGCAACTGTTGGATTTCTGGAGTTCGTATCGGAGTGCCATCCGGAAATATGGCATTAACAGCAGATAATGAAATCTTACCCATTGCCAACGGCTCATTATCTATCGCCAACTCGATGACACCCCAAGTATAGGGCCCCAGAGCTGTAGTTCGCGCTTCCACCAACTGCTCTATATAACGGTCTTGTTGCTGAAAATGCTGAGGGCGCAAAAACATGCCCTCACTCCAAATTACCTTATTGTACGCAGACATCCCGCTTCCTTATACCACTCAAAAAACTAAACAGCCAAAACAATGCAGTTTCGACACTTTTCCCGTTAACGAACTAGTTTTTGCGCAAGCGCTCATACTCTTCAGCAGGTATAGTCACAGTTGCATCCCTTTTTGGGCTAGGCCGATTATCACTGCTCGTAGAAAGTTTTCTTGCTAAGCGGGCATTGGTCAACCCAATCTGGGTATCGCCAAGCGTTATGCCATACTTATTTTTTTTATGATCGGTTATTGCTAATAGGATCAAAGATTCAGCGCGCTGATATTGAGCAAACTCCGCTAAAAGGCCGATATATTTGGTCTCAGGTGTCAACTCAAGCTTTTCTATTCGTTGCTCTCCAGGAGCAAACTCTTTTAAAACAACCGTATTAATCAGATCCTTCCCCAGTCTCGATTCAGCATTTTCATAGAGGCTTAAAAAGTCTTCACGGGCAAATTGTCGATCATCTGCAAGGGCAAAAACACGCACCACTACTGGTGATGATCGATTGTCACGATCAGGATTAACTCGATTTTGAACATCTATGACCAATTCCACGCTGGTATCAAAATTCAGTGTGCGCCGCGTAGTCTGGCAGGCCGTCATAGCCAACACAAGAATACTTAACGTGACCAATTTAAAAAATGTTTGTAAGGACACTACAATCCCCTGTCATAAAAAATTCAATAAAGGTTACTTAACACCTAACCCAAGCCTACCAGCAATCGGTTCGAGTTATTGCCTTTAAACTCCCACCCAGCTGACTACTAACCTTCGATTTGCATCAATGCTAGAAGTTCGATAAAAAACGCTGGCACAGTTTACTCATATTGTCACCTCAATAGAAGCAAAGACATTCACCACTGAAGCTAAGCAATTAAATAGCTATCATAACTTTTGCTTAAAATTTATTTGCGACTAAAAATATCAAACCAGTCAAGCAAGGCGGAACGACGCACACCACCTTGAATCACAGCAACACGCGAACACACAAAAGTCGCCCAAATAATTGGCGACAAACTCACTAAATAAGCGCCGACATTCTCATTGCCTGCATCAATTGTTAAAGAAGCTTAATAATCAAGCATTATCAACTTAAACGCCCAGCCTATCAATACCTAGAGTCTCTTCTCAGCTAAAATTGGAGAACACCAACGGACATTTTGTATATCCACGCCTCATAATCAGCCATTAACTCGCACGTCAAAGGAATTCCAGCGCCACTCACTCTAACAAAGAAATTTATGTTCAACTTTATATCCAGCGCACTAGTTACATCCGCACTCATTATCAAAATGGCCTCTATAGGCGAACTCGCAAAGGCAGTTTGGTCATAAACATCCTTGAGTGGTTACCCACTCAAGGAACATACAAAGCTAAACCTATTGAGCTATAGCTACTTATAGCTAGGATAGAAGCTGGGCTTTTATTAAAAAATATTTTATTAAAGTTTCTTATGCGTTAAAATTTGCCTCCAAATTAAACAGTCGCCGAGTTGACCACATAGGGATCGCTAATTGATATGCAACCAATTAAATTGGCAGTGAATGGACGAACAGATATCGGTCATGTCCGCAAAGAAAATGAAGATAGTATTCACTGGCACTCAGATCTTGAGCTACCCTTCGCCTATGCAATTGTTGCCGACGGTATGGGCGGCTACAACGGTGGCACCATGGCGAGCAAACTGGCTATAGAGACACTCAAATATCATCTTGACAAGCAACTCAACAGCACCTTTCTCTCCTGCTCCCCCGAACAACAACAGCTTATCCTGAGGGCAACCCTGGTTGATGCGATAAAACTTGCTAATCAACAAATCCTCAATGCCAAAAACAACAATCCTCAATTTTCAAAAATGGGTACCACCTTCGTGCTGGCTGTCGTTTGGCGCAACTTTTTGATCGTCGCTCATCTCGGAGACTCCCGCGCCTACCTGTGGAACCAATATGGCCTCAAACCACTAACTCAAGATCACAGTATTGTGCAGGAAATGATCAACAACGGCCAGCTCAGCCCCCAGCAGGCCAGAACATCCAACCTGCGCAACCATATTACTCGCGCACTCGGCGTGACCGAACAGGTTGATCCCGTCATTAATAGCTGGACCCTCACCGATAACGCCCTCCTCCTGTTGTGTAGCGATGGCCTCACCGAATACCTCAATGACCGAGATCTGGAACTGATACTCTCCACACATAGGCCTGCACTCGAGTGTGTTTATCGGTTTATTGACGATGCAAACCGAATGGGAGGGAAGGACAATGTCAGTGCATGCATTCTGGAATTTTCCACGCAACACAACGTACCATCAATTGCACCTCCAACACCCGAGCATCCCACAAATCCACCTAAGCACGATGCTACTATCCGCAAAGAGCAGAGGAACATCAGCCAAATATAATACTGTGCAACCCCGGTGAAAGGTTGTGACCATTGAATCGAGACAATACACTCTGTAAACGTCATGAGCCGGATGCCAAGGGAAAATGGCTGCAAAAAATAGCCTGCAACACCGCCTTCCTGAGAACCTAAATCATTTTTCAAGTAAACCAAAAACGGCCTCTCTAACTTGAGTCGCTAATGAAAACAAACAAGACGCTATTAAAGTAAGCGCTCCAATAATTCGTGTCAGAGTCAAATTATTTATTTGAATAATAAGTTTTAATTGTAAAATTAATCTGCTTAAATACGCTCAATTGCCATTACGGCATGCACTCAACTAAAACAATAATGTGATAGTTGAGTAATCACCCCAATACCACAAGCTATACAAGTGAGGAATTTATTATGGCTATTTATATGAACTTCAATAACAAAAGCCCTAAAGGCAATGTAACGGCCAAAGGTTATGAAGATGGCTGGATTGAAGTTGACAGCTTCAATTTTGGTGTTGGCCGCGGCATCACCATGGAAGCTGGCGCCATGGCTAATCGTGAAGCAGGCCGCCCTAGCATTAGTGAAATCACCTTGAACAAGAGTATTGATGCTGCTTCCGGCGGACTTTTCAAAGCTTCTGTTTCCGGTGATGAAGGCGTTAAAGTAGAAATCCACGTGGTACAAACCGGTGCTAATACAGTTGAAAAGTATGCCGTATACACTTTGGAGGATTGCATCATCTCCTCTTACAGCATCCACGCTTCCGCTGGCGGAC
>JAHZJJ010000106.1 GCA_022600975.1 Gammaproteobacteria bacterium
ACTGATTACTTTGCCCAAGATTGATAAGTCCAGCCAATCAACAAAATGGTTTAAAACTCTTGAACAAACGGGCTTAATGCTAGCCTTTTACCCAATCGAACGCACACAATTACCGCGCTGGATTCAACATCGCTTAAGCTTTCAACAACAAAAGGCTGACACCAACACCTTACAATTTTTTGCAGATAAGGTAGAGGGCAATCTGCTGGCCGCACATCAGGAAATCCAAAAAATTGGATTACTCTACCCAGCAGGCACGTTAACCTTTGATCAAGTAAAAGACACGGTACTTAATGTCACCCGTTATGACGTCTACAAACTATCGGATGCGCTGGTAACCGCAGACATGGTCCGTTATACAAGGATTTTGTCAAGCCTTCAAGAAGAAGGCATTGCAGCCCCTCTCATCATTGCCGTACTAACCGAACAAATTCGAACCCTAATCTCTATCTGTAAAGGCATTCAAGCCAATCAACCCATCGCACAAATCATAAAAAATACGCGACTATGGGGTGATCGACAAAAAATCATGCTCGATGCAGCAAAACGTACCGGCCTTCAATCCCTAAAAAATATGCTGCTACACACCGCAAAAATTGACCAAATCAGCAAAGGCATTACACAAGGTGATGTCTGGAACGAATTATCTCGGCTTGGACTACAATTATACAATGACAATAAACTGTACCCCCCCTAAAATCAAAAGTTTGTTCGAGATTAATGGCGTATGTGTAGCGTATAGGAAAGCTAACCATCCTTTTTCTGTTGTAGTTTAATGTTCCCGGGCACTTTGTTAAGACCAAAATTAACTTAATGAGGTGCTAAATAACGAGGACTCAATATTAAACTGAGCATTACGTCCCCAGAACTTCCGCTGCTTGTTAATTATTTATGTTGACAATGATTAGATTAGATATCCTCGTCAATACATTGGATGTTATTTTCATCGACAGCTTTCTGGTGTTTCTCAATTGCCGAATCCCTGTATAAAATAAGGGAATCAACATATTCACTCGGAATGGTTAAATATTTCAGGATCATATCGTAAGCTATAGCCGCATGTTCGAAGCACTGAGTTTTTTCCAACGAACTTCCCAGGGTTGAATGCAAGGCATAAAGTATCGGCTCGGCTTCCTCTCTCCCTTCCTCATACCCCTTAATTAACCAAACAAAGTTCCTTTCGATTGCGTCTCTCGATTTGTCAATAGCATTTTCGTAGTCTCCTTGTAGATAGTACGCCCGTACAAGTGCTACTTGAATATAAGCAGATTTTTCGTTCAGACTGATTGCTTTTTCTGCCATTACAACTGCTTGATCATAATCTCCTTCTGCCAGATTTATATAGACAGATGTTGCTATAGTTGGTGCATGATCCGGATTTAGTGACAAGGCCTTTTCTGCAGCAATTCTCGCTTTGTCATATTGCCCCAATTTGTTTCTTGCCAGCGCAATCTCGGAGTATGCATCCACAAAATCTACTTTAATTTCCAACGCACGTTGGTATTGATAGATTGCTGACTCGAAATTCCTCTTGTGTTGCTCAAGGTATCCAAGATAGAGAAAAGCCCAATGCCGCTCTGGGTGAACGCTTCGAATCATACTATTGGCGACATTGATTAGAGAGTCGGGGTGCCACTGTTCATAGTGCCATGCGACGACAAGTGCTGGATCGGCAAGTTCTAGAAGTTTAAGGCCAACTTCGAGAAAATATTCACCGTCAGTTCGATCTCCGACTTCATCAAAATTTATTGTATCTGTAATTTCTCCCTGCAATCTCAGCGTCAAAGACATACTCGATCGATTACACTGATCTCCTGTAGCACTACATAGCATTTCACCTGATACGACAGTATTTACAGCAAAAAAGCTTCGAATCTTCCTACCCAATTCAAGCAAGAAGCTTGTAGTGACCTTGGTCCCGGGTATTTCCAATTTGACCCGAGGAGTTGAAAGAAGCATGGGACGAGTCTTTACCGAGGACATGGCTTCAGTGTTAATCCTCATAACAGCATCAAGTAATTTTTGAGAGACTATTGTCTCTTTGTAACCAAATGCTAATAAGGGTGGTGGAACATCGATTGAATCTACTACGATGTCTTCGTCAATAACTCGGAGCGTAGTAGCCAGGACAAATACGACGGCTCCGGTAATTGCAATTGTCGAAAACACCAGAGTCTTTGCGTCCTCCGCAGTTTTAGCCAGCCTGCCAAGCTTTCCTGGCCCAGACTTCCCTTTAACCCTAGAATCCTGTTTGCCTTCCTCGGTGCTCTCACCCTTCACTTTATATTCCTTTAAAATTTCCTACCCATTTTGTTTTTCCTCAACAAACCTGTTTTCTTCATTCATGATCACTCTGATTAGGGAAAGTTCTAGAGATACGACACTTAATTAAAATATAATTCTCTTAAATGAGACTAGCGAGCGTAATTTTACCTTGTTACCCGCATCACATCCAAACAAGGCAAGAGTAACCAGACACGGGGCATTTGAAAGCGTGTCTTATCCATCACTTTAATTCTACCGCTGGAAAATAGTTACCAATTATTTCCCGCCGCCAGTAAATATTTTCTTTTGCTCTTTGTTCAGGTCTGGCAAAATAATAATGATAAAGCATGGCCCGTACAAAACGTGGCGGTTCTTCAAGAAATGGATTGTAAGCAAACAATGATTTTACTTCTGGTTTATCTTCTAAAATCCTCTCTAATAATCTTGCAAACCAAGGATTCTGATTTGGATCATCCAAAGCTGCAAACCACAACTGCCAGTCAATACGCGGTTGATGTGGAACATTATAAAACGTCCCTTGTTTAATATCACCAGGCTTGTATCTAAGTGTATACGCCTGCCACGACTGTCCGTCATCAGAACCTTCTATAATAATTTCAGGTCGTTGCGTTGTCATGACCGAAAAAGGACCATAAGTTGAAACAAGGCGTAAAGAGACAATAGAACTATCGACCCATTGCAACACGGTTGGAATATTCTGCGAATCGAAAAACCGATTGTTGAACTGAATAACACTCGCGCTCACTGTCCAAAAAGCGACAAAATATACAATAGTGACGACCATCTTATGCGGCTGCACGACCTTGGCACGCTGATTAATCCAATGTAATAGTCGACAAGAAACGACCGTTTTTACAGCCGCATCATCGAACAGCATCAAGCTCAGAACGATTGCCAGTAAATTAAAAAAATTATAATTACCCGTTAGTATAATTATGAATTGAAATACAATAAAACTAAACGCCGCTGCAAACCGAATCTTCCGTGGCATGAAAATAAAAAACGGCACTATCAGCTCAATAAAAAGTGTTGCGCCCGCTCCAAACTTCAGAATGGTTTCAGGCAAATGATGCGCATAATAAGCCAAGGGTGTTGGCAGCGGTTGGGTCTCAAAATGATAGTTCAACGCCGTTAAATCGTGCCAGGTTTGATCACCGCTGACAATCTTGACCACGCCAGCAACAAACATAAAGCGAAACATCATAATGCGTAGCAACCAGATTCCAGGCTTTATAGCCACGGTTAAAATCAACGCTAGAAAACCGATCTCCACCAACATCAGGTCCCACTGAAAACTCATGAAGCGCTGACCTGCATAAACTAGAGAAAGATAGAATATATAGAGTATGACAAGGCTAAAGCGCGGCAAAATGCCTGCTATCAGCAACAATGAAACCCCTGCCCCGAGCCAACACACTAATTGAATGAACAAATCACTGGCACTTATCCAAAAAATCATCGGCACATGCCAATATCCGGTGATCCCAATTGAACTACGAATGTTCGCAATGAATTCGCTGAGTGGCAAAACACCCTGGGAACCAATCAGTGTCATCGCCTGCACACCGAATGAAGAAAATGCAACCAGAAAGATCAGGCCCAGCAGACGTAGAAAAATCCAAGACAACAACTCATAGCGCGCTGGCGTATAAGATTTCCCCCACAAAGCTAGACTAACTTTGTAAAAAAACAGCCGCCGTTTAGCAACATAAGCATAGAAAAATTCGGCCAGCGACGCAAAACCAGGAACAGTACGATAAAGCTTCAACCAGTATGCTTTCTCTGGTGCATGGGATAAAACCAGATAACTTGCCTCAGCAGCGCTGGCGATGTTGTTGCCTTCCTCATCTATGTACTGAATTGCTTTTTGAAATTCTTCTTGTTTGATCGTCGGATATTGATCAGCGACATTTTTATAGGCCACATAATTAACTCGTGCACCCGTCAGGCCTTTCCAGTATCGCACCCAATAAGAACAAAAGTCACAATCCCCGTCATAAATGAGCAACGGAGTGTTATCAGTCTCGTTTTCCATTTTATGTTCCATTATGGTAAGACAATTCGGAAACACCTAGATAATCTGGGTATTAATCTGAACAACATTCGGGAATGTCTCAAAGAATGGTACCACTGCCAACATAATGATAGCGATAAAAGAATCCGTTTTAGCAATAAGTCACAGCATCAATGAAACAAACCCATGTCGCTTTTGCTACACAGCCGAAAAGTGTTTCCGTTCTTATCAGGTTTACATTCAACAATTAATGATATGTCACCGACTGACTATGAAATCATCTAATCCACCTGACGGTGTATGGTCAATTGCGCGAAAGGAATCTCCCACTGCTGTTGATTACAGACTTCCACCGCATAACGCTGTAAAGCCCGGATGATGGGATAATAGTCACTGGCCGCTTTACCATCAAATTTTGCAAAAATTTTGTAATCTAATGATGAGGCATTGGCCTGCGAGAATTGTACAGTCAAATCTAACAATGCAGACCCAAACGATTCTCGTTGTATACCTTTTTGAATACCCATACGAAATATTTCTGGGATCTGAGTTGTACAATTCTCCTGATACTGATAATCAATGCCAAATTCACTAATAACAAAAAAGCCTTGTGACAGATTTCGAGGACTGGCCGCCAAAAAATCACTAACCATGTAGGTTTTTGGCATTCTCCCATCAGAAAGAGACAACACTACACTCTCAATCGAGATAGATTTAATCATGCCGTACATCCCATCTGACAGCAATACAAAATCACCCTGTTTACATGGAAACCAGGGTTCATTACTACCTGATGGTCTTGAAACATAATTCAGCAATTCTGACAATGGCAAGCGGACAACTAATCCTGGCAGATCAGGATTAGTTAACTTTGTATGAAAATTAAGATCACCTACTTGCATTGGCACACCATTGTATACAATGCGCTCCCCCTCCCTGACTGGCCCAGCATGCAAGAAGGTTTGGATCTCAGCGATATAACCTGGAATAGAACTTTTTAATGCCCAAATAATCACAAATAATAACAATACGCCTATAGCCGTCAACACTTGATCATTCCGTGTATTAAACACATAAAAAACAGCCACAATTGACAAAACAACCATAAAAACATGATACCCAACCGCTATAACACGTTGTATATAAGTTTCTCTATGATTTTCGTGACGATAAATCCTGGTAATAAGCTTCCATAAGAGCTTCATGGAAAGGAATACAAGAAAAAATGCAGTAATAGCCATAAGCAAGGTAATCCCACGGCCTGCTAAAAATTTCTGGAACTGCTCGCCTAGCGTGATTTTATCGACCTGTGAGCGCATGACTTCATCATGCTGCAACTGCGCAACCTCCAATAAATGCTCACTTTCTTTTAACTGGCTTTGCCATTTCTCTTGTATTTTCTGAAATCGAGATAAAGCAGCGGGTTTAAGTGCATCCAGATCGGTCTTAAGCATATGATTCAGTGCTTTACGGATATTATGAATCTGTAAGTCATAAAATGATATTTGCTGTTTTAATCGATTAAGCTCACGTTTAACCGCTGTTAACTCATGCAACTCATTCATAATCGGTTGCACAATTTCAAGCAAATCTTTTTGCCAGTTAAATTCTATTTTTTCAGATTTTTGGCCATTTAGCTGCAAGCCTGATGTCAGAATTATTTCAAATGATTGTGTCTGATCAGAGATTGAGCGCTGAATTGAATCAATTTCTTCTTGAATAACGTTTTTATCCTGCTCAGATTTCGTTTTTCTTAGTAATACCTTCTGCTTCTCGATATTATTTTTTTGCTCGTTAATACTTTTAGATATCTCATTCAGTATTTTAGTCGATACACTCCGATGCGTATCTGATCGCGCTTCAACAGGTTTCTTTTGCACATTGGGAGTCGAATTTTCTGCCATACACCATGCGGCACCCAATGCATACGGAAGCATGAAAATTATGAAAAATAATGATCGGAAATAGGCTTTCATTTTATATTTTTGTTTGCTCAGAAAAATAATAACTCAATTAAAAAACTGTTGCACTTCAGACAAATCACGAGTTCGTTTCATCGGTGGCAAGCTCTGCCAAATCTGCCTACCATAAGACTTTTCAATCAATCGTGGATCACAAATCATCAGTACGCCACGATCTGTTTCATCACGAATCAACCGTCCAGCACCTTGTTTTAAATTTATCACTGCACGGGGGAGTTGATATGCTGTAAATGCACTACCACCCTCTCGATTAATTTGATCAATCCGTGCTGCCAAAACTGGATCACCCGGTGACGCAAATGGCAACTTATCAATCACAACAAGCGATAGCGCCTCACCTCGCACATCCACACCCTCCCAGAATGATTGACTGCCAATTAATATGGCATGATCTGTACTACGGAATTGCTCTAGCATATCTGTGCGCGAGCCTTGCCCCTGCAATAACAGTGGGTAAGTAAGCTGCTCCTGTGCTAATACTTCCTGCAACCGTTCATAAACACGTTGCATAGCCCGTAAACTGGTGCACAGAAAGAAAGCACGGCCTTGACTAGCACGAATAACGGGCAATGCGGCTTGCACGACATGTTCAATGTAGATGTCACTATTGGGTTGTGGCATTTTTTCCGGGACATACAGTAACGCCTGCTCGGGAAAATTAAACGGGCTTTCCCAGCAAAGAGACTGTGCTGAATCCAACCCCATTTCAGTATGGTAATGCGAGAAATTATTTTTAACTGACAACGTCGCCGACGTAAATATCCAGGCACGCGGGGAAGCTGCGAGTTGTTTGCTAAAGATTTTGGCAATTGATAAGGGGGTAGCATTGAGCTGCAGCGCATGGCTAAACACCTCGGCCCAGCAGACAAAACCTTCTGTTTCAGCTTGCTCACGCCAACGTTGAATCAACTCCACAAAATGACTGGCGCGCTGCCAGCAATTCTCCAGGCCTTCAGCACGTTCAGCCTGCGTCTCCAGCATAGCCGTCAGTATCGTCAATTTTTCTGACAGAACAACCAAGGATTGGTCAAAATCAGCTTGCTGCATCACCGCCGATTTTGATAGCCGCGTATTGTCTTCAGACACAGCTAAACGTAGATCACGCGCTGCTTTCTCCATTGCTGCGATGGCATCGGGTAATGCCAAAAAATCAGCAGCTGCCTGAACCGCTTCGACTTTTATATCCCTAGCCAGATCTAACAATTGGCTCGTACTCACGGACTCGCCAAAAAATAAGCTTGCTGTTTCAGGTAACTGGTGCGCCTCATCAAAAATGACCGTATTACAAGCGGGCAGCAGCTCTGACAGACCCTCATCTCGCAACATCACATCCGCAAAAAACAAGTGATGATTCACCACCACAATTTCGGCAGACAGTGCTTTCTTACGCGCCTCCATGACAAAGCATTTCTTATAGCTGGGGCAATCAGACCCCAAGCAATTATCTCGTGTTGATGTAACCTGCTGCCAAACGGCAGCATTCTCTGGCACCGCACTCAGACCGCTTTTATCTCCATGATCACTAACATTGGCGTATGACTCGATATGCTGTAAATATTTATACTCATGCCTATTGGCAAAACTGGCATTGGGATCATTCAGAACTTTTTCCAAATGATAATGACAAATATAGTTTGCACGCCCTTTTAACAAAGCAATAGAAACCGGCACTTTTAACGCTGAACGTAATTGAGGTAAGTCGCGATTAAATAGTTGATCCTGTAATGTTTTCGTTCCCGTAGAGATAATAACTTTACCGCCGGCTAATAACGCAGGAACTAAATATGCAAATGTTTTCCCTGTTCCCGTACCGGCCTCAGCCACTAATACCT
>JAHZJJ010000107.1 GCA_022600975.1 Gammaproteobacteria bacterium
TCTCCGCGTAGAGGCATTTGCTTTGCACCACTGAGACAACCATTGGTGTATTGACCGATACTGGCCGAGGGTTGGGATGATGGCCGTTGAATTTTTTCCCAGGGGTTTTGGGCTGAACCACGGGTACTAAGAGCTACAAGAGTGATGGCTAATGCAATGGTAGGCAGGCTTTTGCCAATGGTGATGAACATACAAACTTACTTTCACAGGGTTTGATTATCAGTAGACAACCCAGGTACGATCCGCTGGAATTTCTAGCATTATAGAAGCTCATCGCTGCGCGGTACTACGGGGTCTGGCAGCCTTAGTTTGTGGTTGCCGAACGGCAATAATCAGCCAGTAAGTATATCCTTACAAGCTCTCAGGAAGTCATCCATCTCAGTGTCAGTGCCAATGGTGATACGCACATAGTCGTCGATGCGTGGTTGTTGAAAATAACGTACCAGGATATTGCGTTGGCGCAGTGCCAAATATAAAGCTTGTGCTGAAATTTCTGGTGGCTTAGCGAGCACGAAGTTGGTTAAGGAGGGCTCTATGGTAAATCTGAGGGTGGCCAGTTGGCGGCAGACCCGTTCACGGGTAGCAATTATTTTGGCGCAGTGGGTTTCTAGCCAAGCCTGATCAGCAATGGCTTCAGTGGCAACCCGTTGGGCGATGCCATCGACCGGGAAGGGGTTGAAGGCATTTTTTGTGCGTTCTAGGCCTTCGATTAAGTGTGCTTGCCCCAGGGCGTAGCCCAGACGTAACCCTGCTAACCCAGAGGATTTTGACAAGGTGCGAATCACCAGCAGATTGGGGTAGTCTGGAATGAGTCGAATTGCGCTTTCACCACCAAAATCAATATAAGCTTCGTCGATAATCACCACCCGATCCGGGTGCATTTGTAGTAACTGGACGATTTTTTCCAATGCAAGATATTTGCCAGTTGGTGCATTGGGGTTTGCCAAAATAACCCCGGCGGCGGGCCTTGCGTAGCCTGCAAGATCAATGGTGAAATCTTCCCGCAGCGCCGGGCTGTGGTGCGATATTTGATACAGTTGGCAGTAGATAGGGTAAAAGCCATAGCCAATCTCGGGGAATAGTAATGGCTCTGGACGCTTGAAAAAACTGTAGAAGCTGTGGGCCAATACCTCGTCAGAACCATTGCCTACGAATACCTGCTCGGATTTTAGCTGGTAGCGGTTGGCAATCGTTTTGCACAGTGTGCTGGCTTGGGGGTCCGGGTATAGGCGCAAGCTGTCGATTAGGCTTTTGTCGGCCAATACAGCCCGTGCGCGAGGTGAGGGAGGGTAGGGGTTTTCATTGGCATTCAGTTTGATTACTGGCGATGCGGCTTCCTTGCCTATCGGCTGCTCCCCTGGCACATAGGCTTTTAGTTGGTTTAGCTCAGGGCTCCAAAATGGGTTATTGCTCACAGGGTTTTCCTTGTGGATGGGGGCTCAATGACATAAAAAATGGCAGTTTAACTTTTTAGCGCACAGTGGTCAGTACCTATGCTTTACTCCACCTGTGGTTGTTCGGCGGTGGCGGTATCCCGCATTGTGCTGGGTTTCGCTTCCATGTTTTTTTCTGTGAGTGGAATCTCAAATAATGCCGGAGTGCTGGTGAGAAACGCATCCATCGACACCGGTTTGCGCCACAGCCATTTGTCGGGTTTTAGCTCTACCGCAAGCCTGGGAGTTTCGCTGAATTCCTTTAAGTCGTCAAACTCTACCTTTGCTATCAGAGCCAAAAAACACCATGGCAAGAGTACAGCCATGATCCAGCGCCATCGGGGCTCTATGTTAAGAGCCAGAAAGCTGGCGCACCAGAGTAGCGCGGGTAATAGAAATGCGAGAGCGAGAATATTGAATGCGGATATCAGCCAAAGGCTTGAATAGTTAAAGCGCAGCAAGCCACTAAACCAACTCCAACTGCCAATCAATAGTCTGGCAATGGCAGCAATCGATAGGTGGGCAAAAAAGCGTGCTTCATGCCGAACTACACGACCGATAAAGGCCCAGAAAGCGGCATAAATGATCAATGTGCTCAAAGTTTGAGTAATTAATTCGAGCCCGCTGATCCAATCGAAGCGATTAATCGTGGTTAAATAACCTAACCACAGGGATACAGCGCCAGCTAAAATGCACAAGCCAATAGCCAGTCTGGGCTGTGCAAAATAATCGAACAAGACCTCTAAGGTGTGCAGTGGTAGTGTTGGTGCCACTTTGGATTCACTGAGCACACAGCGCAAGCGGCTTTTGCCAATTTGAAACTCGTCGCCGGATTGAATTCGGTATTCGTTGATCTTGGTGGCTGCAGTTGATTTAAGAGTATGGCTGGTCAGTAGATGGGTTCCGTTGGTAGTGTTTAGATCTCGCAATATGTAATGGCCGTTGTTATCACAGCGAATCTCAGCATGCACGGCATCGACATGGGGATCTTCCATAATCAGAGCATTATGGTAAGCACGACCGAGCGTAACCGGCTCGCCTTCTATGTGTAATCGGCCTTGAACCCGATGGGTGCGATCGAGTGCTTCGATAATCAGTGCCATTGGATTTCGCTCACAAATTTTTTAGAAAATGTAGTTGCGGAATCCTGGGTGAAGCCAGATAAAGTGAAGTGGCTGACTAGGGCGCGATTTGATTGGTCTACGCTGAGGCTAACATAAAAGATGTCATAGAGATCGGGAAAATCCCGGTAGCGACGAACACAATAGGCACTGCGAGCAATAACCGACGGTTGATGGCTGGTTTTATTGCTGGGCAAGATTTTTTGCCGACGCTGTTGCGTGGTAAATTTTTGCTGACAGCGGAAATTGGTTACATGGGCTTCTCCGGCACTATTACCGGCATAAAAGCTGTCCATTTGCTGCTGGTATAGATGGTAAAAGCGCGCCGATTGTAAGTTGTCCGCTTGTAGCCAGAAAAATTCATACTCCACGTGCCCAGTACTAAAATTCTCTGCAAGATAAACTACATCCTGACCGGTACAGCCTTTTATAATTTGTTGTAGCGGTTTGGTTGCATCTTTTTCTGAGCTTCCCCAACACTGTATTGAAGGCAAAATTTCACCGATTACCATTGCCTCGCCCAAGGGGCGTAGCTGCCACTCGGCGGCGAGAATTGTATCGATAATGTTCTGCTGATTGTTGATCAAATGTCGATGAATAGTTGATTTTAGTGTGGTTGGTTTAGTCTCGAGCGGCTGGTTTGTTGTTGTAAATTCTTCGAGTAAGGTTGCGAGTTTTCTGACAGGCACCAAAAAGCTGATTTGGTTGCCGGCGGTGGCAACATTAATGCCCACTACCTGTCCGGCAGAATTAATCACCGGCCCACCACTCATGCCGGGATTGATGGAGCCGGAGAAATGTATGCGATCGTAAAAGCTGCCTGAGGCAATGCCACTGTACGTGCCGGGCACCAGTGTCATACCCAGGTCCATTGGATTGCCGAGGGCAAAAATAGTCTCGCCCTTTTGGGGTGCGAGGGTGGATAATTGCAAAAATTCGGTGTGGGGTTCGCCTTTTTGGCGCAGCAGTGCCAAGTCATTAATAACATCGACATGCAACAACTCCAGTTGACCCTCCTTTTTATCTACCGAAAAAGCTTTCAGTAAATATTTTTCAGGTTCACTGATGGCTCTGGAAACTACATGATAGTTGGTAACCACCAGACCGCTGGCGGAAATTTGAAAGCCGGATCCTAACCCCGCTTTGGAATTAGAGGCGCGCTCTATAAGGTGTATTTGGTATAGGCTGTCGCGATAGTTGCTATAGAGCTTTTCGTAACTTTGCCCCTGAGCAACACTTGCGAACCAAAACAACATCAGAGCAATTGGGCACTTTGAAGCTTTCGGCATCGTTTATGGTGCGGTGATTAAATTATGGGCGAAAACACTTTGAATACTACGGGATAAGCTGGTCGCTAACAAGAAGCCTGTTTATCCAGCCTATTCGGGCTCGAACCTGCAGAGCAATTAACAGATTAGTCGAGAATGCCACTGTCGGTTCGGCACAATAAAGGCAGCGCGTACTTATAGATACTCGGCGATACTAGGGAACCTTGCGGCTACGCGTTGGTGAGTTTCGGTATAAAAGCGTGCAAACCAAGTATCTGCTTCCTCAATGGACATAAATTTATCACTAAAGCCTGGGCATACTGGATCGAGATGGAGCTTGGCACAACAACAAAAATGTGCCACCAGCTGGGCCATATTTTCGTCGCCCACGGATATGCGAATGGTGGTGGGTGAAATATCTGCCGCCTGCATCGCTTCCGATGACAGCTCGGAATGGGAGGTGAGGGCTGGGCAGAGCACCATGGTATTGGTTTGCCCAAGGCTAACCATCTGCCCGAATGCGGGTTCCAGGGCATCGAAAAAGCGCTTGAAGGCCGCTGTTGGTATTTCGGCCGGCTGCAGATCTATGGTAAATAGCGGTACTGGCAGCGCATAGCGCAACAATTTTTTTCGCAAGGCGCTGTTGCTATCCTCTTCTAGAGCGTGGCTATTGACACGAATCTGCCCATGACTGGAAAAAAAGTGGCTGAGACACAAGGTGTTAATACATTTTTTCAGCATGCGCATTTCCAGTGTGCGCAGACCATTGTGTACCTCCCAGGCTTTGTCTGCATCGAGAAAGGCGCCATTGATATAGTAAACATCCCAAAATAGGCTGCGCTCCCAGGAGAGGCCGCGAGCGCTGTCGCCTTTGGCAATAAACATACGGTGGTTTTCGCCAATGACCACGCCCGCTGTGGTGCCACCGGTACCGGATAAATCTTTGGTATAACTGTGGACGACAAAGTCCGGGCGTTCGGCGCGATTACTGCGGCGCAGTGGCTGATACAAAAAGGGAGTGGCTAAGGTTGAATCCAGCATGACCAGAACATTATTGTGGCGATGTGCGGCGGCGCAGATGGCCGGTACATCGAGCATACGACCATGAGGGTTGCAGGGAGATTCAAGATAAACATGCAGGCGCGCCCCAGCCTCTAGGCGCGGGGAAAACTTTTTAAGGGTTGCATCTAGTAAATGCTGAAATTCTTCACCTTTGGTACCGTCAAACCACACTAGGGTAACGGCCAGCTTGTCTTCTCTGGCGTAGTAATCCTCTAGTAGCTGATGTACCCCACCGTAGAGATTGCGTGAAACTAGCAGAATATCACCACGGCAGAGTTGGTTGCCGAGTAGTGCGTTAATGGCGGCCATACCAGAGTTAAAGTTCCAGGCTAAATATTCGTTGGCTTCTGGGCCGCATTCGAGGTCAACAATAGCGTTGGCCAGGGCAATTGAAGTGGGGTTCATCAGCCGTGAATAAATATCATGGCTGGGTTCCCGGCCCTGAAAAGCATCGTCTATCCACTCGGTACAGGCATAAATATAGGTTGCGGTACGGGCGATCACTGGGGTGGCAGAAAAAACAGCCGGGATATTATCCAGTAACGGGTATCCGCCGCGGGTCGAGAGATTGAAGTCGGATTCGCTTTGTAAGCCTTGTAGGCTACTGCGCAGAGGGTTTTGCAATGTGTCTAGCAGTTTGGCGAGCTGAAAGCTCATAAACCGTTTAGCATTGAAGTAAGCGATGCGGTCATTTTTGTCTAGCTGTTGCAGTATTTCAGTGCCTTGCTGCCACAATTGCTGCAGATTACCTTGGGCTCGATACAGCAGCTGTGCTGTATCCAACAAGACTTGACCCTGCTGAGATTTTACATCAATAGCGAAGTGCTGCAGTTGTTCGCGGGCCAGTTCTTCCAGGTTGGTCGCTGTGCTGCTATTGCGTCGAGGCGATAATCGTTTAGCGTTGTTGAATTCGTTGTTCATAATTATTCTCTTACCGATACAAAAATTTCTGTGGATAGACTATAGCGGCGACGCTACCGAGAGGAAACCCCAGAGTGTTCAGTGCCCATTACACGCAGAGGTGTAATAGCGTGTAATGGCGTGTAATCGACTTGTAATGGCTCAGTCTGTAAAGTGGCCATCAAGGTTGAGGGGGAGTGAGTTTTCCCAGTCTTCACTCAGGCAAGCAAGTCACCCCTCAACCACTAATCCCGATGGACTGGGTACTGTACCGTAAGTAGTAGAGGTATAGCACGGGCAGGTAGTTGGTGTTGCCTGCTAAAACACCAAGCTGGCTCTGCTGGGCAAAGTAGGACAGAGCAAAGGATAGGGATAGCTTGGTTGGAGCAGGGATGCTTCGTTTTTCAGTAGTGTTGTTGTAACGATAGATGTAACCTTGATCTAAACCTCAATGGAACCCTTAGATGGCTGAGACCATCTTTAACACCGGCAGTAGATTTATCTACTGCCGGTTTTTTTTAAGTTTTGTAAATTTACTTCGGCTTTGGTGATAGGGGCAGCATGCTCGTACGTTAGTTAACAGCCAGATATGCTGCAATGCTTAGTAACAAGATAAAAAATATAACAGAGTCGACTTGAAAATTTTTATTTGGCGTATTTTTTAACTTATAGAGTATACTAACGAGTTCTTGAGGGTTCGCCTTGTGGGAATATAAGCTCTCAAAGGAAATAAATAATATATAGGCTTGGGAATACACAATGATTAAAGAAGAAGTACAGAAAAACTGTGACCAATTACCCGTTTTACAGTGGCAGGTTCCTAAAAACGGCTTGGAACTAAATATGATTTTGCGCCCGGAAGAAGCAGTGAAAGGGGTGGCGCAGTACTGGCCCTTTTATTTGGAAAATAATCCGGGGGAAGAGTTTGGCCATATGGCCTTTCGTTTTGGGGGTAGGGGAGGGAAAGTTTCAATTACACTGACTCTTGATCTCTCAGCTGTGCCAGGGCGTGACCTGGAGTTTTGCCGCAGCACCAATCGCAATCTGGATGGTCTGCTGGCACTCAGCCCGGATTTTAAGCATCAGTTTCGGGCAAAGGCAAAGCGCATTGATGCGAAATATACCCAACTAAATATTTTTATCAAAGATAATGCGAAAATTCCGGATAAATTCTCCTTTTTGTGGTTATGTGAGAGTGTGGATACTGGTATGCATTTTGTTTCTGGTGATCCAGGCGTGCATCTTGATCCAGAATAGTAATTTGCTAATTGCAAAGGCTCTTAGGAAGAGTTTACTAATCCTGTAGAATACAGTATTACTTCATTCAGCAGGCAGTAGGCTAGCACCAGTTATGCTAAAGATAACGGAAATATTGAGCGAAAAAGAATGCTACAACAAGCTCAGAGCAATGCGGTGGCCAGATGGACAAGTGCGGTGCCCGAGATGCTCATTAGACAGTATTCATACAATAGTGCAAAAGGAGATCAAGCGTCAATATCGATGCACTGATTGCAACAGACACTTCAATGACTTGACTGACACTTTGTTTCAATCCAGTAACTTATCCTTGAAGCACTGGATGTGTTGCCTGTACCTGATGGGGCTAAATGTCTCGAACCGGCAAATTTCTCTGGAACTCGGTGTGAGTGAAAAAACAGCTCAAAATATGACGGGGCAAATACGAGACGAGATTCA
>JAHZJJ010000108.1 GCA_022600975.1 Gammaproteobacteria bacterium
GCCGCAAGTTCAACCAGCATCTGATGGATAGACTTTTTGATGAGTTAGAATTAGACCTAAGATGTGGAAAAGTTGCCGGGGTTTACGAACGGTACAGTGACTACGGGGCTATAGCCGCATGAAACTGTCCGAAGTATTGTGGGAATAGAATACCGCATCAATGGCAGCGAGCTCTGACTTAGACGGCCACTGAGGGGTTTTGCGGTTGAAGCCCTCACTCAACCAAAATGCCCAATTGACAGGCCAGTCAAACTGGCCGCTGACCGGATCAAAGAGTAATTTTGTACCGTCAGGGGTGCTAATCAGAAAACTTGCGTGCCCGAGCCATTGAACCGCAAAGCCCGTGTTAAGTGGTAATTTTGGTTGCTCGGCGGTGAATTGGCAGTTTTCAGCGAAGTGCTCGCATTTTAGCGATGAAGCGGGGGGATAACAATTTTGACTACAGGTTTTAGGGTAGGCTGGTTTTTGTGAATATAAATTAGTAAACCGCTTTGGTTTAGCAGATGCTTTTTGATATTTGGTAACAGAGTTTTCCTGGGTAATACGCTCAACAATATTTTTGCTTGAGCACCCGGAAATTATAATTAATACAGTGAGCAGAGTGAAGTATTGCATTGTATTTATTGCTATAACGGTTAACAGTAGATTGCAGAGGTATTTTGGCTAAGCGCACTTGCAGTTAAAGTATTTCAGGATTTAAGTTGTCATCGCACGTACCATAGTGATCATGACCCCGGCAGCTACCGCAGAACCAATGACCCCGGCGACGTTTGGGCCCATGGCGTGCATCAGTAAGTAATTGTGGGGGTTGGATTCCAGCCCTAGTTTGTTGGAAACCCGTGCAGCCATGGGTACCGCTGATACCCCGGCAGAGCCGATGAGAGGATTGATTTTATTGTGACTAAAGAGGTTCATTAATTTAGCCATCAATACGCCAGCGGCAGTGCCAATGGCAAAGGCAGCAATACCCAAGAGCAAAATTCCCAGGGTTTTTGGTTCGAGAAATTTATCTGCAGCCAGTTTCGAGCCCACAGCGAGGCCGAGAAAAATAGTGGTAATATTGATCAGCGCATTTTGGGCGGTCTCAGAGAGCCGCGCTACGACACCACATTCGCGCATCAGATTGCCAAAACAAAACATGCCTAAAAGCGGTGCAGCACCGGGTAAAAACAGAGCTACAAGAGCCACTAGCATCAGTGGAAAAACAATTTTTTCTCGCTTGCTCACCGGGCGCAGTTGCACCATTTTTATTTTGCGTTCTTTCGCTGTGGTCAGTGCACGCATGATGGGTGGTTGAATCAACGGTACCAACGCCATATAAGAGTAAGCGGCGACGGCAATGGCACCGAGCAAATCCGGGGCCAGTAAACCAGCTACATAAATGGCCGTGGGACCATCGGCACCGCCGATGATGCCAATCGCGGCAGCATCGGCAATCGAGAAATCCATAATCCCGGCTATAGAAAGCCCTACCGCGCCGAGCACTGTAGCAAAAATACCAAATTGAGCTGCGGCACCCAGAAGCAGGGTGCGTGGATTGGCCAGCAGCGGTCCAAAATCGGTCATGGCCCCAACACCCATAAAGATGACCAGTGGGGCAACACCGGAGGCTATAGTCACGGCATAGAAGCTATAGAGCATACCGTTGTTAAATCCGGCACCCATGGCTAGCTGGGTCACTTGGGTGTGTATTTCAGCCGGTGCTAAAGTAAGTGCCTGCTGTAGGCTGGTGGTGGACTCGGAATGAGCACCCAATAACTGCGCCATTTGTTTTAGCAGTTCGTCGTTGCCGGATGCCAGTGCCGCCTGTGCGGCGGGCATTGATAAATTGGCGCCGGGGATATTGGCTAGCAGAGCACCAAAACCAATTGGCACCAATAATAGTGGTTCAAATTTTTTATGGATGGCCAGATACAATAGCAGTAATCCTATAAGCAGCATTGCAAATTGCCCCGGTGTAATTTGATAAGCACCGGATGTCTGCCACAGATTGATTAAATATTGCACAATACCCCCTTAAATAATGGTCAGCAGGGCATCACCTACTGCCACCGTATCGCCTTCCTTGATCGAGACGCCAACCACCTTACCGGGCCAAGGTGCACTGACAGCCGTTTCCATTTTCATTGCTTCGAGAATAATAATTGTTTGTCCTGCCGTAACCTGATCACCGGGCTTGACCAATACTTTAAAAATATTGCCAGCCAGTGGTGCGGAAATGGGCTTGTTGCTACCTGTTGCACCAGAAGTATTGGCAGCTGGGGCTGTCGTTTGCTGCTGGGGTATTATGTTGGTAACTTCGCCACCGGCGCTAACACCGACCGTGTAGCTTTGATTCTCAAGCGTTACAGTGTAAATTTCTTCACCTTCTGCTGTCTTGGCCTCAATACTTGGTGCGGGTTCAAAAGCATCAGTATTGCCGCGATTTTTTAGAAATTTTAGTCCCACTTGAGGAAATAGTGCATAGGTGAGCACGTCATCGATAATATGTTCATCGGCGCTCGGCAATCGCTGGTCATTAATTTTTTGCAGTAGTTCGTATTTAAGTTTTTCCAGTTCCGGTGCAATTAAATCTGCGGGGCGGCAGGTGATCGGCGTTTCGCCAGCGAGGACTTTCGTTTGTAGCGCTGAATCTACCGGCGCCGGTGTAGCACCGTATTCACCTTTAAGTACCGCAGCAGTTTCCTTGGTTATGGATTTGTACCGGTGGCCAGTCAATATATTGAGTACCGCTTGGGTGCCTACGATCTGCGAGGTAGGTGTTACCAAGGGTATAAAGCCTAAATCTTCGCGCACCCGAGGAATCTCCTCTAAAACTTCATCGAGGCGGTTTTCGGCACCTTGTTCCCGGAGTTGATTTTCCATATTGGTGAGCATGCCGCCGGGAACCTGGGCAACCAGGATGCGCGAATCTACTCCACGCAATGCGCCCTCAAATTTTGCATACTTTTTGCGCACCTGGCGAAAATAAGCTGCAATTTCTTCCAGCAACTGCATATCCAGCCCAGTGGCACGATCTGTGTCTTCAAGTATCGCTACCAATGATTCGGTGGGGCTGTGGCCATAGGTCATCGACATAGAGGATATTGCGGTATCCACATTGTCGATGCCTGCTTCTATGCATTTTAATGCGGTGGCTGTAGAAAGTCCGGTGGTGGCATGGCACTGCATATGAATGGGAATATCCACTGCGGCTTTAAGCTTGCTAACCAGAGTGTAACCATCGTAGGGGCGTAATAAACCGGCCATATCTTTAATTGCGATGGAGTCTGCGCCCATATCCTCAATTCTACGCCCGAGATCTAGCCACATTTCCAGGTTATGCACCGGGCTTACGGTGTAAGAAATAGTGCCCTGAGCATGCTTACCTTGCTTTTTCACTGCCGCTAGGGCAGTTTTGAGATTGCGCATATCGTTCATGGCATCAAATACGCGAAATACATCAATGCCGTTTAACGCCGCGCGCTCAACAAATTTCTCCACCACATCGTCAGCGTAATGACGATAGCCAAGAATATTCTGGCCGCGGAACAACATTTGCTGCGGCGTATTGGGCATGGCCTTTTTAAGTTCGCGAATACGCTCCCAAGGGTCTTCACCCAGGTAGCGAATACACGCATCAAAAGTAGCACCACCCCAGGATTCCAAAGACCAAAACCCCACTTTGTCTAGTTTTTCAGCAATTGGCAGCATGTCGTCAAGGCGCATGCGGGTGGCGAGCAATGATTGGTGTGCGTCGCGCAGAACTACGTCGGTAATCCCCAATGGTTTTTTATTTTCGGTCATATGGCATTTCTCTGTACATTAATCAGTAAATATTCACGCTTAATCAGGCGCAATAAATTTGTTGTGCAGGAACCAGCATTGCTGTTTGTTTCAGCGTTTTTTGCGGTGTTGGGCAATCGCTAACTGGATAATCTTGCGGATGCGAGCCTTTTGGGCTGTATCAGCCTGGCCGGCTGTTTCCTTCATTGGTTCGATGACCGGAAAATAGCGCGTCACGAACCGGGACATAGCACCGGTACAGAGGGCTAACAACAGTAAAAATACAAAAACGATGCCCATGCCGAATAGGGTGATATTGACCCCTAATTGTAAAAGTGGCTGCTGCACGTTAGTTTCCCTCAAGGTTGCTATCTAGGCATTTTATTCATTGCTATTATCAGTACAAAAAGCTTTAAAAATCAAATACTTTAAATTTCTTCAATATAGAGGAAATATTCTTTTGAGCATAAGCTAAATTTCTTCAAAGCTGATACATTGGCAAAATTTGATCGAAATATCATTTGTATAACCAGTTGAAACCTGTGGCAATTTTATTGTATTTGAGCCTGCCAAGGGTCTCACAATTCATTTTTGACTAACTGGCCGAGTAATTCATTCATGTATTAGACACGCTTGTGACCCTGCATTGTGTATAGTAGGTAATGGGAGTCGATGACAGTATTGCCAATACTGGGGCTAGTGTAAAATAATTACATTTTGAGTTATCACTTAAAATGTGATTATTCTTCTTGGCGCGGGTTGGAATTTAAAGGTGGTTTGAGAGGCGTTATGGTTTGATCGCGAAAGGTTAAGATTCCATATAGAGAAATATTGATCAGATGGCATTACGAATTTGATAAAACCCAAGGATCAAGGCCGCCAGATGGAATAGCCGTGTAGCTTGTGTGTTACATTTTGCTGTAATTTTAACGCAATTTATTTTTAGTACTTCTGGTCATCAAGTTTCATAGGTCTAAATATTGAAAAATCCCTTCCAAAAGTAAATGTAAGGGATTTTTCAAAATGAACGATTGTTACCAGATAACAACGCGTTGTTCTTCGGGTAGATACATCGCATCACCCTCTTTTATACCAAAGGCATCATAAAAAGCGGAGAGGTTGGGAAGTACTCCCTGTACACGATATTTAGTGGGTGAGTGAGGGTCTGTTTTAATTTGGTTGCTCAGTGCTTTATCACGAATTTTACCGCGCCAGACTTGGGCCCAGCCCATAAACAACCGCTGGTCACCGGTGTAGCCATCAATGATTGGTGCCTGTTTGCCATTTAAAGACATCTTGTAAGCTTTGTAGGCGATACCCAGGCCAGATAGATCGCCGATATTTTCCCCTAAAGTTAGCTCGCCATTGATGTGCTCCCCTTCGAGAGGCTCAAAGCTACTGTAGCGCGCTACAAGTTTATTCGTGAGCTGTTTAAAGTTATTGCGATCTGAATCGGTCCACCAGTTGTTCAGGTAGCCCTCGCCATCGTACCTGCTTCCCTGGTCGTCAAACCCATGACCGATTTCATGGCCGATGACACCGCCGATTGCACCATAATTTACTGCATCATCGGCGTTTTCATTAAAAAAGGGCGGCTGCAAAATTGCGGCGGGGAAAACAATTTCGTTTTTGGGAGGATTGTAGTAAGCATTTACAGTTTGCGGAGACATGAACCATTCGCCCCGATCTACAGGTTGCCCCAGTTTTGCGCGATTGTAACTGGTGGCAAAGCTATGTGCGGCCAGTACGTTGCCAGTGAGGTTGTTGGTCTGAACTTTTAGGCCATCGTAACTACGCCATTTATCAGGGTAGCCAATTTTGGTGCTAAAGTTGGCAAGCTTAGTCAATGCCTGCTGTTTGGTTTCCTCACTCATCCAGCTGAGCGATTGGATAGATTTGCGGTAAGCGGCCTTTAAATTATTAACTAGGGTCAGCATGCGAGCTTTAGCTTGCGGTGAAAAGTGTTTTTCTACATAGCGCTTGCCCACCAGTTCCCCAACGGAATCATTGGTAAATTGGACCCCTCGCTTCCAGCGTGGCTCCTGTTCTTGAATGCCGCGAATGGTTGTACTGTAAAAGTCGAAGTGAGCGCTGGCCAGCTCTTGGTGCATGTAAGGCGCCATGGCAGTGAGCAGTTTTATTTTTAAGTAGCGTCGCCAAGTATTAAGATCGGTTTCGACAATAATTTTGTTGACGGCCTGCAGGTAATTGGGTTGGGCAACAATAACATTGCTTACGTCTTGGAGTTGGGCGGCCGTTAGAAATTGGTTCCAATTGATAGTGGGCATTAACTCGGTGAGTTCTGTAAGGCTTTTCTTGTTATAACGTTTTTCCGCATCTCGGTTTTCCACTCGGGTCCAGTGGTGCTCTGCGAGGGTTTTTTCCAGTTGATAGACTTTCTGGGCACCAGCTTTGGGGCTATCTAGGCCAGCGAGTTTTTGTAATTTTGTTAGATAAAGGCGGTAGGCTTCTTGAATCTTGCTGCCTTTTTCAGAGTCATCAAAGTAGTAATCCCGATCCGGCATGCCGAGGCCGGATTGCCAAAAATGGGTAATATAAGTTTCAACATTTTTTGCATCTTGGCTAACAAATACGCCAAAAGGAGCATCGTAACCAACTGCATCTGCATAGGCAAAATAACTAGAAAGGTCATCGCGGTTGGAGATTTTGTCTATTTTATCGAGTTCACCTTGAATGGCATTTATGCCCAGGGTTTCAATCAATTGCTCATTCATAAAGCTGTTATATAGAGCGCCAATTTTTTGTGTGTCTGGATCATGAGTATTATTGGCTGATTCGACGATAATTGCCTTGACATGCTCAGTGCTTTGATCCCGCAGCATATCAAAACTACCCCAGCGAGCTTTATCAGCAGGCATTTCGGTATTTTTGATCCAGTTGCCATTGACATGGGAGAAGAAATCGTCTTGGGGGCGGACGCTGGAATCTATGGCTGTGAGGTCAATTCCGGAATCGAGCTTGACCACTTGCGGAGCGTCGATTTTAACAATAGACTCTGATGAAACTTTTTCCGACTCAACGGGGTTGATTGAGTCAGATGTAGTGCAACTGGCGAGTGCACTGGCAATGGCCAGTGGCAGGAGAAGCCTGTTCATATTAAACCTTTTTATCTGATTGGTAAAAATGTACTCACGGATGTTAAGCTCAATACACAAAGGAAGCAACCGGTGTTGAGGCTAGTGTTAATATCCTCGTATCTGATGCCCATCACTTCAGAGTGTGATAGTACTCTACCTGCCGCTCTGAAGACAAAGTCTACGGAGAAAAACTAAATGATGAGCATATTAATCGGTTTAAGGGATGTACGGTTAGTAGGCTTAGGCTAACTCTTGATTCTTTCTAAGAAAACTATTACTTAATCATTTATTGTATATCGTTGATTTTGTGCGTGATAACACTTAAAAAATTATTCGCACAATGCTTGTCAGGATGGAAAGGCTTGATGCTAATATTTTATTTTGCGAGTAGGTCTATGCAGGGGGGCTGAGAAAACGAGCATCAAATAGCTATTGACAGCAGATTCTGATTTGTAGAAAAATTCTATTAGGTTTAAATCATGATGTGAATCTTAAATGCATATTTACTCCTTATGTTTAAAAAAGTAATGTCAGAGTAAAGCACAGAGTGCTAGCTATCCAACCATTGGCGAAATTTAGCAGATTTGGTTTTGCTAGTAATGCAAGGTGAGTCAACGCCCTGTAAAAAAATAGCCAAGGTGTTTTTGGTATATTTCTCAAATCGTTGAATAAAATGCAGGTTGACTATATCACTGCGATTGATGCGGAAAAAGTATTTTGGGTCTAATGTATTTTCAAGCGCGCTAACCGAATTTTGTGATAGGTAATGGCATTTATCTGCTATATCATAAGCTAGTATAATGCCGCCACTGGCACGAAAGCAGATAACATCTTCTACTTGCAATAGCTCTATACATTTTCTTTTTCTGATCAGTAGTCGGCGCTTGTATTTTTGGTTTGGGGTAACGTTAACCTGACGAGAATTATCAACTGATAAACTTTTTCTAAGTTGCTCAAAGCTAGCCATTGCACTAATGAAGCGTTTATATGGAAATGGCTTTAGTAAGTATTCTACCCCCATATTTTGAAAGGCTTGCATCCAGTAGGAATCATAGGCTGTAGTATAGATAATAGGGCAGGGCAAATCCAACTCCTTGAGCGCGTTAAATACTGGTCCGTCCAACAATTCTATATCAGAAAAAATCAACTCGATGCCTCTGGGCTCAGAAAGGAAAGCTTGCACCTTGGATATCTTATCTAAGGGGCCGTAAATATCGGCCTCAGGCATCCACCTGAGAATATAGCTACTAAGTTTTTCTGCGGCCAATGGCTCGTCTTCTAATATCAATAGTTTCATCATTGAAATTCAATTATCCTTGAATGACCGGTATTTTCAATGTAAATTGGTGTTCGTTCTGCTCGATTTGTATCGGTTTTCTTAGTATTGCTTTGGCTCGGAGCTTTAAGTTATTAAGCCCTAATCCAGATGAGGGAGTCGCAAAAGTTTTTGGTCTGATTGGGTTTTTAATAATAAGCCAAGTGTTACTAATTCTAACTTCAATATTTAGCGGGTTTTCGGTATCCCCTTGATTGTGCTTAATAACATTTTCCAATGCAAGTTGCAGGCTACAAGGTAAAGTTTTGTAGTGTAAGGTATCCTGGGAATCAAAGCTTAAGGTTAAATAAAAGGCATTAGCAAAGCGTTTTCTCAGTAGTTCCATATAGTCATATGAAAAATTAATTTCCTTGTCGATAACTATAGTGTTCTTATGTTGATTGTCGATAATATAACGGTAAATATTCGAGAATGCATCGAGAAATTTTTCCGCCTCATATGGCTTTGATATGATTAATGCAGATAATACATTAAGATTGTTAAATAAAAAATGTGGGTCTAACTGTTGTTGTAATTGCTTGACATTAATTTCCAGAAGATTGTTTTGTGCTTTCTCTAAAGAAAGTTGTTGCTGATTGATATTTTTAAATATTTTAATCGCTAAAATGGCGCTGCTATTTAGGGTGTGTAACAGGAAGGTAGTAATCAAGGTAAGAATAATATGATGGTTATCTATGGTTTTACGTCCAAAAGCAACTTCAATCATCAGTGTTAATACTGTAATTGATGCAATTGAAGCTAAGCTGCTCACAATAAATATTTTTAGAAAGTGTCTGATAGCCAATGCAGTTGTTGTTAATTTTAAAGATAATTTTTTGTACACTTTGTGGGTTACCCATTGAGCAAAAAAGCATTGCAGGGCTAACCAAAAAGGAGCGTCATAGTGGATCACTATAGGCTCCCCAGATTTTGACAGTAAAGTCGCAGGATAAAGAACGAGCAAAGAGGAGAAAATGAAAGTTACTGTAATATGAATTATTTTTTTCATTACTGCGGCAGCACTATTAATATTTTTTTTCTGGGAGGCGCAGAATAACCTCTCCTTGGCTGTTTAGGAATTCCAGCTTTGCCTCGCCAGCTTCAGTCACCAGCATTTGAATACGTTTTTTCCCATTGCTATCATGTAATTCCAATTTAGCATCGCCATTGATAATACCATAAAAACCTCTTCTAGCACCAAATGGTTTTTCTCGTTCAATTTGTTTTTCAAGTCGTGCTACTGTTATTTCATCTCCAAGTTTTTTAGCCTCTTTATACTTTTTATCGAAATAAAAATCAAGATCCTGCTTTGGCCGATCCATCACCGTAAGTCCGCTGAGCAATAAGCCTGGCCTCTCTAAATGCTGCATATACAAAGTTTGATCTTGATTGTATCTATCAAAAGACATATGCAGACCGTGTTTTACCTCACCTTCTTGCTTGCCACCACCAAAGATAAAGCCACCGTTTTCTGTGCCCTCATTGTTATAAAAAATCATGCCGGGTCTTGGCGTTCCTGAATGCCACACCTCTTTGCCAAACTTGTCTACACCTGGAGATTTATCAGAGTTGGCTAAAACCATACGATTCAAGCCACTTTTTTCTACAATATTAATACGCTCAACGGAAATCTCTTCGAACGTATGCACAGGCTGGGCCATACTCAGGTAAGCGACAAGGCCGACAATGCCAATTGTAAGTAACAGATTTATTTTCTTTTGTAGGGCAAATTGTTGTTCAAGTTTTTCCATCGGAGTATCTCTCGGTGTTGAGTTATTAGGTTGTTTTTAGATTAACGATTTGCAATAGAGAGATAACTATAAAATTGTTCAAGAGGGGTAAAAAACCATTGAGCGGAATAAATTGTAGGTTTTAAGTAGTTTTTACTTGAAGCAATTCATCAAAGATAAATGATGTAAATTCTGGTAGTGATGCTCCTTAAAATTGACTGTTTGCGCAGATAAATAGATTTAAAAATACACTAATAGATCAACTTATGAGCAGATGAAGTTGGGCGTCAGTAAGTTACATTGACTGCATTAGACTATTGTGCATTCCAAATGTAATCGGTTACAGTAGTGCCTGCCTATAACTCAAGAAAAATTTAAAAGTATCAGCGTCAACTGATACCAGACTGGGTGGCTTCATGAATAACCGCATAAGAATGGGCATGGTTGGTGGTGGCGAGGGTGCATTTATTGGTGCGATACATCGAATGGCCGCCACTTTAGATGGACAGATTGAAATCGTCGCCGGTTGTTTCAGTAGCAACCCAGAGCGTGGGCGTATCACCGGTGAGAAGCTGGGCCTTACAGCGGATCGAGTTTATGGTGATTATACGACCATGATGCGCAAAGAGGCGGCGCGGTCAGCAGCAACACGCATGGAATTTGTCGCTGTTGTAACACCCAATGCTTTACACCTGCCGGTGGCTACTGCAGCTTTGGAGCACGGTTTCCATGTATTGTCCGATAAACCGGCAGCACGCACCCTGGAAGAGGTGCTTTCACTTAAGCGAACAATCATTCAATCCCAGCTATTCTACGGCCTCACCCACACCTACTCTGCCTACCCAATGGTGCTACAGGCACGGGAAATGATTTTGGCGGGCCAGTTGGGCAGTGTGCGCAGGGTTGCCGTTGCTTATCCCCAGGGTTGGCTGTCCTCGGCTGAAGATGGTTATTCTAAACAGGCGCTTTGGCGCACAGACCCCACACAAGCTGGTGAGAGTGGTTGCTTTGGCGATATCGCCACTCACGCCCACAATCTGGTGGAATACGCTACCGGCTTGAGAATGACGGAGGTTTGCGCAGATTTGCATTCAGTGGTTGCTGGCCGGGCGCTGGACGATGATGGTGCGGCTTTATTCAAGTTGGAAAACTCGGCTCGTGGCACCCTGATGGCCAGCCAGATATGTGCCGGTGAAGGCAATAATTTAAATATTAGCATCTACGGCGAAAAAGGTTCTTTATTCTGGCAGCAGCAAATACCTAATCAATTACAAGTGAAGCGCAAAGGCAGGCCAATGGAAATATTTCAAGCGGGTGCGGATTGTGTCTACTTGAATGAAAAAGTCCGCTCTCGCTGCCGCACACCCGAGGGGCACCCCGAGGGCTATATCGAGGCTTTTGCCAATATCTATCGAGACTTTGCCATTCAGGTTCGAGCAGCCCGCAACGATACCGTTGCAATAGATGCTGGTGATAGTATCGAGGCTGGCGTTAGAGGAATGGCCTTTGTACGCGGAGCGATTGAGAGCAGCAATAACCACTCTCGTTGGGTAGCACTAGAACCACTATGGAACCCATTGTGAATTAAAAACACCCGGATTATTTTTTAAAGTGCAACAAAATGGCAAAAAAATAAATGAACTTAGCCCAAATACAAGGCCCCGGAATATTCCTGGCCCAGTTTTTACCCCCAGAAACTCAATCGTCCTCGCTACACTCCATGGCCGCCTGGGCTGCGGATTTGGGTTATAAAGGCATTCAAGTACCCACCTGGGATAAGCGCATCTTTGACTTGGATCGCGCCAGTAGCAGTCAAACCTATTGCGATGAGATACTCGGCATTTGTCATGCTGCGGGAGTGGAAATTACCGAGCTATCGACCCATTTACAAGGGCAACTGGTGGCAGCCCACCCAGCCTATGGCGATATGCTCGATATTTTTGCTCCCAATGAAGTGCGCCAAAATGCTGCGGCCAGAGCGCAATGGGCCAGGGAGCAGTTGCTAAAAGCCGCGAAGGCGAGCGCTAAATTAAACTTAAAAACCCACGCGACTTTTTCCGGGGCTTTGCTGTGGCATACCTTTTACCCCTGGCCCCAACGTCCGGCAAAGCTGGTAGAGGATGGTTTTCTGGAGCTGGCGCGGCTGTGGCGGCCCATACTGGATATTTTTGATAGCGAGGGGGTCGATGTCTGTTTTGAGCTGCACCCAGGTGAAGACTTACACGACGGGCTGACCTTTGAACGTTTTCTCGATAACGTTGATCATCACCCCCGCGCCAACATCCTATATGACCCCAGCCACCTGTTATTACAACACATGGATTATCTTGCATTTATTGATATTTACCATGAACGGATTAAAGCTTTTCATGTTAAAGATGCAGAGTTTCGCCCCAGTGGGCGGGCCGGAGTCTACGGCGGCTACGCTCCCTGGATAGAACGCCCCGGTCGTTTTCGTTCTTTGGGTGATGGTCAGGTAGATTTTCGTGGAATTTTCAGCAAGTTAACCCAGTATGGGTACGATCGCTGGGCAGTACTGGAGTGGGAGTGTTGCATTAAGGACCAGCAGCAGGGCGCCCGTGAGGGTGTAGCTTTTATCAATGATCAGCTGATCAGCAGAGCAAAAACAGCCTTTGATGATTTTGCTGGAGCCAAGGCGGATAAATTAAGAAATCGAAAAATTCTCGGTTTGGAATAATAGTGCGAAAAGGCACAGCTTAGTGCCCAATTAAAAGTCACGATTAAAATAAGCAAATAATGAAAGTGGAGAATAGATCAATGAATACGCCAAAGCACCTGCTTGGGTATAAAAAACTATTGTTAATAGGCAATCTATCAATTTTTATGATCGGTCTGGGGTTTGCGATTAGAACCTCCATCGCCGGAGACTTGCAGGCGGATATTTACGATCATATCGATCTTGCCAATTCAACGGCAATGCTCGGAAAAGCCTTAGGGATAACCTTTACCGGTTTTGCCTTCACGCTGTTATTTGGCTCTACACTCGTTGACCTAGTGGGCATTAAGCGGATGCTATTACTTTCGGCACTGGGTTATATAGCGGGCAGTATTATGATTGTGGCCGCATCTTTATTGCCTCCCGTTAATGCCAGCGTAGAAACCTTGTTATTGATTGGATTGTTGTTGACCGGCCTCGGTTGGGGGGCCGTTGAGGCGGCTAGTAACCCAATGGTCGCAGCAGTAGACCCCAAGAACAAAACCCATCGTTTAAATGTTCTTCATGCCTGGTGGCCAGGGGGTATCGTGGTGGGTGGCCTGGCGGGGCTGGCGATTTCTGTGCTTGAGATACCCTGGCAGGCGAATTTGATACTGCTGATCCTACCGGCACTATTGATGGCCTGGCTAGTGTTGACAACAGAATTTCCAGTGACTGAACGGGTTGCTGCCGGCATTAGCTACGGCGCTATGTTCAAAGAAGTCTTAAAACAACCACTGTTTATATTGTTGTGGATGTGTATGTGGCTAACTGCGGCTACGGAACTGGCACCAGGCCAGTGGATAGATCTCACTTTATCCCGAGTTGTGGGAATGAAAGGTATCGTGATATTGATATATGTCAGTATGCTGATGTTTGTCATGCGACACTTTGCCGGTGCTTTAGAGAAGAAATTGTCCGCAGCCGGACTGCTGTGGTTGAGTTGTCTATTGGCAGCAGCAGGCCTTTACGCCTTGAGTTTGTCTCGCACCCCGGTGACTGCATTTTTGGCAGCAACCCTGTGGGGCGTAGGCGTATGTTTTCTGTATCCGACAATGTTGGCCACGGTGTCTGAACGGTTTGTGCGTGGAGGAGCGTTGTTTTTAGGTTTGATGGGTTTTGCTGGCGGTATGTCGATCCAGTTCGTGTTGCCAGAGTTAGGTGTTATTTTTGATAATGCAAAAATTGAAGCGGCCGGCGGCATCTATAAATTTGAACAATTAACGGGTGCTGAACTGGATGCTGTGTTAATGCAGGCATCGGTAGAATCCTTTCAATCACTGACATTCGCGCCTTTGATACTGCTACCGATATTTGCTGTCATTTGGCTTCTGGACCGACGGCGCAAGGCAAAAGAAGCCAACGCAAGCAGCTTAACCAGATCTACAATCTGAGGAGGGTACAAGCAAGTATGCCCAATATTCGTGAAGTTGCCCGTCATGCGGGGGTCTCAGTGGCCTCCGTATCGCGCACGCTAAAAGACCCCGACAAAGTGGCTTTGAAAACCAGAGTGCGCGTATTGAAGGCAGTGAAGGAAACGGGTTATCGGCCCAATTTATTGGCGAGAAAGCTTAGTTCAGGAAAATCCTTCACGCTCATTGTACTGGTGCCCAATATTGCCAATCCGTTTTTTTCTAAAGTGATACGGGGTATAGAGCAAGCCGCTCAGGATCGCGGTTATTCGATATTGCTGGGGGACACCAAAGGAAAGCCGGAACTCGAGCACTTTTATGCGAGCATGACGCTGACCAACCAGGCTGATGGTTTGATTCAACTCGCTGGCCGCAACCCTTTCTCTCCCGAAGATGCAGGCTTGGCCGAATCCATTCCCATGGTTAATGCTTGCGAACGCATTGCCGAGGATGACCGCTACCCGGTTATAGAATTTGAAAACCAAGGTGGCGCAAATGCTATTGCCCAACATTTACTAGAGCTCGGGCACTCCCGTATCGGTGTGATTACCGGGCCAATGAGCAGCCCGGTAGTGCGCGATCGCCTGAAAGGGTTCAGTGCTGGAATGCGACGAGGTGGCTTTGATCTCAGCTCAGAGTTGGTGGTCAACGGCGAATTCGATATGTCATCGGGGCAGTCTGCCGCTGCGGTGCTGCTATCGGTGCCAGAGCCACCCAGCGCTATTTTTTGTATGAATGATGAAATGGCCATTGGCGCTATCCACCAAATAAAAACAATGGGGTTATTAGTGCCCGATGATATTTCTGTAGTGGGCTTTGATGGTATTGAATTTGCTTTATATACCGATCCGCCATTAACAACGATTCGTCAGCCCGCGGAGAAAATTGGGCATTGTGCCGTAGATAATTTATGTCAAATAATTAACGGTAAACCACTTAGTTCAAGGCATATCGTATTGCCGTTTGAGCTGGCAATAGGAGGGAGTAGCGGCTGTTATCGTAATAGTGTCTGAAGCTTTAGGTTTCTGTTCACTTCGTCATGAGCTTTAATTTTGAGGATAATAATGATGTGGGTATCTAAAAAAGTTAAATCGAGAATCTTATGTGTTAGCAGAGCTGCGGTAATATTTTTCTTTGGTGCGTGTCAAGTGGCCATACCCCAGCAGCAAGAGGGCCGTTGGCGAAGCCTTTTCGATGGCAAAACATTGACAGGTTGGAAAGGCGCTAATGGAGAAAAGGTTGGTGATGCCTGGCAAGTCATTGATGGCAGCCTAGTGCTTACCGCCGGTGGTGGGGGGGACATACTCACGCAAGAAACTTTTACGGATTTTGAATTACAGCTAGAATGGAAAATCTCTGAGAAAGGAAATAGCGGTATTTTGTATAGAGTGGCCGACGATGATCAACCGGTATGGGCGAGTGGTATAGAGTATCAGATACTGGATAATACAGGTTATCCAATATTAAAAGGTACCAATGAAATAGCTGGATCAGTATTTGCTCTCTATGCACCAGCGACAGAAGTAGACAAGCCCACCGGAAGCTACAACAAAACACGTATTCTCCTAAAGGATGCTCAGGTAGAGCACTGGTTAAATGGGCATAAAATTGTCAGTTACAATTTAAAATCTGATGATTGGAAACAGCGGGTTTCCAACAGTAAATTTTCTATGTATAAAAAATTTGGTCAGCTTCAAAGTGGCCATATTGCTTTGCAGGATCATGGTAATAGGGTTTGGTATAAAAATATAAAAATTATTGAGTTATAATTAATATAAAGTTATTTTTTAAAAAATAATTTATAACTAAAAGAGGGAAGATGATGGACAGAAGAAAATTTTTAATCAGCAGTGGACAGTTAACCACCTTAGCCATGCTCGCATCGACGCTTCCAGCGCATAAATTGCTAGCTTCAGAGAGCAAAAAGTTATTTTTTAACATTTCTTTAGCGCAATATTCTTTTCACAGGCAACTTTATGCGGGGAAGCTATCAACGCTAGATTTTCCGGTTAAAGCAAAAAAATTGTTTGATATTGATGCTGTTGAATATGTCAATATCTTTTTCCCAGATAAAGCTAAAGATAAGAAATTTCTAGGTGATTTAAAGCAGCGCACAAAGGATAACGGAGTTCAAAACCTGTTAATTATGATAGATGCAGAAGGCGATCTGTGTGATTTAGACAATACCCTAAGAACTCAAGCGGTAGAGAATCATTATAAGTGGGTAGAGGCTGCACAATATTTGGGCTGCCATACACTTAGGGTTAATATTCTTGGAAAAGGTACAAGTGAAGAAGTCAAAAAGGTGGCCGTAGATAGCTTGGGTAAACTGAGTAAATTTTCTCAAGATTACAATATAAATATTGTGGTTGAAAACCATGGAGGTTATTCCTCCAATGGCGCCTGGCTAGCAGATTTAATTAAAACAGTGGCTATGCCTAACTGTGGTAGCTTACCAGATTTTGGTAATTTTGGTGATTATGACCGATACCGTGGCGTAGAAGAATTATTGCCTTATGCGAAAGGGGTTAGCGCAAAGAGTTATACCTTTGATGAAAATGGCAATGAAATCACCACAGATTTTAAGCGCATGTTAAAACTGATTAAAGCGAGTAAATTCAATGGCCATATCGGTATTGAATTTGAAGGTGAGATGGATGAAGACAAGGGTGTTATGGCCACAAAACAGCTGCTACAGAGGTTAGGGGCAGAGCTTTCATAACTTGAACCTGCACATTGAATAATGGTAGAAATTGTAACAATTAACAGCATTATAAATAACAAAAATTGATGTAAGCGGGGTAACTCTAAATGGCAATGATAAATTCAAGCCAAAACAAAGAATATGATGTACTGGTTGTGGGTTCGGGGGCAGGTGGTGGTATGGCCGCCTATGTGCTGGCAACAGCCGGGCTCAAGGTTTTGATGTTAGAGGCGGGGCGCGATTATGACCCTGTAAAAGAGACGCCGATGTTTAATTTGCCAAAAGATGCTCCATTGCGAGGTGGCAGTACGCCGGATAAACCCTTTGGTTTTTACGATGCCACGGTTGATGGTGGCTGGAAAGTGCCGGGCGAGCCGTATACTCAAGCATCCAAGGCACCAGGAAGACGTTTTGACTGGTATCGAGCGCGTATGCTGGGTGGGAGAACCAATCACTGGGGGCGCATTTCTTTGCGTATGGGTGAATATGATTTTAAACCCTATTCACGAGATGGCTTAGGGTTTGACTGGCCCATCAATTATGCCGATCTCGCACCCTATTATGATAAAACCGAAATGCTGATTGGGGTTTATGGCAGCAATGAAGGCCTGGAAAACACACCCAATTCACCCGATGGCGTATTGTTGCCGCCGCCGCAGCCTCGCGCTTATGAATTATTGGCTAAAAAAGCCTGCCAGCCACTAGATATTCCTGTTATTCCTGCACATTTGGCGATCTTGAGTGAAAAGCAGGATTACAAAAACATTCCGCAAAAATTATTTCCCAATAACAAACTGGCACAAACGGTTACCCGTGAATCAATGCAGTCACGGGCAGCTTGTTTTTGGGCTACACCCTGTGGCCGGGGCTGCTCGATCAAGGCAAATTTTCAATCTACTACTGTATTAATACCACCAGCATTGGCAACCGGAAACCTGGATATTATTACCGATGCAATGGTGAGAGAAATTACTGTAAACAAGCAGGGTAGGGCGACTGGTGCAATTTATATTGATAAACGTTCTAGGCTTGAAAAAATCGCAACGGCAAAGGTAGTTGTAGTTGCTGCAAGTGCGGCAGAAACCTCGAGAATTTTACTAAATTCAAAAAGTGCACTATTCCCCGATGGTTTGGCTAATGGCAGTGGGCTTGTCGGTAAATATTTGATGGATACTGTGGGTGCCGGAGTAGGGGGACAAATTCCAGCACTGGAAGATCTTCCAGCCCATAACGAAGATGGGGCATCAGGAATGCATATGTATATGCCCTGGTGGAAGTATCAGGAGCAACTTAAAGGAGAGCTGGATTTTGCTCGGGGCTACCATATTGAATTTGGTGGAGGCCGGGGTATACCGGGTGCGGGTATTTTTGGCGGTATGGAAAATTTAACCGCAGGTGCCTATGGCAAGGAGTTTAAAGCGGCTTGTCGGAGATACTATGGCTCGTTTATGTGGTTTGATGGACGGGGAGAAATGATACCCAATGAAGACAGCTATTGTGAAATTGATAAACATCAGGTAGACCAATGGGGTATTCCCGTGCTCAAGTTTCATTGGAAGTGGAGCCCCCATGAAATTAATCAGGCTGCCCATATGCATAAAACTTTTGCCAGTATTATTGAGGGTATGGGAGGGAAAACCACCTCAACCGTCCACACGGATGGCACAAAAGCTATTCAGAATGGTGGCTATATAATTCACGAAGTGGGCACCACCCAAATGGGTTCAAACCCTAATAAATCGGTACTGAATCAATATTGCCAGTCTTGGGAGGTGTCGAATTTATTTGTGACAGATGGTGCGCCTTTCGTCTCTAATGCCGATAAAAACCCTACATTAACCATTATGGCATTGGCTTGGCGCACCAGTGATTACATCGTTGATCAGCTGGCAAAAAGGAATATTTAACATGAGCGAAAAAAAATTAAATCTTGGCCGGCGCAACGCGATGAAACTTATTGCTACAACAGCGGCAACAGTACCATTAACCGGTTACATTGGAGAGGCTACAGCGAAGGAACAGAAGTTTACTGCTAGCGAGAAAGATTTATTAAAAGCTGATTCCAGTAAAAAAGCACCAGTTCGCTCGGCAACTGATCCAGATTTGTTAAACCCAACAGTCAATTGGGAGTTTGTATTAAGCGAGGCTGAATTGACAACGCTAGGCTCTCTTTGTGAAATTATTATTCCCTCAGATGCTATTTCTCCTAGCGCGTCAGCTCTGGGTGCGCACCAGTATATTAATGAATATGTCAGTGCCCCTTATGATCGTAATAAAAGAGATCTGGTTGTCATTCGCGGTGGTATTGTGTGGCTGAACAGTGAGTCTCACAAAAGGTATGGAAAGGTTTTTATAGATTTGGTAGATGTGCAAAAACTGGCGATTTGTAATGATATCAAATGGGTAAAAACCGCCAAAGCACAGTACCAGCATGGAGCACATTTTTTTGCAAAGGTTCGCGATCTTACCGCGACGGCTTTCTACACCACCCTGGAGGGTATGGCTGACATTGGCTATATGGGCAATAAGCCTTCACAAACCTTTGAAGGCGCCCCACTGGCAGTGCTTCAAAAGCTTGGATTAGATGGAAATGTATAAACACATAATTTAGACCGGACAACGGCAATAGGTAAAAAAAATAATAGGTGTACTATGAGTGAAAAATATTATAATTTTTGTTTGAATAATGCATGTGCTGCTATATTTTTTTTAAGCCCGCTGGCGTTTGCTGATGCCATAGCTGAAACTGCGCAGGCAGAAGAAACTTCTGAGCCCATACTTGAAGAGGTTAGAGTTGTCGGCATACGTAATACTTTAGAAAAAAACTTAGAGATAAAGCGTTATTCTAGCGCATTTGTTGATGCTATTACTTCAGAAGATATCGGTAAATTTCCCGATAAAAATGTCGCCGATGCACTGCAGAGAGTACCGGGTATATCGATCATACGCAGCGGTGGTGAAGGGCAGTTCGTTAGTATTCGCGGCACCAGCTCAGCGCTCACATTAACCCAGCTGAACGGCAATTACGTTGCCACAGGCTCAACTTCACGTAACCCACAGCGTTCTTTTAATTATGCGATGCTACCGGCCAATTTGATTCAAAAAACTGAGGTTTACAAGTCGCCACAGGCAAAGCTAGATGAAGGTGGTGTAGGGGGCACGATCATAGTACATACGCGCAAGCCACTGGATACAGCGGCTAATATAGGGTTTTTAAATATTGAAGAAACCTATGCGGATGTTACTGAAAAGTACGAACCTCAGTACAGTGCCTTATATTCATGGAAAAATGAATCGGAAACGTTTGGTGTACTCGCCTCCTTTGTAGCTCAAGATAGAACAGTAATTACTGAAGGTCTTTCTACAGAAAATTGGCGGCTATTTGACGACTCACGTGTCGGTGAAAACAATTTTGTTGCGCCCTCCCTTGTAGATACTGCGGGCAACAAAATCGTTGGTTACGCACCCTTTGCTGTTATTCAAAATTATTCACAAGCCCAGAGAGATCGCCAAGGCTATCAGCTGACCATGCAATGGAGGCCGACGGATAAACTCACCACAACTTTTAATTATATGGGCACCAGCCTAGACCAAACCTCTGATAGTAATATGATGACGCTGGCGGAGTGGGATTATACCGACCCTGCGATTGTGCCGGGCAGTGTTCGTTACGATGGTGAAACCATTGTAGCCATGGAGCTTGCGGATAAGGATCTTAATGACCACACCGTTGATTTAAAAGCGCCGGCTATTGGTTCTCGCCGTAGCATCTCTGAAGCAAAATCTGATACCTATGATCTAGAAATGGTATACGAAGGGGACTTTTATACGGCTTCGGTTAACTTGGGTTATACCAACGCCAAAGGCGGTCAAGATTTTAATGAAATACAGCGTTTTAATGGTCAGCAAGGAGTTACAAGTGCATACGGCTGGAATCTTAATTCCAGACCTGTGATTCATTATGATGCCGATCCTACTGATTTTAATACCTTTGGTTTTTCTGCATCTGACCCGGGAACTTCAGCGGATTCAGAAAGTTATTTTCAAGTAGATGTTAACCTTGAGCAGGAGCTTGGCATTTTTCACTCTTTTGATGTGGGGGCAAAGTATCGGGATCATGAAGTGGAACAAGTCTACACTAAACTTTATTGGGACGATGGAGACCCCGATAATGGCAATACAGGCGAAGATGGTGAATCGGGTTACGCCTACTGGCACACAATAAGCAATTTGCCAACCACAGCCGAGGTGGCGAGTTTCACTCAGTATGTGAATGGCTTAACTGGTAAGGCAGGTACAGAAGCTTCTTTTCTCACACTAGATTGGGATCGTTATATCGAATGGCTTGATACAAATTTCACCCGTAACAGGCTCAGTGAAGATGGAAACTTCCTACGTGTTACTGAAAAAATTACTGCCGCTTACGTTCAAGGCAATTTTGAGGTCAATAACCTCAGCGGAAATTTGGGTATACGCGCGGTTCAAACCGCACAAACATCACAGGGCTTTAATACAGCTAAAGGCGTTGTTGTTGGGGGATTGCAGGTTAGCAAGGGGGATTACACCGATCTTTTACCCAGCTTCAACCTGAAGTGGGATATCACTGAGCATTTTCTATTGAGAGCGGCGGTGGCACAGGTTATCTCTCGGGTGTCTTATGGCAGGCTCAAGATCTCAGAATCTTTTAATGCTCCACCGGAGGGATCTAATAATACCACCGGCTCACGGGGCAACACAGATTTGAAGCCCTATGATGCAAATCAATATGATTTGGGCGTTGAGTGGTATTTCAAGTCTTCTTCGGTATTGGGAGCCACGATATTTCATAAGCAAATAGACTCATTTGTTACCTCTATTCAGGTGAGTGAACAACGCAATATTTCTAGCCGCCCTAATCCTGTGAATGTACTTTTTTCTGTACCTGTTAATGGAACAAATGCAACTTCAACTGGGCTTGAGTTGTTTTATCAGCAATCTTTTAATTTTGGTGGCGGCATTATCGCTAATTACACTTACACGGATACCTCTTTGGCAACGCTGGAAACTGATGGCAAAAAAACAAAAACGCCTTTACCAGGCACATCTAAATACCAATACAATCTATCTGCCTACTATGAACGGGATAAATTTAACCTCCGTGCTTCGTATAATTATCGCGACGATTATGCTGTTGAGCAGACAACGGGCAAAACTGTTTATACCGACGGTTATGGTCAGTTAGATTTGAATGCGAGCTACAAGTTAACCGAAGCGTTTACACTGAGTGCTGCGGTAATTAATGTTACCAAAGAAGTGAATAGCGCATACTGGGGAAGTGAAGAGCGCCTATATAGCCTCTCTTATCCTGGCCGTAGGTTTTATTTGGGGGTAAATTACACACTGTAATACTGATAGGCACTCTAAAGAAGCCTTAGAAATCCCTAAGGAATGCGAACGAAACAACTTCCTAGTTTAAAGGACCTAATATATCAGTTAAAATTCTATTTTTCCGCTATTTTTCCGCTATTTTTCTGTGATGACAAAACCGTCAGAAAAGTCATAGCAGAGCTTCAAGGTAATGCTGTAATACTAATGTCTTAAAAATAAACACGGTATCGAAGGGTTTTCTTTTTGCATTGCTTTTCCGCGGTTTGGTACAAAATTAATTTGGTGAGGCTCCTGTATAGTTTGGCGGTCTTGTGCATGGTTTTTTTTAGGTTTTCCAGTGTATTGGCAATAGTTAGTATTTGCAGGTTAAATATATCTGAATAACAATTCACGTAGGTTAAGTAAATATTTTTTGCGGCAAAACCATTTGTCGAGTAAGATGTCGGCTAGGAAGATTAAAAGGATTGTTCGCAGATGTTATCTCGTTTGTTTGCTTCCCGCCAGCGGCCCTTCATTCCGCGCCGTCACGAACGGGAAGCGGTTGCCATCAACCTCTCTGGTAGCCGCTTAGGGGCGTGCATGAAATAACTTCCTGTCTTTACTTTACCACTGGCTTCACTTTATAATTCAACTTTCCTAATAATTTATCAAAAATAATAGTGCCTGTTTCGTAAATCTTCATACAAGCTTTTTTTCCTGTTTCATAAACC
>JAHZJJ010000008.1 GCA_022600975.1 Gammaproteobacteria bacterium
TCAGCCCATGCTGAAGTTGAAGCTATTCGTGATGCTTGTCACCATATTGACACATCAAACCTTCAGGGAATGATTTTACTTGCCTCAGGTGAGCCCTGCGCCATGTGCTATCTCAATGCACTCTTCGCTGGTATCACCAAGGTTTTATTTGCAGTTGATCGTAACGAAGCGGCTGAGAATGGCTTCGATTACCGTGGAGCTTACAATTTATTGGCCGACTTTCCCGCACAATGGCCATTGCATAGCAGCAAATTTGCAAGGCTCTTAGGAACAATTCACTTTGGCGCGAGCCAGGGTAACTACATGAAGGAGTTGCTTCTTATCAGAACTCAGGAAGTTTATCTTTTTGGTTGAAAAACACACAAAATATTACTTCTACCTTATGTCCTGAGCATTATTTTGCCCACAAACAGGCTGTCTTGCTCGATGTGAGGACTTCTAGACATTACATACCACGCTCTGGTCTACCTCAAACCGGATTGTTCCTAAGAGCCATTGTTATTTTTCCGAGCTTAGAGTTCTGCCAGTGGATAGTTTTTGGGGTAGGGCAACCGCGCTACACCCGTATCTACAGCGGCTTTGGCCACAGCGGCAGCCACTTCGGGTAGCAGCCGCGGATCTGTAGGCTTGGGCAAGATATAGTCGGGGCCAAAAGTCATGGCGGCGCCACCGTAGCCTTGGCGTACGACATCCGGTACTGGCAGGTGAGCAATGTTGCGAATGGCCTCTATAGCGGCCAACTTCATCTCTTCATTAACACGCTCTGCACGCACGTCGAGAGCTCCACGGAATATAAACGGGAAACACAACACATTGTTGACTTGGTTCGGGTAGTCTGAACGACCGGTGGCCATAATCAGATCCTTGCGGGTGCGGTGGGCTAATTCGGGAGAAATCTCCGGATCGGGATTGGCACAGGCAAACACCACCGGTTTGGCAGCCATTTTTTTCAATTGCTGTGCTGACAACAGGTTCGGGCCCGAAACACCGAGGAACACATCTGCGCCATCAATGGCATCGTCGAGGGTACGCATATCCGTGTCCCGCGCCCATTCGCCCTTGTAAACATTGATGTCGGTGCGCCCTGAGTGAATCACTCCGCGGCTATCGACCATGGTAATTTGCTCTTTTTTCGCCCCGGCAGCCAGCATTAATCGACAGCAGGCAGTGGCGGCCGCACCGGCTCCGAGACACACCATGTGCATTTGTTCAATCTTTTTACCCTGAACTTCCAGTGCATTGAGTATGGCCGCTACGGTGACAATAGCCGTGCCATGCTGATCGTCATGAAAGACTGGCACGTTACAACGTTTGACCAACGCGTCCTCGATATGAAAGCACTCCGGCGCCTTGATATCTTCCAGATTGATACCGCCAAAGGTATTGGCAACCGCGGCAACAGTCTCAATAAAATGCTCTGGGCTATTGGCCTCAACCTCTATGTCCACAGCATTGATATCGGCAAAGCGTTTAAACAATAAACATTTGCCTTCCATAACCGGCTTGGAGGCCAAAGGACCGAGGTTACCCAGGCCAAGAATTGCACTGCCGTTAGAAATTACCGCCACCAAATTGCCCTTGCCGGTATATAGATAGGCATCCTCCGGAGATTTGGCAATTTCCAATACCGGCTCCGCCACTCCAGGACTATAGGCCAGCGATAAATCTTCCTGAGTCTGCGCTGGTGTCGTCAGGGCAACAGCAAGTTTGCCGGGGGTTGGTAGGGCATGATAATCGAGTGCGGCTCGACGCAATGAATCCGTCATTGGGAAAATCTCTCGCGATTACCGCATAGCTAGCAGGATGCGGATGTGTTACAGCAGGAATGAAGGATGACCAGTATGACTATTTGGTCAAAATATGGCGGCGCCAGCCCGCTAAAAACCTTACGGCCCTATGCTAGTCATAGCAAAAATAGCAAAATAAGCACCAAATGTGGTGAATTGCTATAGGCAAGGGGAATTTTCAGGGTAATCTTTAACCTAGAAACAGCAATTGAATCACGCAAGTCTGCACAAGTTCTTGATGCACCTAGCAAAGTTTAAAAAGTTCTCATCACCAATAAGGTGATCACGAATTTTTAAAATTCGCCATGCACACCAATAACTTACACAGCTTTTGCGCACCTAACTGCGACTTCCAGGTTTAAGGTGCCAAAAGCTTTTTAGAGTGTGGAAAAGGCACTGAGAAGAACCCAAAGTACCCTGCTAACGCCATGCTGTTCGACCTTAAATGGTCGCGCAAAATTATTTGCTGATACGGCTTCCAAAACGCTGCTTGAAGCGGCTTACACGACCGCCAGTGGTGGCTTCACGCTGCTTACCAGTATAAAACGGATGACAATTGGAGCACACATCTAAGGTTAGATCTTTACCGAGCGTAGAGCGCGTGGTGATCTTATTGCCACAAGAACAGGTAGCGGTAATTTCGTTGTATTTGGGGTGAATCGCTGATTTCATAGTTGCCTCAATTGGAGTCCGCCACCCGATCATTTGTCGAGCACGGAATCGCTGTTGACTAGGGATCTGACGACCTCGAGCCGGTTAAAAAGTCAGCGCATACTAATCAGATTAATGCGCAGATACAAGCCCGAACTCCATTCTACTATGAATGCAAAACCTTGAAGATAAGCATCGACGAAGAACGGCAATCCAGCTCACAACTGCGTTATTATGCTCTACTCATGCCAGCAGCCTGAAGGAGAGCGCGGTGATGGAATCCGGGAAGGGCCAAGTTATTTTGCGCTGTGCGGTGCCGGTACCTTTGCGGCGTCTCTTTGACTATCTGCCACCAACGGGAACCAGCCCCACCGATCTATGTCCCGGCCAACGCTTCTGGGTGCCATTTGGCGGCCGCAAGCTGGTGGCAGTATTAGTAAATATCGTCGCAAAATCGCCACTTGCGCAGTTAAAGTCAGCATTCCAACAAATAGATATTGAACCACTGCTGCCCACATCCAGCCAAACTTTTTTACATTGGGCTGCAGACTACTACCAGGCGCCCATAGGCGAACTTTATACCGCCGCACTGCCCGTAGCCCTGCGTCAAGGCAAGCCCCAAAGCCATTGGGCCCAACAATGGCTTGAACTCACAGTAGAAGGCAAGGGCTTACCCTTCAACGCACTGGCTCGAGCACCGAAACAGCAAAAACTACTCCAACACTTGTTCCAACATGGCCGTCAGAACCGCAAACAACTCAGCGCCCAAGGGCTTGGCAGCGCCGTTAGCCGCGCTCTTTGTGCACGTGGCTTGGCTCAGTGGCAAGGTGGCGCCACCGCACCACCTGATATGTCGGCCACTCAAGAGCAAGCACCGCCGAAAACACTAAATACAGAACAACAGCAGGCGCTGACGGCAATTAAATTGAATGGCTTTTCCGCCATACTGCTAGAAGGTACAACGGGTAGCGGCAAAACGGAGGTTTTTCTGCAATTGATCGCGGGTGTTTTGGAAAATGGTAAGCAGGCTTTACTGTTGGTGCCTGAAATAGGCCTTACCCCCCAAACCCTGCGTCGTATTAAAGCGCGTTTTCCCAGCAGATATATCGCCGCTTTGCACTCGGGCCTGGCTACCAATGAGCGCGCGCGCGCCTGGCTGTCTGCCGCCAAAGGGGTTGCGGACATTATTGTCGGCACCCGCTCGGCAATTCTCACTCCGCTGCCGCGGCTAGGGCTCATAGTAGTGGATGAAGAGCACGACGCTTCTTTTAAACAACAAGATGGCGTGCGCTATTCGGCACGGGATCTCGCGCTGGTACTGGGGCGTAACAGTGCCGTACCGGTGCTGCTGGGTTCCGCCACTCCCTCGCTGGAAAGCCTACACAATGCCTTGAGCGGGCGCTATCAGCATTTGCGCCTGCGCAAGCGTGCCGGCAATGCACGACCGCCGCAAATCAGCCTGATTGGAACTATGGGGCAGCAACTGATAGAAGGTTTCAGCCCTCAAGTGCTGGACCAGATTGGCCTTAGTTTAAGGCGCAGTGAACAGGTATTGGTCTTTATTAACCGCCGCGGTTTTGCCCCTGCCCTGGCCTGCGATGACTGTGGCTGGCTAGCAAACTGCCCCCACTGTTCCAGTAAATTAACCCTGCATCGGCGCCAGCATCAGTTACGCTGTCATCATTGTGATTATCGCCGCGCCCATATTGATCGCTGCCCTCAGTGCCACAGCCGCGCCATCAGTGCTCTGGGCGCCGGCACCGAGCGCAGCGAAGAGCTGCTCAGTCGACGCTTTGGGGCGTTTCCCATCTTGCGAGTAGATCGCGACACTACGAGCAGCAAGCGGGCTCTAGATCAATTATTGCAACGTGCCCGCAGCGGTGAGCCCTGCCTGCTGCTCGGCACCCAAATGCTGGCCAAGGGCCATCATTTACCGCAAATTACCCTGGTCGTTATTCAGGATGCCGACAGCGGCTTGTTCAGCCCCGACTTTCGCGCCCCCGAGCGCACTGGCCAACTGCTAGAACAAGTAGCCGGCCGCGCTGGCCGCGGTGAACTGCCCGGTCGCGTACTGGTGCAAAGCCGTTATCCTCAGCACCCACTATTGCAACTGCTGTTAAATAAGGGCTACAGCGCTTTTGCCCGACAACTATTACGGGAACGAGAGCTGACTCAATTGCCACCACTCTGGGCCATGGCGCTGGTGCGTGCCGAGTGTGAACAGCCACAACGGGCTGAAGGATTTCTTGCTGCGGCACGACAATATCTGCAAACCCTAGCGCCGAGCTCGCCAAAACTACAATATCTCGGCCCGGTACCCGCACTGCTGGAGCGCAAGTCCGGACGCTTCCGGTTTTATGTACAAATCACAGCCGAACGCCGACCCCTGCTTCAACAACTACTGATGCATTTTTGTCAATGGGCAGAAACGAAGAAAACCCGCCAACTGCGCTGGGCAGTGGATATGGACGCACAAGACCTTTCTTAACTTTTATTGTCCGGTATTGTCCGGCCGCGCTCTGATCAATGAATAGCGTTACAATTTCGCCATTGGCACGGTTTAAACACTGTATCTTTCCACCACCCTCTGAATACATTAACGAGAATCACCATGAGCCGCCGCAATACCCCTCGCCGCAACAAGCCCAGCAGTAAACCCGCCTGGGTGTGGTTTGTTTTGGGTGCCTTTGCCGGGGGGATCAGCGTATTTGTTTTTTTGTTAGACAACTTGAATTTCGAACACCCCCAGACAGGCGCTACGGAGGACAAGTTACGCCACCCGGCAATGAAAGACCCAGAGCTTGGTTATTCCAAACCGCGGTTTGATTTTCATACGCTGCTTAAGGAAAATGAAATTAAGGTGCCTCAGCCTCAAGAAAACAAGGCTGAAGATGGCGGGATAAATAGGCCTCAAGCTGCCGCGCCTGAATCATACATCCTGCAAGCAGCGTCCTTTCGCGATGCCCGAGAGGCAGAAAAACTGCGCGCCCAGCTCACACTATTAAACTTAAACGTACAGGTTAAAGCCAACTCAGATAATCGTGGCACTTGGCATCGAGTACTGGTGGGTCCCTATCAAAGCCGATCGAAGATGGCCAAAGCACGGCAGCTGCTGGCAGACAAACGACTGATGCCGCTGGTATTGAAGCGCCCAGGAAAAGAACACTAAAATCACCCAACTTGCGGCTGACAGGGCGGTTTTTACCAATTGTTGACCGCTCGCATATTGAAATTGAGCAATGGCGACCACACTTACAATGACACAACAATTGTGAGGTATTCTCGTGGAACAATATCGCGGTACCACTATCCTCTCCTGTCGCCGCAACGGCAAGGTTGTCATTGGCGGCGACGGACAGGTTACGATGGGCAGTACCATTATGAAGGGCAATGCACGCAAAGTGCGCCGCCTATACAAAGATCAAGTGATTGCTGGCTTTGCCGGTGGTACCGCTGACGCATTTACCTTGTTCGAGCGTTTCGAAAGCAAATTGGAGGCCCATAACGGCCAATTGACTCGCGCTGCCGTAGAGCTGGCAAAAGACTGGCGCACAGATCGCACCCTGCGCCGCCTGGAGGCACTGTTGGCTGTAGCTGACGCGACCGCTAGCCTGATTGTCACCGGTAATGGTGATGTCATTCAACCGGAAAACGATCTTATTTCCATTGGCTCTGGTGGTCCTTTTGCCCAATCCGCCGCCCGCGCACTACTAGAAAACACCGAACTAGATGCACGCACCATCGTTGAAAAAGGACTGCAAATAGCCGGCGATATTTGCGTATATACCAACCAGAACCGTACCATCGAAGAATTGGACGCTTAAATTCTGTTGAACACTCCTAAAGGCGGCAAAACGCCTGGATAAACAACAGTCGTATTTGCAGGAATTTTTATGTCCCAGATGACCCCCCGTGAAATTGTTCACGAACTCGATCGCCATATTGTCGGCCAACATGACGCCAAGCGCGCCGTTGCCATCGCACTGCGCAACCGCTGGCGGCGCATGCAGGTTAACGAAGAGCTGCGCCCCGAAATTACGCCAAAAAATATCCTTATGATAGGCCCCACCGGGGTGGGCAAGACCGAAATCGCCCGCCGCCTGGCCAAGCTTGCCAATGCGCCTTTTATCAAAGTAGAGGCCACTAAGTTTACCGAAGTAGGCTATGTTGGTCGCGATGTTGAATCTATTGTGCGCGATCTGGTAGAAATGGCAATCAAGCTTGAGCGCGAAAGCGCCATGGTTGGTGTCGAGCAACGGGCAATGGATGCCGCCGAAGAACGCGTGCTCGATGCATTGCTGCCCCCCGCCCGCTCCACCGAGCCCGGAGACAAAGACACTCGAACTCGCCAGATATTTCGTAAAAAGCTGCGCGAAGGTGAGCTCGATGATAAAGAGATTGAAATTGAGCTAGCCGTATCTCCTGTGGGAGTGGAAATCATGGCGCCTCCGGGAATGGAGGAGATGACCAATCAGCTACAGGGTATGTTTTCCAATATGTCTAAAGGGAAAACCCAGAAACGCAAGCTGACAGTGAACAAAGCGCTCAAGCAGCTGACCAATGATGAGGCCGACAAGCTCATTAACAACGATGAAATTAAAGCTCGCGCCATTCAGGCGGCGGAGCAGAATGGCATTGTGTTTTTGGATGAGATCGACAAGGTCGCCAAACGTCAGGAGAGCGGTGGTGCCGATGTATCCCGCGAGGGTGTACAACGTGATCTGCTGCCATTGATTGAGGGTTGCACCGTAACCAGCAAATACGGCATGATCAAAACCGACCATATGCTTTTTATTGCTTCTGGCGCATTCCATGTCTCCAAACCGTCGGACTTGATTCCCGAACTCCAAGGCCGGCTACCAATCCGGGTTGAACTCAGCTCACTCAGCTCGCTCGACTTTCAGCGCATTCTCACCGAGCCCTCCGCCTCGCTCACCGAGCAGCAAAAAGCACTGCTGTCCACCGAAGGTGTCGATTTACAATTCTCGAAAGATGGCATAGAACGCATTGCCGAAGTGGCTTTCGAAGTAAATGAAAGCACCGAAAATATCGGCGCACGCCGCTTGCATACGGTGCTCGAACGCCTACTCGAGGAAATATCCTTTAGCGCCGGAGATGGAGAGACCGACTCACTGACGATTGATGCAGCCTATGTGGACCATCACCTGGGCGAACTGAGCAAGAATGAAGATTTGTCACGGTTTATTCTCTAATTCACCCCGCGACGGCTGCACTTATCTGAAACGATGAACGCACCAAAAAAAATTCGCTTGCACCAGGCTGATAAAAAGCTACAACTGTGCTTCGCCGATAGGGAATATCTGCTATCGGCAGAGTATCTACGGGTTCATTCTCCCAGCGCAGAAGTGCGAGGCCACGGTGCCGATGATGGCATCTTGGTCAGCGGAAAACTGCATGTCGGTATCAGCAACATTACTGCTGCAGGGCGCTACGCCCTGCAGATAGTATTCGACGATGGGCACGATAGCGGTATATACACCTGGAACTATCTGCGTGAATTGGCCGAACAAAAAACCACAAAGTGGCAGGCCTACCTGCAACAATTACAAGACGCAGGTTTGTACCGAAACCCCGATGAAAAGGCCATAAGATTTGTCGATTAATGACCTTCGCCCTGTAAGCGCACAACCAGGAAACGATATAGATAGATTAAACCTGAAACAATTGCTGCACTTGTTCAAGAGACGGGCCAGAAAATAATTTGTATTACTCGAGGGTTGAAGGCAGAACGATCGCTGTTATTGCAAGGCTACAAGGTAAAGATGCTAGATGGGAACTGTATTGCAAAATCAGAACATCGTTTAGAAGTGTTGCGCCGAACGGCAACAGGCCCCTTGCCTAGTAAATCATTAGCTGTTTATGATCATAGCCTTGAGCTTGTTGTGGATGCATTTCCTTGCGAGGATGGACATGCGTAGGAACCTTCTCTGTTGAATTAAAAAAATAAACAAATTGCTTCGCTCAACTTCAACGCTCATAAAACTGTAACATTTTTGGAGTTGAATGTGCCAACTCAAAAATATAACCGAGGCACCAATGTCAAAACAACTACTCAAAACGATCACGGCATGTTTTTTACCCACCCTTGCACTTCCCGCTATCAGCGCAGAGTTACCAGAATATCAACGCGGCAGTAACTGGTTTACTGAAGCCGCGGAAAATGTGACCAAAAAAGCTACAACTACCGACGAACGCACTCCAAAAACTGCTCGTAATGTAATACTGTTTGTGGGCGATGGTATGGGTATTTCCACCCTCACCGCTGCACGTATTCTTGAAGGTCAGTTGCGCGGTGAAAGTGGTGAAGAAAATACGCTCTCATTTGAGAAGTTCCCTTACAGCGCGCTGATCAAAACTTATAACACCAACCAGCAAACACCGGATTCTGCTGGCACCATGACCGCAATGATGACCGGTGTAAAAACCAAAGCCGGTGTGCTTAATATCGATAACAGTGGCTTGCGTGCAGATTGCGCTTCTAGCAAGGGCCACGAGCTCAATACTTTTCTCGAACTTATGGAAAGCCGCGGCCGCTCTACCGGCATTGTCTCCACTGCGCGCATCACCCACGCTACACCGGCCGCCACCTATGCGCGCAGCCCTGAACGCAATTGGGAGTCGGATAGTAACCTCACCGATGAAGCAAGAGCGAATGGCTGTGAAGACATCGCCTCACAGTTGATCAATATGAAGATGGGAGACGGCCTAGATGTGATTCTCGGTGGCGGACTTCGACATTTTATTCCTAAAGATGATGGCGGCAAGCGCGAAGATAACCGAGATCTGACCGAAGAGTGGAAAGCCCGCTATAAAGGCGAGCAAACGGCACGCTACATTCGCAACCAAGAAGAATTGGCTTCTGTAAATATTAGTCAGACCGACAAACTTCTGGGCCTGTTTAGTCTTTCGCACATGCGCTACAATCAAGATCGCTTGGCGAGTGCCAGCGATGAACCTGCACTTAGTGAAATGACAACTACTGCCATTGATTTATTGCAAAAAAATACTAAAGGCTATTTTTTGATGGTGGAAAGTGGCCGCATTGATCATGCCCATCACTCCGGCAACGCCTACAATGCACTACACGATACTCTAGCTTTTGCTAAAGCAATAAAAGCTGCAAAAGAAAAGGTCAACCTGGAGGAGACGCTAATTCTAGTCACTGCAGATCACAGCCATGTAATGACCATTAGTGGTTACTCCACCCGCGGCAATCCAATCCTTGGCAAAGTTGTGGGCAATAATCCTACAACTGGCGCGCCAGAAGCCAGCCCGAGCCTCGACAGCTCTGATGAGCCAAAGCCATACACCACTTTGAGCTACATCAACGGCGCTGGCTATGCCGATTGCGGCCATGAAGCCGACGCTGACGTACGTTGTGATGGGTTAAGGTTTAATACCGGACGTCAGGATCTGACCGACATTGATACAAAAAACCCGGGATTTCACCAGGAAGCACTAGTGCCCACAGTAGACTCAGATTTTATTTCAGAATCACACGCTGGCGAAGATATTAGTCTGTACGCCACAGGTGCAGGCTCAGAACTGGTGCAAGGCACGCAGGAACAAAACACCGTGTTTCATTGGATGATTGGCGCCACCAAGCTGCCGATCACAGCCAAATAAGCTTTCCGGAGACAGTATGAAAAACAACGCGAAACACTCTATGAAAAACAACAGCCATTGGCATAAATTAGCTTTAGGGATCTCTGCGGCAATGATCTTGGCGGGATGCGCCGATGATGACAGCGGCCCCATCAAAGCCACCCCGCTTGAACCATCATTGCAGAGGCTGAGCCTGCCCCAAGCACAACGCGACAGCCATTGGTTTGTCGATGGCAATAAGGCGGTAGAAATGGCGCGAGCGCAAAAGATAAACAATACCCCTGGCGCGGCAAAAAATATTATTTTGTTTGTCGGCGACGGCATGGGGATTTCCACCGTTACCGCCGCGCGTATTTTCGCCGGGCAATTGCAAGGGGGCAAGGGCGAAGATTATCAATTCAACTTTGAACAGTTTCCCTTTTCCGGGTTGGTCAAAACTTATAATACAAACCAACAAACCCCAGACTCCGCTGGCACGATGACCGCGATGATGACCGGAGTAAAAACCAAAGCCGGTGTACTCAACATCACAGAAACTGTCGCTCGAGGTGACTGCCCTGCCAGTAAAGAATATCCGCTGACCACCGCACTCGAATTGGCGGAAGGGCTCGGTAAAAGCACCGGCATAATCAGCACTGCGCGCATCACTCACGCCACCCCCGGCGCCACCTACGCCAAGATACCCGAACGAGACTGGGAGGCTTCTGCACCGGAAGGATGTAAGGATATTGCCCTGCAAATGGTGGAGCAAAGCACTGGCACCGGAGATGGCATAGATCTGATGCTCGGCGGTGGCCGCCGAAACTTCCTACCCATTGCAGATGGCGGCAAGCGTGTCGATGCACTCGACTTAACTGCGCAGTGGCGCAATCGGTACAACGATGGCACAACCAACGCGGTATATATTACCGATCAATCGGCGCTTAAAAATATCGACATAACAGCCACTGACAAGCTTTTGGGGCTATTCAGTAGTTCGCACATGCACTATGAAGCAGATCGCGACGTAAACCAGGAACCCTCGCTGTCAGAGATGACAGAAAAGGGGCTGGAACTTCTACAAAAAAATGATAAGGGCTATTTTTTGATGGTCGAATCCGGCCGTATAGACCACGCACACCATGCGGGCAATGCTTTCAACGCACTCAACGATACAGTGGAATTTTCCCGGGCAATCGAAGTGGCGATGGAAAATACCAATCCTGAAGACACCTTAATCATTGTCACCGCCGACCACAGCCATGTCATGACGATCGCCGGCTACCCTACTCGTGGCAACCCGATTCTCGGCAAAGTCATCGGTAATGATAAACATGGCAACCCAAATCCCCTGCCCAACCGCGATGCCGAAGAGCTTCCGTACACCACATTGACCTACGCTAATGGCCCTGGATTTGCGGACCTTGGCGAGGTGACCAACGCAGATGCAGAAAACCCGATGGCCGAAGACCCGGAAAAGGGCATTCATCACAGAGGACGCCAAAATTTAACCAATATCAATACTGAGGTGCCCGGCTTTCATCAGGAATCTCTGGTACCACTGCCTTCAGAAACCCACGCCGGTGAAGATGTGGGAGTCTGGGCCCTTGGCCCCGGCGCGCATTTGTTGACAGGAACCAATGAGCAAAATGTTATTTTTCATGTTATGGCCCATGCGGGCGGTTTACTGAAAGAGTAACTGGCATTAACGGTTGTTAGTCTAAAAACTCAGCCATGCACGGCATGTTTATGTTCACAAGGCTGAA
>JAHZJJ010000109.1 GCA_022600975.1 Gammaproteobacteria bacterium
CTCAGGTTATCACGAGTAGCTTTCTGTTTTGCTGTCAGATTGCTTTTGTTTTTTAACAGAGCGTAGCGTGCCCCTGTAAGCAAAGGATTGGTTTTCGCCTCTTCCCGACGCACACTGTCAACTGCTTCGTTGATAATCTTGGCTCTTTTGAATCTTCTTAAAGGTTTTTACACGGCCCACTGCTTGTTGCCATCGCCCCAAGTAGTGCGCTCAGCACTTTTTATAGTGCGGGCAGTGCCGATATTTTTTTTACAGAAGATCTTTACCGACAACCTATCCGGCAATGCCAATACTCATGGCTGCCAAGTACTGACGGCTTTTTTAAGCGCTGTAAAACCGAAGGCTCCCCTGCACCAACTAAAAAGTACACACGAATAAAAATCAACAATCTCCAGTAAATACGACCAATGGGTTAGCCAAAAGCTCAAAGGAAAAGCAGAGTTTTCAACTTTACAATCAGCCAATGGATTATCCTAGAAGCCGCAGTTGAGCGCACAAAAGCTGTGTCAGTTATTGGTGTACACGGCGTATTTTAAAAATTCGTGGTCACCTTATTGGTAATGAGAACTTTTTAAACTTTGCTAAGTGCATTAAGAACTTGTGCAGACTTGCGTGATTTAACTGCGGTTTCTAGGATTATTGTGCTACTTAACCTGCCTTGCGCTTACCCGAATTCACAAAGTATTCGATACGATCCAGCGCACGATTCAGTTCCGCCTCATCGTTCGCCAGGGTCAAACGCACATGCTTGGCGGCGCTGGCCCCAAACGCCGCACCGGGCAATACCGAAACCTGTTGCTCTGCCAATAACGCTTCGGCAAAAGCCTGGCTGGATTCTGCCACCTGAGATATATCCATCATCACAAACATTCCGGCTTCCGGCTTATTACAACTCAAGCCGGGTATCCGTTCGATACGCTCGACCAGCAAATCTCGACGTTTACAATAAGCATCGCGCATCTGGCTGACAAAGTAGGCATCGAATTCCAACGCAAAAGCTGCGGCTTCTTGAATAAACTGCGAACAGCCAAAAATAGTCGCACCGGCAAACTCTGCCAAACGCTCTGTCAGTGGTGATTGTGCTACAGCCCAGCCGAGGCGCCAGCCGCTCATGGCGTGGGACTTGCTAAGGCCATCGACCACCACCACATTGTCAAGCTGCTCAGCAACCGCACGCAGTGAAGTATGGCGGCGGGCAAAGGTGATCATGGAATACATTTCATCGCAGATCAGCCAGATATTGCGGGTACGACAATAAGCCGCCAGTTCACGCAACTGTGCGGGACTGGCCATGGCGCCGGATGGGTTTCCTGGGGTATTGATCATCACCGCACGCGTAGTTTCACCGATACTGGCTTTGATCGCATCGAGATCAAAAGCAAAGTGGTTTGCGGCACAAAAACTGGCGGGCTTTATCTTCAGCCGTAAGGCATCGGCAATGGGCAGATAGCCGATATACATCGGCTCTGGGATGACGATTTCTTCACCAGGGTTCAACAGGCAGGCGAGTACACTGTAGATCGCATTGGTTCCGCCGGGAAAGACCACCACTTCCTCCGGGCTACAGGGGTGGGGTGATACTTTGCTTTCAACCTCGGCAATAGCGCTGCGCAATACCGGCTCGCCGGCGGCAGGGGAATAATGGGTACGGCCAACCCCCAAGCGCGCTCGGGCAAAATCCAAAATAGGCTCTGGGGTATCAAAATTGGGGTCGCCAACACACAAAAAAATTACATCTTCACCCTTTTGAGCCATTTCCCGCGCTCGGTCACTAACGGCCCACACGGCCGTATCAGCAGCATTCAAGGCATCACTTTGGTGGCTAAATCTGGGCCTGTACATCGCACTTATCCGCCTGTTAATTACTCTTTGGCTACACACGCCAAACTGTAGATAAAGTATCAACTGATCACTTAATTCGCACCTTGATCGCTTGTTGAATTACGCATCAACACAACCTTTTTGCTCCTTTAACCGCAGATAATTTGGCACCAACCAAACGTGCAGCGCATTTAGTCACCAAGCGTATTTAAAAACGATAGTAGGCGTTGAGCCCACTCACCGTATCGCCTTCGCCAACCCGGAAGTTAACGCCGATATTCAACGTATCGATCAGATTTACCCTCACCAACAGACCAAAGGTGCTTTGAAAAAACCGGCATTTTCACTGCGCTACCCCAGCATATTGGCCATAGCCCCAGCAATAGCTTCACCAAGCCCAGAGCAAGAATTGGCTTTCGGAACGCCCACATAATCCGCCAAAAAAGCCACTGCCGGTTGTGCTGGAAAAACGCCTTCGGAGTCATCATTGGTAAACACCCCCACATTGCCGTTATCATTCAAACTGTCACCAAACACTACTATCGAGTCATAAAAGTTGCCTCTTACCGGTGGGTGAATAGTTACCCTATCTTCTGGCAACGCAATGAACTCCCCTTTTGGCACTTAGGCAGCAGCGGACAAAGAAAGGATGCATTGTCAGAATTATGCCAACCACTAGGAGCCTGTCGGACTTAACGCTGGCCTACTGCGAAAAAGACCGGTTAAGTCCGACAGGCTCCTAGCAGAAAACCTAAAACATCTGTGGCTTTATTATCTATGAGCGCTTCCTTGCTTGTCGTTAAAATTTGGGGCAAGTATAGACCAACGGATATCGTCGCCTGTCGGTTTAAAAGTTGTACGCTCTCCCTGAATCGGCGATGGTAAGATTGAAGCCTGTTCAATGCATCAACGCCACTTGAATTTAAATGCTTTACAACCAGAAACAGAGGACACCACCAATGCATATTCTGATAGTACTCACGTCTCACGATAAGCTGGGAAACACTGGAGAAAAAACCGGGTTCTGGCTCGAAGAGCTGGCCGCACCCTTTTATACGTTTAAAGACCAAGGCTGCAAAATTACCCTCGCCTCCCCCAAAGGCGGCCTGCCACCGCTGGACCCCAAAAGTACACTGGCAGATTTCGAAACCAATTTTACTCGGCGATTTGACGCCGACCCTGAAGCTCAACGCCAACTGGCAACAACCACACCATTAAAAGACATCGATACTACAGATTACGACGGAGTATTTTATCCTGGCGGCCACGGCCCCCTATGGGATCTTGCTGAAGATCAGGATTCCATCGCACTGATCGAAAAATTTCTCCAACAGGAGAAACCTACTGGACTGGTGTGTCACGCTCCCGGAGCACTGCGACACACTAAAAACCCAGACGGCACACCACTCATAAAAGATAAAAAAGTCACTGGCTTTAGCAATAGTGAAGAAGCTGCTGTGGAATTGACCGATATAGTGCCATTTTTAGTCGAGGATATGCTTATATCCCAAGGTGGAAACTTCTCTAAAGGTGCAGACTGGGCACCCTATATTGCTATAGACGGCAAGCTGCTTACGGGCCAAAACCCAGCGTCTTCCGCACCATTAGCAGAAAAAATGCTGGCTCTTTTAAATCCTTAGCCCTACTACCCAACAACCTGGCGGGTTGAGCTATTCCCGCCAGTCATACTCTGCATTTACTGTCCGAGAAAACGCGAATGATTCCAGCACTGCGCCAGGTCAACCAAATACAGTCACGCTATCAACATTTTTTACAAGTATTACAAGAAGCCGGTTTCCGTGGTGATATCAGTCCTAGCTACGCCAGTCGTGTAGCGCTGGCAACCGACAATTCAATCTATCAGGTGTTACCGCAAGCCGTTGTATACCCGCGAGAAAATAAAGATTTACAACTGTTAGCCAAACTCACCGGACAACAAGAGTTCCAGCAGATAGTGCTCTCTCCCCGTGGCGGCGGAACCGGTACCAACGGCCAATCGCTGACCGATGGTTTAGTGGTAGACCTTTCCCGGCATATGAATCAGATCCTCGAAATCAACGCCGAGGAGCGCTGGGTACGCGTGCAGGCCGGTGTGGTAAAAGATCAACTAAACGCGGCACTAAAACCCTACGGACTTTTTTTTGCCCCAGAATTGTCCACCAGCAATCGCGCCACTATCGGCGGCATGATCAATACCGATGCTTCTGGCCAGGGTTCCTGTGTTTACGGCAAAACCCACAACCACCTAATAGAATTACACACGGTGCTGCTCGATGGCACTTTGTGGCATTCCCACGCCATAGACGACCAGCAACTACAGAGCATTATCGCGCGCGGAGACCAGGCTGCTAACATTCACCGCGTTTGCAACGATATTGCTCAGAAAAAATCCACCCTGATCGCACAGCAGTTTCCCAAACTGAACCGCTGCCTTACTGGCTACGACTTAGCTCATATCCGCGAACCCAAAACAGACACCGACCCACAGGGCCGATTTAATTTAAACAATATATTGTGTGGTTCGGAAGGAACCCTCGGTTTTATCGCCGAAGCCAAGCTAAATGTGTTGCCGATCCCCCGCTATACTGCACTGATCAATCTACATTACGCGCATTTTCAAGACGCGCTGCGCGATGCTCATGACCTTATGAAGAGTCACCCCACATCTATTGAAACTATAGATAGCCGGGTTCTACAGCTTGCCATGCAGGACTTTATATGGGATAGCGTTCGTGAATTTTTCCCCCAAAACAAAACTGAAACAGAACCCTCGGTAAGCGCTATCAACCTAGTCGAATACAGCGCTCATTCAGAGACAGAATTAAACGCGGCCATTGATAATTGCATCACTTATCTTGACTCTGTACTCAATCAACCGGGTAAGTCTTTTGGTTATACCATTGCTCACGGCCACCAACAGGTTGATAAAATCTGGGCCATGCGCAAACGCGCTGTCGGCCTGCTCGGCAACATGCCGGGAGAACAGCGGCCCGTGCCCTTTGTCGAAGATTGCGCAGTGCCACCAGAAAAGCTTGCAGACTTTATCGCTGAGTTTCGCGCACTGCTGGATAATGCTGGCTTAAGTTACGGCATGTTCGGACATGTGGACGCTGGAGTACTGCACGTGCGCCCCGCCATGGATATGAGAGACCCACAACAGGCAGCACAAATCCGCCCTATCACTGAGCAAGTAGTTGCACTTCTCCAAAAATATAATGGCCTCTTGTGGGGAGAACACGGCAAGGGTATGCGCGCGGAATTTTCACCGGTATTTTTTGCTGAACTCTACCCCGAATTGCAAAAAATCAAAGCCGCTTTCGACCCCTACAATCAACTTAACCCTGGAAAAATCGCTACCCCGAATGAAACCAGTGCGTTAGCTAAAATAGATCAGGTGCCACTTCGCGGTGAGCACGACCGACAGATTCCCGCCAAAGTATGGGAGGGCTATGACGCGGGCGTACACTGTAATGGCAACGGTGCCTGCTTTAATTGGAACCCAAATGACGCCATGTGTCCTTCGTATAAGGCTACTCGCGACCGCATTCACTCCCCCAAAGGCCGAGCTTCACTAATACGCGAATGGTTGCGTGTACTGAGTGAGCACAGGATAGACCCACTAGAAGCAGCACGTAAATTCCGCGAGCAATCTTTTTTGCTCAGCTTGCCTAGGCGTATCAAACATTCTCTGGCGCATATTCGTGGTGAATACGATTTCAACCACGAAATCTACGCATCCATGCAAGGCTGCTTGGCATGTAAATCCTGTTCTGGTCAATGCCCTATCAAAGTGGACGTACCGGATTTTCGCGCTAAATTTCTAGAACTCTACTACAGCCGCTACTTGCGCCCACTCAAACACTATTTTATCGGCGCCTTAGAATTCACCATGCCTTGGCTGGCAGCAATGCCACAGCTTTATAACTGGCCTTTAAAGCTAACTCCGCTGCGTCGTCTTCTGGAACGCGCCCTAGGTATTTGCGACAGCCCCTTGTTGGCGGAAAAAAGTTTACGTCGAACCATGAGCGAGCTGGGTATCCCCATTGCCAGTGCTGAATGCCTGGACACTCTGGGGCCTGGCCAGCGCGCCCGAGCCGTGATCATAGTACAGGATGCCTTTACCAGTTATTTTGATGCCGAGGTAGTTTCTGACGCGCTGCGTCTGCTCAAATTACTAGACTTTTACCCCTTGATTGCACCCTATAAAGCCAACGGCAAACCGCTACAAGTACTCGGTTTTTTGCGCCAATTTGAGCGGGTGGCAGTGAGTAACAGCACCATGCTCAAAGCACTGGCGCGCAGTGGTATTCCGTTGGTCGGAGTGGATCCCTCCATGACCCTTACTTATCGTGACGAGTATCGCAAACTGCTCGGCACCAAAGCCCCTCAAGTACTGCTGCTTCAGGAATGGCTGGCGCAACACCACAAACAATTACAACAACACCGCGCGCGCCTGCGCAAAGGAAAATTTTCATTGCTACCCCACTGCAGCGAACAGAGCAACGCCCCTGCTTCAATCAGGCAGTGGCAGCAGGTGTTTACTGATCTGGGTCAGCAATTGAACAGTGAAGCAGTTGGCTGCTGCGGCATGGCCGGATTCTACGGCCATGAAAAAGTACAACGACAGACCTCACAGGCGATCTTTCAGCAATCTTGGGCACCCCAACTGAAAAATCCCAATGCCAATATTCTCGCCAGTGGTTATTCCTGCCGATGCCAAAGTGCACGCTTTGCAGGTGTCATTCTGCGTCATCCATTGCAGGCCTTACTGGCGCAACTCCAACCTAATTAATATCAGCCAGCAAAGGCACTAAAACTGCAAACGGTAAATTAATGGAAGCCAATATCAACCTAGAAACCGCAGTTGAATCACGCAAGTCTGCACAAGTTCTTGATGCACCGGCTCATTGCAAAAAGACCCTCAACCCCCGCCGCTGGATACACTGTCGTTTTGGAGGCTGAGGTTCTCCACCTGGTTATTCAAATACATGGCATCTGATTCTGATTGAAGCTTGATCATCAACCGCAGATCATTGGCAGAATCAGCGTGGGCGAGGGCGTTTTGATAAGATATCTCACCCTGGTTATAAAGTTCGTACAATGCTTGATCAAAAGTTTGCATACCCTGCTCATTTGAACGCTTCATTAGCTCTTTGAGTTTGTGTACTTCACCCTTACGAATCAAATCTGAAGCCAACGGGGTGTTGATCATAATTTCAAGACAGGCGCGGCGCCCTTCACCATCGGGGGTCGGCACTAGCTGCTGGGCAATCATGGCTTTGAGATTAAGCGATAGGTCCGTCCACAGCTGATTATGGCGATCTGTGGGGAAAAACTGCACAATACGATCCAGTGCTTGATTGGCGTTATTGGCATGCAAGGTACACAGGCACAAATGACCAGTCTCAGCAAAAGCCATGGCGTGATCCATAGTTTCACGCGTGCGCACCTCACCAATTAGGATCACATCTGGCGCCTGACGCAAAGTATTTTTTAAGGCGATCTCAAAAGACTTAGTATCTAACCCCACTTCACGCTGGGTAACAATGCAACCGCGATGCTGATGCACAAATTCGATGGGATCTTCAATGGAGATAATATGGCCTTTAGAATGTATATTGCGATGGCCAATCATTGAGGCCAGGGAAGTGGATTTGCCAGTACCGGTAGCGCCTACAAAAATAATCAAGCCACGCTTGGCCATTGCCAACGTTTTAAGTTGTTGTGGCAAACGCAGATCATCAATGGAGGGAATGTCGGTTTCGATCCGGCGCACTACCATGCCAATCTGGTTGCGCTGGAAAAATGCTGAAACCCGAAAGCGGCCGCTATGGCGCGGAGAGATAGCGAAGTTTAACTCTTTATTGACGATAAACTCGTGCTGCTGGCGTTCATTCATTGTCTCAAATACCAACTTTCGCGCTTGTTCCGAGCTGAGTGGCTCACCGCCTACCGGTACGACCTGGCCATTTAGTTTAAGCGAAGGTGGTACATCTGCAGTAATAAGTAGATCCGATGCTTTTTTTTCTACGACCAAACGTAACAGTTGAGATATTTCCATCATTTTAAATTGTGTATTATTTTAAAGATTAAATTACTGGTTTATCGCCCGATACATTGAGCTTTGAAATTTTTCAGTTAAAAGTTTTGCGGCATCTTCGCTTTCTCGCGTGCAACCTCACGACTAATACTACGCTTTTTTACCAACTCCTCCAGGCACTGATCCATAGTCTGCATGCCGACATTAGCACCCGTTTGAATCGCGGAGTACATCTGGGCAATTTTATCTTCGCGGATTAAATTGCGAATCGCCGCAGTGCCTAGCATGATTTCATGAGCCGCCACCCGGCCACCACTGAGCCGCTTTAGCAATGTTTGAGAAATCACCGCTTGCAGAGACTCCGATAACATCGAACGCACCATGGCTTTCTCCTGCGCCGGGAATACGTCTACCACTCGATCGATAGTTTTTGCCGCAGAAGTAGTATGCAGGGTGCCAAATACCAGATGACCGGTCTCAGCGGCAGTTAGCGCCAGACGAATGGTCTCGAGATCGCGCATCTCACCAACCAGAATAATATCCGGATCCTCTCGCAATGCAGAACGCAGCGCCTCGGCAAAACCGTGGGTATCGCGGTGCACTTCTCGTTGATTGAGCAGGCATTTTTTGGGTTCATGAACAAATTCAATGGGGTCTTCAATGGTGAGGATATGTTGGTACTTTCTACTATTGATATAATCCACCATGGCCGCAAGTGTAGTGGATTTACCTGAACCAGTGGGGCCTGTGACCAGCACTAAGCCTCGGGGGGTATCCGCAATCTGGCGAAATACCTGGCCCATGTTCAGATCATCCATAGTCAACACCTTGGAGGGGATGGTTCGAAACACCGCACCAGCGCCGCGGTTATGATTGAAGGCGTTGACCCGGAAGCGGGCTATTCCCGGTAATTCAAATGAAAAATCCGTTTCCAAAAATTCTTCAAAATCCCTGCGCTGTTTGTCATTCATAATTTCATAGATTAAGGCGTGGGTCTGCTTATGATCCATCGGTGGCAGATTGATACGGCGCACATCGCCATCTACGCGAATCATCGGCGGCAAACCCGCAGATAAGTGCAAGTCTGAGGCTTTCTGCTTGGCGCTAAAGGCGAGAAGTTCTGTGATATCCATAGGTTACCTTCTTGTTGTTGTTGGCCTGGTGTAGAATGCCGATCCCAGTAGTTGTTTCCAGCTTGTGCCCATTAAGATATAGCCGGGTTCATCAGTGCAAAGCAGGTGCCAGTATATGCCCAAAGTGGAAATCTCTGAAAACCTCAATCGTGTAAGAAAACGGATTACCACCAGTTGTGCGGCTTGCGCCCGGGATCCGCAATCGGTAACTTTATTGGCGGTATCCAAATCTCGCCCAGCACAAGACCTGCGCACCGCTTTTGCCTGGGGTCAGCAGCACTTCGGTGAAAATTATGTACAAGAAGCTGTCGAAAAGCAGGCCCAGCTGACCGATCTGGACATTTGCTGGCATTTTATCGGCCCACTACAAGCCAACAAAACCCGCGTAGTGGCAGAACAGTTTCACTGGCTACATAGTCTTGAGCGGCTAAAAATTGCCCAGCGTCTATCGACCCAACGCAAGCATTCCATGCCCCCGCTGAACATGTGTTTACAGGTAAACATCGATAATGAACCGAGTAAATCTGGCGTCAATGCTGATAATTTGATCACGCTTGCCAAAGCAGTAGCGGCGCTGCCTAACTTGCGCCTGCGAGGATTGATGGCACTACCGGCACCGCAGCAAAATGCAACGGCACAGAGTCAACCCTTTTTACGTCTTGCACAACTGCTAACACAACTGCGCACACAATTGCCGCAGCACCCATGGGATACCCTGTCCATGGGCATGTCCGCGGACATGGAGCTGGCCATCGCTTGCGGTGCAACCACAGTACGCATCGGCACAGATATTTTTGGCCCCCGCCAGGCTCAACACGATTTATTGAGGAGTTGATCATGCCCTTCCCTAAAATGGTATTTATCGGTGGCGCCGGTAACATGGCCAGTGCAGTGATTAATGGACTATTGGCAAGCGGCCATCCGCCCGATCGCATCATCGCTACCGGTCGCAATGTACAAAAACTTCAGCAATTTGCTGCGCGAACCGGAGTGCAGGTCACTACAGATAACCATGCCGCCATAGTCGAGGCTGATGTGTTAGTGTTGTCGATAAAACCACAGATGATGAAAGCTCTGTGCGAATCCTTGGCCACAACCATCAGCATACATAAACCTCTGGTGATCACCCTGGCTGCGGGAGTCCCATTGTCAGCATATCAGCGATGGCTGGGGGCAAAAGATAGCGCCTTGACGATTATTCGCGCTATGCCCAATACGCCAGCACTGGTGAGCTCCGGGGTCACCGGACTCTTTGCCGCGGTGGGTGTTGGCGACTTCGAGCGCGCCATCGCCCAGCAAATGGCTGAAGCAGTGGGTATTGCTTATTGGGTCGGTACTGAATCAGATATCGACAAAGTAATCGCCATTTCTGGCTCCGGCCCCGCCTACTATTTTCAGTTTATGGAGGCAATGATAGACGCCGCAGAAAAAGCTGGCATGGCGCGTGAAGATGCCGAACGACTCACCTTGCAAACCGCATTGGGGGCGGCCAAACTGGCGATGGCCAGCGAGGTTGACGTAGCACAATTAAAACGCAATGTTATGTCACCGAACGGCACCACCGAACGTGCTGTACTGCGCTTTCAAACCGGCGGCCTAGTGCAGCTGGTAGAACAAGCAATGGGCGATTGCGCCGCGCGCGCCGCAGAAATGGCCCGTGAACTGGATCAATAACGGCAACCTCTACTCAATTATTTCACAATACATCAGGCATTGTGGGGCAGCGACTCTAAAGGGCTTTTAGATGGTTAACACCTTAAGTAATATCGGCATTTTTATTTTCTCCACTGTGGGCATTCTGTTTTTGTTCACAGTACTGTTGCGTTTTATGCTGCAACTGGCGCGAGCAGATTTCTACAATCCCATAGCACAGGGTGTGGTCACCATCACCAACCCCTTTTTACGACCTTTGCGCCGGGTGATTCCAGGCGTTCTCGGGTTCGATATGGCATCGGTAGTACTGGCTTTGCTGGCTGCCTGGCTGCTGATCATTGGCTGCGGGCTGCTCGGCGGGCTCGGCTTAATCGACCCATTTGGTGCATTACTATGGTCGCCGCTGGGTTGCTTGATGACGCTCATAGCCATGTTGTTTGTGGGCTTGTTGATCTCTATTGTCGCAAGTTGGGTTGCCCCCCACAGCAGACACCCGGCACTGATCATGCTACATCAACTTCTGGAGCCTGTTTGCGGGCCAGTGCGCAGAATTATCCCATCCCTAGGTGTGATCGATATCAGCCCTATCTTTGTCTTTATCCTACTCACCGTGGCCGACAAATTACTATTCGGCATTGCCCAAGCTGCACACATGCCGATGTTTGTCTATCAACTTTTTTGGCATATACCTTCTTTTTGAGCCATCAAATACCTCATGTCAAACTAACTTCACTTCTGGCTGACAGGCAAATGTAATTGCGCCTATCAGCCTTAGTTGGAAATCCATGCCAGCATTTAAGTGAGACAAGATCGCCAGATAGATACTTCCATGCCTTTTGCAGCTGTCAGCCTTGCGCCGCTAGTGTAAGTAGATCATCTTGCACTAGTAAATTGGGGAGGCCGCTACAAACGTTAAAGAACTTTTGTTGAATCCCTGTAGAGCGAGGGCGACTCTACAACAAAATCACTAGAATAAAGCTATAAGGTACCACGCAGGCCAGATTTTTTATCGTCAATGAGATTGTATAAAGGCCCAAGGGCGCCGAATTTTACATTTAAAAGGAGAAAAACATGAAATCTATGCTCACTGCCTGGGCTGCCATAGGTCTGCTATGGGCTGCGGCAATTAATGCTCAGGATGCCAAGGTCATCAAGAACTATCAAGATTACGGTGATTATCGAGTAAGCTACTCGGTATTTAACAGCGACCTTGTCAGCCCTGAGATCGCTCGCCAATACAATCTCGTGCGCGCACGCGATCGCGCTTTTGTGAATATTTCGGTCAATAAAAAAGGCGCTCTAAAGGGCGTTAGTACAAAACTCTCCGGGCACGCAACCAACCTGATACAGCAATCAAGACCATTAAAATTCAGAGAGATTAAAGATCAGGATGCAGTGTACTATTTGGCTCCCTTGCGCTTTGAAAATGAAGAGTCCCTCACCTTTAACATCGAACTGGTATTACCCGACGGTAGCAAACAACAACTGACTTTTCGCCGTCAACTCTACAAAAATTAAGGATTTCAACCCCTGCAAATGCACCCCTGGCGCAGACGGATCGGCATACTAGGAGCCTGTCGGACTTAACCGGTCGTAGCGAGAAAAAGACCGGTTTGAGCCATTTTTTATGATGATCCGAGGTGAATAGTGGTTCTATTTAACGAGAATCGGCATAAAAAATGGCCAAATCCGGCTTTTTCGCAGTAGGCCAGTGTTAAGCCCGACAGGCTCCTAGGCTGCAGGATTCCCATGCAATTACTGGGCAAGATTACAGATATAGGCTATGCAAAAAATCGTCCTGGCCAGTGGCAACACCGGCAAACTAGATGAATTTTCTCAATTGTTTTCCAGGTGGAAAATAGCCGTGGTACCACAATCGGCGTTTATCACTCAAGAGGCCCATGAAAGTGGCTTGAGCTTTATTGAAAATGCACTGATTAAAGCCCGTCACGCCAGCGAAGCAAGCAATCTACCCGCCCTGGCAGACGACTCCGGTTTGGCAGTAGATGCCCTTAACGGCGCCCCAGGTATTTATTCCGCACGCTATGCCCACGTCAATGCCAGTGATGCAGACAACCTTTGCAAGCTGCTTCAAGTGCTAGGCGATGTGCCCGAGGCAAAGCGTACCGCCCGCTTTCATTGTGCCCTGGCATTTGTACGCAACGCCCAAGACCCGATACCTCTGATCTGCAGTGCCAATTGGGAGGGACGCATCCTCCGAGAACCCAGCGGCAATCAAGGTTTTGGTTACGATCCGCTATTTTTTGTCGAAACAGAACAAATGTCTGCCGCACAATTGCCTCGGGCGCTAAAAAATCGCTTAAGTCATCGCGCCCAAGCAATGCGTAAATTCAAACAGCTGTGGCAAGAACAGATGTTAGATGGAGCGGCAATTGACTGAATCTAGAACAGCGCTTAAATTGCCGCCACTTAGCCTATATGTGCATATCCCCTGGTGTCTGCGTAAGTGCCCTTATTGCGATTTCAATTCTCATACAGCGCCTCGGACTATAGAAGGGGAGCATAAAACCGAGATAGATTTGCCCGAAGCAGCCTATGTGCAACAGTTGCAACGCGACCTGAGCAGCCAGCTACTCTGGGTACAGGGGCGCAAGCTGGGCTCAATATTTTTTGGCGGCGGCACCCCGAGCCTTTTCTCTTCTCAAGCTATCGACACTATCCTGCAAGCCGCTGAAACCCATATTGGTTTTACCTCAAACATTGAAATCACGCTTGAAGCCAACCCCGGTACCTTCGAACAGGCCAAATTTAGCGATTATCGTGCAGCCGGTGTAAACCGACTGTCTATTGGCGTCCAGAGCTTCGATCAGCGCCAACTGGAGAAGCTTGGCCGTATTCACAGTGATTTGGAGGCCGTAAAAGCCGCCACCCAGGCGCGCAAGGCGGGTTTTGACAATATCAATATCGACCTCATGCACGGCTTACCACAACAAACTGAAGCCGAAGCACTCAGCGACTTAAAGCAGGCAGTAGCACTGGGTGCAGAACACATCTCTTGGTATCAACTCACTATCGAGCCCAACACGGCATTTTACCGTGCGCCACCACCCACCCCTGACGCAGCCAGTATTGCCGCCATACAGGCCGCAGGCCGCGAATACCTGACCACCCAGGGCTATCGACGCTACGAGGTTTCTGCCTACAGTCGCCCCGGCCTGATATCGCAGCACAATTGGAATTATTGGACATTCGCCGACTATCTGGGCATTGGCGCTGGTGCCCATGGCAAAATCACCCTGCCGCAGCAAGGACAGATTATTCGCAGCCGCAGAACCCGCGCGCCTCGACACTATCTCGAGCTACCGTTAAATCGTATTGGCCAGTTGCTACCACCACAATCCAAAGTCATCAACGATAGTGATTTACCCCTTGAATTCTTGATGAATGCACTGCGTTTAACTAAGGGGGTACCGACCGAGACCTTTCCCACCTACACTGGCTTGCCACTCGCGCCACTATCCCGGCACTGGCCCGCTTTGCAGCAGCTAGGGCTAGTACAGCCGTTGACTCCAAACATCAGAGCCAGCAACTTTGGTTACAATTACCTGGATGAAATTTTACAGCGGTTTCTAGCCCCATGCTGAAACGCTCTTGAAATACCAAAAGGTCAACCCCATCTCGATTATCATACTAACCCCCAATTATTCCAGGCGCGGCGCAAACCACTGAATATCCAGTCTCACAGCCCCCTCTACTTAACACTCAAGAGCCCACGGCTCCGAAAACAGGAAATTACTATGAGTGAGCATGCCATTGTCAACATTACTGACACAGAGTTTGAAACCGAAGTTCTTAAAGCCGAAGGCCCGGTACTGGTGGATTTTTGGGCGCAATGGTGCGGCCCCTGTAAAATGATCGCTCCGGTGCTCGAAGACCTTTCCAGCCACTACGGCGACAAGCTGAAAATTGTTAAAGTCGATGTAGATGCTAACAAAGAGTCCCCAGCCAAATACAATGTTCGCGGCATTCCCACGCTACTGCTGTTCAAAGGTGGCAGCCTAGAGGGGACCAAAGTTGGCGCCCTGTCCCGCGCCCAGTTGACTGAATTTATCGACCAGCAGCTATAAGTTAACGCCATGCCATCCTGTAAGGTTAAAAAAACCTTGCAGGATGGCAAACTGCGGTTATACTGGCTGGTAATTACTGGTCAGGACAAGCTGATCACAACAACCCTGAGCCAAATTGCCTACCGCTGCTGATACAACCATTCCGGTGCGCAGACTCCTCAATTGAATTTATCCTCGTATAGATTGATATATGCCTTAGGTGATTTCGCATGGACCGCGCATAGCCGATTGCGTAGTACACCGATATTGAACGGATAGAAAAATAGATTTTTCCACCCCCTCATGAGATTCAGGCGCGCCTGCGCCAACTGTTAACAGCAACCTCAATAAAGCTACTGGTATGAACCTTTCTGAATTAAAAACAAAACCTATTGAAGAACTTATTGACATAGCCAAGGGTATGGGCCTTGAAAACTTGGCCCGCTCGCGCAAACAGGATATTATTTTTAATATCCTGAAACGCCACGCCAAAAGCGGCGAAGATATTTACGGCGACGGTGTTTTAGAAATTCTTCAAGATGGTTTTGGCTTTTTGCGCTCTGGCGACTCCTCCTACCTGGCGGGCCCCGACGATATCTATGTCTCTCCCAGTCAGATACGCCGCTTTAACCTGCGCACCGGAGATTCCATTTCCGGTAAAATTCGCCCTCCCAAAGAGGGAGAACGCTATTTTGCACTGCTGAAGGTTAGCGAGATCAATTTCGACAAGCCGGAAAATGCGCGCAACAAAATTCTGTTTGAAAACCTCACGCCATTATTTCCCAATGAGCGCCTGCTGTTAGAGTCCGGAAACGGCGCCTCCGAAGATCTGGCTGGTCGTATTATTGACCTGGTGGCTCCGGTGGGCAAAGGACAGCGCGGCTTGATCGTTGCCCCCCCCAAGGCGGGTAAAACCATCATGTTGCAAAATATTGCCCAAGCGATCACCCGCAACAACCCCGAATGTCATTTGATTGTGCTACTGATTGACGAGCGCCCGGAAGAAGTGACCGAGATGCAACGCTCCGTGCGCGGTGAAGTGGTGGCTTCCACCTTCGATGAACCCCCTGCACGACACGTACAAGTCGCAGAAATGGTAATCGAGAAAGCAAAACGCTTAGTGGAACACAAAAAAGATGTCGTCATTTTGCTCGATTCCGTGACCCGTCTAGCTCGCGCCTACAATACTACCGTACCCTCTTCCGGCAAGGTTCTCACTGGCGGCGTAGATGCTCATGCCCTAGAACGCCCCAAGCGCTTTTTTGGCGCCGCGCGCAATATTGAGGAAGGGGGCAGCCTCTCAATTATCGCCACTGCACTGATCGATACCGGCTCCAAAATGGATGAGGTCATCTTTGAAGAGTTCAAAGGTACCGGCAACATGGAATTGCAGCTGGATCGCAAGATCTCTGAACGCCGGGTCTATCCCGCCATTAATGTACGCCGTTCGGGTACCCGTCGCGAGGAACTCCTATTACCAGAGGGTGAATTGCAACGCATTTGGATTCTACGCAAATTGCTACACGACATGGAAGATGTAGCTTCAACCGAATTCCTGGTAGATAAATTGAAGGATTTCAAAACCAACGATGAGTTCTTTTTATCGATGAAACGCAAATAATCATTCAATTAACGGCGAATTAAGTTGAAAAAACGCAATATTCAGCATATAAAGATCAATATTCTGGCGTTGTAACTTAATTACGCCCTGACGAATTTGGCCTGAGGTCGCTATGCGTCCTCATATAAGGCGAAACTCAAGTGAATAATCTGGTGGAGCTGGTTATTCATTTGTGACAGCACGACAGCCCACATACTCTAGTGAGAACTTTTTAGTGAATATCTATATCGGAAATCTGGCCTACGGCGTTACCTCTGACGAACTGCACGAAGCATTCGGCGCATTTGGAGAAATCTCCCGGGCAACTGTAATTACTGACCGGGATACTGGCCGTTCTAAAGGCTTTGGTTTTGTCGAAATGCCAAACGATGATGAAGCTCGCAAAGCTATCGAAGGCATGAACGAGCAGCCGTTGTCTGGCCGTAATATCCGCGTTAATGAAGCCAAACCCCGCGAAGACCGCCCGCGTCGGCCAAGATTCTAAGCACTGGCTTTCCTGCTTAAGAATTGATATAAGCCACGACAACTGTTGTGGCTTATATTCCCTCTTTATTCATTTCCTCGGCTAATATCAGCCAAAGGGCGCTTGTAACTCTCTCCTTCCTGCCTCCACTATGGATAGTGCCACACCCCAAACACTCTATAATATGGCATCAGCTTAATTAAAATTCAGCTGGGCTATATGTAGTTTTTGTGGCCGGCTATAATGGGCACTTCTATTTAAAGTAAAGTTGCACAAGACCAGCTTCAATTCCAGTCCTGCTGCATAAAGCAGCATGCTGATATATAGGCTTCTCTGTGATTGATTGAGGTACTACTGCCTCTTTGGGATGATTTTTTGAAGATTGTTCAGCTATTACCCGCACTGAATTCTGGCGGCGTAGAACGAGGTACACTCGACCTCGCTCGAGCGCTGGTTCGCGCTGGTCACGAATCTGTGGTGATATCCAATGGTGGCACCATGGTCGAACAACTGACAGAGGAGGGCTCTCGACATATTACCCTGCCAGTACACAAGAAATCCCTGCTCAGCCTACTACAAGTGCGTCCCTTAAGAGAATTGCTCCAAAAATTGCAACCGGATATCGTTCACGTACGCTCTCGGCTACCCGCCTGGCTAACCTATCTGGCATGGAAAAAAATGCCCTCACAACAACGCCCGCGACTAGTGAGTACCGCCCATGGATTGTATTCAGTAAACGCTTACAGCGCGATTATGGCTAGAAGTGAGCAAGTCATCGCTATTTCGCAATGTGTGCAAAGCTATCTACAACAAAACTATGCTAATTATTTAACTAAACCTCCACAAATTATTTATCGTGGCGTAGACACCCGTGAATTTTACCCAGATCTTCCGCTGCCGGAAGGCTGGCTGGCCTCTATATATCAAAAGTATCCACAATTACTAGGGAAACACTGGTTACTGCTACCGGGGCGGCTTACTCGCTGGAAAGGGCAAGAAGATTTTATCCGCTTAATCGCACAATTGAGCCGCACTAACGACAATATTCACGGCATTATCCTCGGCGCCGCGGAAGCCAACAAACAACACTATGCCAAACAGTTGCACACACTGGTCAAAGAACTCCAGATAGAAAACCAACTCAGCTTTGTTGGTCAACGCAACGATATTCGCTACTGGTACGCACGTTCAGCCCTGATATACAACCTATCAAAGCGGCCAGAGCCGTTTGGGCGTACAGTCATTGAGGCAGCCGCCGTAGGTACCCCCATTATCGGTTACGATGCCGGTGGCCCTGCAGAGTCTTTACGCGACTGTTTTCCCCAGGGATTGGTGGAAATGGCCAATGAAGAACAACTGCGGCTCAAAACCCTTGAACTATTACGCAATACTCAACGCCCAATCTTAAGCTCAAAGTACACCCTCGATACCATGACCCAACAAACTTTAATACTCTACCAATCACTACTTATAGCCAAATAATTATAAAACAATAGTATTCATATACTCTGAAAATAAGTAATCCATGCCCTAACAACGATACTGTTTTCTTAATCCTAGAAACCGCATTTGGGCGCACAAAAGCTATGTAAATTATTGGCGTACCTGGAAAATTTTAAAAAATTCGTGGCCACCTTGTAAGGATAAGAACTTTTTAAAAGTTGCCAAGTACACCAAGCACTTGTGCAAACTTACGTGATTTAACTGCGGTTTTTAGCTGAATGCCTTGCCCTGAACTTACTTATATTTCAATAGAATTTAAATCAGGGATAATAAGGCGACGATTAAAACTCTAGAACCAAGAATAGCGCCAATAGTATTGGTGCGCCCTCTACATTTTAAACTTGCGTGCCATCGCAGCGGCTGCCCACCTTGGAATAACCGTGAGTTCGGGCTGTATCCTGTGCTAAACCGCTGTCATCCAAAATACCCAAATCGCTTGAGATTTAGGTATAGAAGATGAGACAAAAGCCTTCAAAACCCTTATCAAGTAGACTTTCCAAAGTCTAAATCTCAAACGTCATGGGCATAGATAATAGATTTTCTTTTCTCTCCATATTTCAAAATTTTTTTCTGGAGGTTGGCATATTACCTCTTCCCTTACCCTTGGATATTACGGAGTTTTTTATAGCTGGTGTCAAGTCGTTTTGAAGCGAGGCCTATAGCTGACTGGTGAAGCCAAAGCTCTCAGTTCTCAGTTCTCTTCCATTGATACTCGTCAGGGTGATTTTTGAGATTTTCCATCAGTTTGTCGTGATTAATTTTCGTCGGGGAATTTGTTGCGAGTTTTATAGGGGACTAATTGTTTTTTCCCAACGAAATAAGCTGGCGATATCTACCCAAACTACTCACTGGTTTGAGCAAAAATCAAGCTTTTTTAGATTTTTGCTCAAATACTTTTTTGCGAAAGTTAAGGCTATATGCCATAGTAGCTATGGCAATTATTTTACTATAAAAGTCATATAAATTAGAGCAGAATACTCTTGATAGACCTAAATAAACAGACTCATTTCGCCAGCGGTGGCAATCGTCTTTGCTTTCGCCATCCCCAGCACCCAGACTTATGTGTGAAAATCATGCGGCCAGGCCGAATACAAGAAGTCCAGCAAGGAGCACCGTGGTACAAAAAACTGCTCGGCAAAAATCGCTTTGATGACAATGTACGAGAGGCTCAGGGTTATCTACAAGAGGCATTGCGCAATGCTTCTACGAGAAGTATTGTCTGGCGACATTTGCCCCACTGGTATGGCATACAAACCACCAGCCATGGCCCAGGTGCTGTCTCTCAACTCATTACCGATGATAAGGGCGAGCCCGCCATAACGCTGGAAAACTACCTGCTGCAATTTGGATTATGCGACTCAATCAAAGCTGCGTTGGATCGCTTTGCCCATTGGCTCCAGGCGTCCGGTGTGTTGACTAAAAACATATTGCCACATAATTTGGTGGTACGAAACGAATCCGGCCAGCCGGAACTCTACCTGATCGATGGCCTCGGTTGCGCAGCATTTATACCTTTAGTCAAAATATCTCAAACAGCTAATAAACACTATATCCAACGGCGCATTCAGCGCATGTGGATCCGAGTGAAATGGGAACTATCCGACAAACAAATTCGCTGGGAGGAGGCCGAGCGCCAGGGGCTTCGCCACAAGGAATTTAGAGAGCTAATAAGAAATTAAGAGATAATGCTCATACCAGCGGCTATTGGAGCATAAGCGTTATCCATGCGCGCGCAAATAGACTTGCCAAGTGCTACGGCTCATCGCTTCAAGCGTCAAATTAGCTTTTGCCCGTGCAAAGCAATCTTGATAGTTCTCACGTAGTTGCTGCTGCTGTGCCAAAGCTTTGGTTAACAGCTTAGCAATCGTCTGCGGATTGCCGTCCGCGGCCACATACTCTGGCGGAATATTTTCAGATACATTACCTACATCTGTCGATATGACTGGGCACTCGCTCAACAAAGCCTCCACAATAGTATAAGGCGCACCTTCATTGCGAGACGACATCACCATCAAATCTGCATTGACATACCAATTCAACACTTGTGAAGTAAAGCCAACAAAGCGTACACTTCGTATGATATTGAGCCGTTCCGCCAGTGTTTGTAGTGCTCTAAGCTCTGGCCCATCCCCAATCAAATAAAGTATTGCATCGCCAGTTTTCGCCAACTTCCAGGCCTGCAGCAACCTATCTAGACCTTTTGCAGGCACCAGCCGCGCCACCGCCAACACTGCTCGGCGATCGGGCATCAAAGCTTCCGGACGCGCCCTTGTTAATGACGTCACCTCGGTACCGTTAGGGATTACTTCCCAAGCCAAACTCGAATATTTTATAGCCAATTTGCTAACAGCTATACGGTTGGGGAAATACCTTGATACATCGTCACTTGGATACTTTATATTGTGCCGGGTAATAATCAACTGGCTGTGCAAAAAAAACTTCAACCGTCGCAACAACTGAGCGGGCTTGCCCCCATGTGCATGCACTAAATCAAAACGATTACACCGAATAGTGCGCAACAAATCGATATACAACAACACATTGTGGCGACTGCGATCAGTATTGAGCGGCAGAAAAGTGACCTCTTGTTCAAACATTGTTCGATAACGCGGGTGCGCGATCACCGCTATTTTGGCATCAGTATTAGCACGTTGCCATCGACATTGCTCCAATACATGCTTTTCCAAACCACCAAATACCTGACTAGCAAACAAATGGCATATATGTGTGGGAACCTTACTCATCTTAACTCATTCACTGTTTGTAATTCACTGCCACAACGCCGCAATAGTGCGCGGGCACATTGAAATTGTTGGTTTAACGGTATGCCGAGTGTCTCAACTGGTTGATAGACATCCATTACCTGGTTACTTACCAGCCCTTGATCCACCAACCTCTGCATTGCGCCGCGCACCTTATTTGCACGACGACGGCTAGGCAGTGACAAAATACCAACCCGTGCTTGGCTTTGCAGCGCTTCAAACACCATTGAAATACTGTCGCAGGTCACCCAAATCTGTTGCGCCTGTGCCATTTGCTCAGTCAACCACTGAGGTGGACAATCTTGCCAGTGGTGTACTTCCGCACGTCCATCACTCAAAGTATCAAGCGCATCACTTGGGGTGCGCCGACTGTCGGACACCACCCACTGCAATGGCGCACCAAGCAATTTGCGGCCAGATGCGGCGATGGATAACTTATCCCATTTAAAATGCTTACTGGGTCCACCCAACAACAGCAAGCCACGACCCGGGCTCACCGCCCCCTGAGGCAGGGAATCACAGAGCGCTCCCTGGATAAGAATCACGTTGGCCAAGGCTGGAGGGCGGTCATGCTCGGGGATAATGGCAAAGTCAAACCAGCAAATCGGCAAGCTTGGGCGATTAATCACCACACTGCGCCCGCCAAATTTGCGTCGAGCTAGAAGCATTGGCCAGTGGCTATGATGACCGGCACTAACCAAAAAATGCGGCTTGGGCAAATGACCCAATTGGGCATTCAAGTTACCAAGCTTCCACGGTTTCAAATCGCCACAATTGATATTATGGCTAGTGATACACCCAGTTCCAAGGCAGCCCCGCAGACCGCCGATCAACGCCGCACTCTGCTTTTCATGCGCGCGAATGCCATCCAAAAAACGCCAGATATTCAGTTGCAATGGAAAACCCTGGAAATGAAACGTTTGCGCTGACGATTGATAAGCTGCCAGCACGACCAATAGACATGCTACCGCAAGCCATTTCGCTATTGAACCCCGAGCGCCCTTTTATTAACATGCCAAAATTCACAGTATCCACTGATCTATGCAACGGCAGCACAGAGCCATCATTATAACTCCGTAGAACACTATGCGCATTCTCCATGTCGACAACCATCAATACCGAAAATATGGCCACACTCGGGTTAGCTGGGCATCAAAGCTATATACTGGGCTGATCCGTTGCGGCCACAACGTACTGGCTTTTAGCGATCGTGATATCGCCGCCTTCGAAGCACCGCTCGGCATTCGTGAATTGGGCAAGAAAAAAACCAACCTGCGACTACTACAAACCACCGAAGCCTTTGCTCCCGACTTGCTGATTCTCGGCCACTGCGATCTAATCGACAATAAAACCTTTGTCGAAATTCGCCGTTCGCACCCTCAAATTGTCATTGCTGCCTGCAACAATGACCCATTATTTGTACCCAGTAACCTTGTCAACCTTGAAAGACGCTGCCAGATTGCCGACGCCATATTTGTATCCAGCGCTGTCGAAGCACTGCAGCGCTTTGCCGGCCAACGCGCCAAACTCTGGCACATGCCCAACCCAGTAGATCCGGCGGTGGAAACTGCCGATAGCAGCCAATACTCAAACTTGCCAACTGATCTGTTATTTTGCAGTAACACTCAAGAATATACACAACGCAGAAAACTCATCGACCAATTGTGCACACAATTACCAGATGATTTAACATTTTGCACCCCAGGTATGCGCGACCAGCCCACTGTGTGGGGACTCGCTTATGATCAGCTGCTAGCTCAGAGTAAAATGGGGCTAAATTTAAATCGCCAGGAGGGGATCAAATGGTATTCCTCCGCGCGCATCGCTCAAATGGCGGGCAACGGCCTGCTAATATTTACTCACACCGGTGCCCGCTTTGCCGATTTTATGCCAACGGAGACACTTGTCTATTTCGATAGTGAAGAAAACTTACAAAAGCGAATCCTTGAATTTCACCAGGACGACGCCAAACGTCGAGATTGGGCCAGTCGCTGTCGAGCATTTTTTCATCGTGAAATAAACAACACCCTCAACGCCCAATATATAGTGGAAAGCGCTATGGGCCTGCCCCATAGTCGGGAATATGTGTGGATGCCACAGTAATCACAGTACGCCGACTGGGCCCTCCGATCTCCGGCGATGCTACTGGAACAACGGTATAATCACTACATGAGTCCATACTAGGCTCCTGCGCAGGCTATCAATATTACTATATTGTCACTATATCCATCCTTGCCAGCCGATGGCGATAAACTAACAACAGAATTCAACCGATGAATGTAACCGTTTTTGGAACAGGCTATGTGGGCCTGGTGCAAGCCGCCGTTTTAGCCGATGCCGGCCACAAAATTCTGTGCATCGATACCGACGAGCAAAAAATCGATGCCTTGCAGCAGGGACATATACCAATCTTTGAGCCCGGGCTAGCACCATTGGTGCAAGCCAACACAGCCTCCGGCAACCTAATTTTTTCCACGGTTGCAGCCGACGGTGTGGAACATGGTGAGCTGATTTTTATTGCCGTGGGCACCCCACCTGACGAAGATGGCTCTGCTGACTTGCGCCATGTTCTCACAGTAGCCACTACTATCGCCGAACATATGCAGGATAAAAAATATATTATCAACAAATCCACAGTTCCGGTGGGCACCGCCGACAAAGTACGTGCAACTATAGTTAGCACTCTTGCCAAACGCGCAGCGACAGCACTGAAATTTGATGTAATTTCCAACCCGGAGTTTCTCAAAGAGGGTTCCGCGGTAACCGACTGTATGCGCCCGGATCGAATCATTATCGGCACTAGCGAAAAAGCTTCAGAAAACAAACTGCGTCAGCTTTATGCGCCATTTAATCGCAACCATGAGAGAATTATCACCATGGATACCCGCAGTGCCGAACTCTGTAAGTACGCGGCCAACTGCATGCTGGCAACCAAAATCAGCTTTATGAATGAAATGGCAACACTTGCCGACAAAGTGGGTGCCGACATCGAGTCTGTGCGCCAGGGCATCGGCTCCGATCCTCGCATCGGTTATCATTTTATTTATGCCGGTATCGGTTACGGTGGCTCCTGCTTTCCCAAAGATCTTAGGGCTCTCATCAATACTGCTCGGCAACTGCAACTTTCCCCCGATATACTGAGCGCAGTGGAAGCGCGTAACCAACATCAGAAGCACTATATACGAGACAAGATCAACAACCACTTTAAAAGGCAGTTAAAAGGCAAAATATTTGCCCTTTGGGGGCTGGCGTTCAAACCTAATACCAACGATATGCGCGAGGCACCCAGTCGCGCACTAATGGAGTATTTATGGAAAAAAGGCGCAATGGTGCAAGCCTATGATCCCGAGGCAATGGAAGAGTGTGAGCGCCTCTATGGCAACCGCAAGGGTTTGCATTTATGCGGCACCAAAGATAGTGCCCTGGATGGTGCCGATGCGCTGATCATCGCCACAGAATGGCAGCAATTTAAGACCCTAGATATATCCAGTATCCACACCAAACTCAAGCAGCCACTGGTGTTCGATGGGCGTAACCTCTATGACCCAGAACAGTTAGCCGAGAGCGGTATTATTTATCACTGTGTAGGTAGGCCAGGGCGCGCCTAAGGGCCTGTACAGATTTTTTTGATATAAAAAGGGTTTGCTGTAGGTTCTGTCGAAAAGACTGCACTCTTTTAAGGCTTCCAGTAACAAGACACCCTGTTGCTCTAAGTTTGACTTTGAGATCTTGAGGTTGATCAGTTTTAAAGGTGCACATTACCCCAAAGCTGTGATCCTGCACTTGATCTTTTTTTATGTGCGCTATTCTGTTTCTTTCCGTGAGCTTAAAGAGATCATGCAAACGCGTGATGTTACAGTTGATCACTCCACAATCACTGGGTTGTCCGCTACTCCCCGCTGATTGCAGTACAGGCGAAAAAAACAATAGCGCAAAGTAGCCACTACATGACGTATGGGCGAAACTTACATCAAGGTCAAAGGTAAGTGGATTTATTTGTATAGCGCCATTGATAAACATGGCGATACCATTGAGTTTATGCTGTCGGCAGCCCGAGATGAGACGGCCCATTTGATCCGCAAAGGGCAATTGAACCAAGAGGGCGTTCCAGCTTACCGCCAGTTCATGGCACTCGCAGGTTAAATCTGTCAAAATACAGGTGGGGTTTGCTCGAGAAAAATTTTTTCGACAGAACCGATTATGGTGCGATATCGGCTTAAATGTGTCTAAACTTTTGCTACTAAAATTGACAATAAGGACACCCAAAAATCACAAGGTGTCCTCCAAGAATGACTGCTCAATAAAGCTATATAATTTCCCAAAAAAATATTTTATGCAAAAGCTAACAGTCTAAATTACTCAAAAATAAGCGGATCTGTGTTCCCGTCACAATCAAATTTAGCAACATGCTCATTGGCATTTACTGTGCCTGGCTCACCACTTTGAGCATGCCACTCTAAACCGCAGGCCTCCGCTTGAATAGTGCTATAAATAAACTTGTCGTCAATATTCAGGGCATCAGCTTTAGCACTGCAGTCAAACTTGGCAATATGTTCGTTGGCACCCAAAATGCTTGGAACTCCCTTGATAGAATTCCACTGGAAACCGCAAGATGAGCCATAAATATTCACGTAAATGTACTCCCCTTGAATAAGAAATGGATCGGTATTACCTTCACAATCAAACTTGGCCAGATGCTCAGTAGGCGCTAACTCCCTAGGTTTTCCTGCAACTGAACTCCATTCAAAGCCACAGGCTTTCTCTGCTATAACACTGTAAATCCGCGTGGTGTCGATAGTACCTAGTAGCGGCAGGCCATCAAGATAGCCTTTTGCCGAATTAATATCCAAAAATTCCAGTATGGTTGGCACCACATAGGTTTGCCCAGGGTAGTGATATAAACCGTCATAGTCTTCATTAAAGACGGAAGCATATTTTTTATATTCATCATTCAGCGGCTCGCTGCTGGCAATAAAGATCGTCTTTTCGCTGGCACTCTGGCCGCCATGTGAATAACCGTCTCTAGGCTCACGGCCATGGTCTGTTACTACCAAGACCAGCCAATCCTCTTCCAACTGGCGTTCACGCCTGTCTACTTCATCCAGCAGTTTGCTCAAGCGGACATCGCTGTCGATAATGGACTGCTCGTACACCGGCCCCCAGCCATCGTTATGGCCCGCACCATCAGGTTCATCCAAATGAATAAAAATGAAATCAGGACTATCATTTTGCAATACCTCCAGCGCCAAATTGGTGCTTTTGTCATCACCGCCACCTTCTGAACGCGCCGTTAACAATGGCATATCATAAGGGAAGTAAAGCGTATTCATGGTCCCCCAGGTTGCAAATGAATAAAGCTTGGCAGAGGGATTGGCATTATGAATAAAGCGAAAAACGCTGGGCCAGGCTCTGTCTGCGGGGCCAACATTATTATTTGACACACCGTGCTTGTTAACCCAAACACCTGTGAGTATAGTGCTCCAACCTGGGCCACTGCTAGTAGCCTGTTCCGTGAACCTACTAGTTACGCCACCGGCATAGGCTTTGGTTATATGCAGACGATCGAAACCAGGGGTAGCTAACTGATCAATATATCGATATTGCACGCCATCCATGCCGACCA
>JAHZJJ010000110.1 GCA_022600975.1 Gammaproteobacteria bacterium
GAGCGCGTTGAGGCGGTGATGATGCCTTTTCGTTATACCTCTGAGTTATCGAAAAACGATGCGGCAGAGCAGGCTAGGCGGATGGGTATCGATTATCGTGTAATCGGCATTGAAGCTATTTTTGATGCCTGTATGCAGGCACTTAGCGGAGAGTTCTCAGGCACAGAACGAGATACAACCGAAGAAAACTTACAAGCGCGTACCCGCGGCCTACTGTTGATGGCAATTTCCAACAAAAAAGGCGCCATGGTGTTGACCACCGGCAATAAAAGCGAGCTGGCGGTGGGTTATGCAACCCTCTATGGCGATATGGTTGGTGGCTACAATGCCTTGAAAGATGTGCCCAAGGTGCTGGTATTTGAACTGGCGCGCTACCGCAATAGCTTGTCGTCGGTCATTCCTGAGACAGTGATTAGCCGTCCCCCCAGTGCAGAATTATCGCCGGACCAATTAGATTCAGACAGTTTGCCCCCCTATGAGATTCTCGATCAGATTTTAAATCTGTATATCGAACAGGATCATAGTGCCAGTGAAATTATCAGCCGTGGCTTTGATGCTGCAACGGTGCAGCGGGTGGTGCGGCTGGTGGATGCCAACGAGTATAAGCGCCGTCAGGCCGCGGTGGGAGTGCGTATTTCTCAGCGTGGGTTTGGCCGTGATCGCCGTTATCCGATTACGAATGGGTGGGAGATGGGTGAGTAATTGGTTAGTTTGAAAGGCTTATACCATACTGAGTGACAGTATTGTACTGGCCGAATCCAGTTTGATTAAGTGCAGGGGGAAGTAGAGTTGGGAAGGTAAGAAAGAGAGCACCGAACGGTGCTCTCTTTCTTAGAGGGCGGTTATGCTAAAGCTTAAAATTGATAGCTAACTCCAGCCCAGGCATAGCGGCCACGGAAGTCGTAGCTGCTGGCGAACGCTCCGTTGCCAGTAAGATCTTGTGGTTCTTGATCGCTAAGATTATCCACACCGGCCGATAGGCGCAGAGCGTCATTGATATTCCAGCCCGCTTTTAGGTTGAGGTAGGTCCGTGAGCTAACTGATGTAGGTTCTTCAGTGAAGGTTTCACCGCTACCTGTATGTTCAAAGTCAATACCGGCATCCCAGTTGTCGCTGTACCAGGTGACGCTGGCGAGGCCGCGCCACTTTGTGTAAACACCAATACCTTCTGTAACTTTTCCGAGCAGATCAGTTGTTTGGCCGGTTTTTTTATCGAACTCTTCATATTCCAGTAGATGCGTTGCCTGCATGCGCAATGCCAAACGTCCGGCATTGAAATTGAGGTTTTGGGTTATATCAAAATCAATACCGCTGGTATCGATGCGGCCAAGGTTCCTCAAAGCACCTTCCAGTCTAGAGATTTCGCCGCCGTCTATGCGGGTGATAGATGTGCAGGCACCGGCAATGCCCCTGCGGTTGCAGTCGTTGAGAACAGTTTGCAGGTCCTGTGAGGTAATGGCATCTTCGATTTCAATGTTAAAGTAGTCGACCGTAATCGATAGGTCATCTGTAAAACTTGGCGTCCAAACCAACCCACCGGTTATGGTGGTTGCCTCTTCTGGCGTCAGCTCACTATTGCCGCCAATGTTGGTTGGAACCTGATCGCTATCTTGGGTAAAGCCTGGGGGTACAATGTTGCAAAAGGCCCCTTGTCCATCTTTGTTTTTCTCACTGGTGTCACAGGGGTCAACCAGAAATTCGAAGCTTTGGGAATTGCCACGGTATAGTTCGTAGATGCCCGGTGCGCGGAATGAGTTAGACACGCTGGCACGAAAGCGTAGACTTTCAATCGGCGCGTATACCAACCCTAGCTTACCGGTACTTTGGCCACCAAAGGTGCTGAAATCCGAGTAGCGTAGCGCGGCATCAACGGTTAACTCTTTTATAAGTGGCAATTCTTCCACCAGAGGCAGCTTGAATTCGGTGAAGAATTCAGTCACTGAATAGTCGCCACCGGTAGCGTCCTGTTGATTTCCAAAGCTGCTCCCGCTTTGTGTTTCTTCAGAAGGGTTGAACTTACCGGATTCATCGCGGAATTCCACGCCTGCAGCAAAGCCCAACGCACCCCCTTGGAAGGTGATCGCGTCAATATCACCAGATAAGTTCGCGGCTAGATTGATTAGTTCGTAAACGTTATCTTCGCGGTCGGTATAGCGAAATTGCTCTAGAAACTCCGGGGTCAGAGCGCCGCGAATAACTGGGTTTACCTCGGTTTCACCTGCTAGAATTGCCTGGAGCCGGCTTCTATTATAAGAGTTGGCGGTGGAGTTTTCGCCCTCATTTTTACCATAGCTGGCAAAGGTCTCCCAGTTCCAGCCATTGCTGAAATCGCCGCGTAGGCCACCGGCAATACGATAGGTGTCGGTGGTTTGTTCACTAGCCCGACCACCTCCAGCCAACGGACGAATACTTAAGCTTACATTGTCGTACCAGTTTTCACCGGGTTGAAATGGATTGTCATTTGAGTCTTTTCCTGGGTTGTCCCTGAACCACTCTTCACGATTAATCACTGCTCTTTGCCATTTTGCCAAGAGTTGATTCTGAAGCGGTTGTGACAGATTTTTTTGAGGGTCAATTTCGAAACCGCCAACCTTGGTAAATGGTTGTGCAGCCAAGAGTTGATTAGAGACTTTATGAGTGTAAGTGGCCTCGCCAAAGGCTTCCACATTGTCGGAAATAGTAAAGGTACCGGCGAAGTTGGCGCTGGTGCGCTCTACGGCGGTGCTCAGCCAAGTGAATGGGCTGAGATTGAGTCTGGTTTCACCATCGGTCAAAGAGAGGCCATCTTCAGCGACGGTGAACTTCTCACCATATGCAGAAATATTGCCATTGAGGGAGGCAGAAGAGGTTGTGACGCTGGCCCAGTCGCGATCACTTGTGGGAATTTCATCTCGCTGATTGTGGCTGATATTGGCAATAAATTTGCCGCGCTCCCCTTCGCCGCCAAAGGTGAAGGAAACCTCGCCATTCTCGCCACCACCTTCGGTGGTGGCGCCGCCGCGAGCACTGATGCGTACGCCATCGAAGGAGTCCTTCATAATGATATTAATTACGCCGGCGACAGCATCGGAGCCATAAATTGCAGAGGCACCATCGGTGAGCACTTCAATGCGTTCAATCATATCAACCGGAATGTTGTTCAGGTCTACAGCGGAGGCAACGCTGGAGGTTGAAGATACGTAGCGGCGGCCGTTCACCAAAACCAGGGTGCGAGCTGAGCCGAGATTGCGGAGATCGACAAAGGCCAGACCGGCACCGCCATTATTGTCGTTGCCGTTAATACCGGTGGTACCCGTAGAGGGTAGTTGATTGAGTAGTTCATCAATCGTGCCAACCCCAGAGCGTTGGATATCTTCAGAAGAAAGAAGAGTAATTGGGCCAGTGGTGGAAAGCGGGTCGCGAGCAATACGCGAGCCGGTTACTATAACTTCTTCTACTGGTGATGTATTTCCTTGCAATGCTGCATTTTCTTGTGCAAAAGCAGGCATGGATGGGAGCAAAATCACAGCTGCGGTGAGCCCTAGATTTTTTTTGATGCTTGCGGACAATAAACTTCTTTTCATATTGTATTCCTACTCAATCGTTGGTTATATCTATTCAATTCTCAGCTGGCGGCCATTATATTCTGAGATCGCACGTTTTTAATCATTACGAGCGACTTTGTCAAGCACGTCCCAGCTCTGGGATAGGATGTGGTCAAGTTTTTTTTGCAGCTCCAGTTAAGTTGATTGTCTCCAGTTGGTCGGAGTGTGCAAATCTATCAGGTCAATTGTGAGGAGTGAGCAGGCCGAATGATATTGCGATGACCCCGCCCGGCATTACTATCTCGGAGCCTGCTTCCCTTCGGCTTGGTTTTTTTGCCACCTGTGGCGACGGTCGGGTGGCTTGAGGGTGGTATCGAAGTGTAATTAGTTGGACGGAAATTGATACCAAGTCTTGGAGGCTGTATCTATGCTCATCAGGTAGCGGCTATTGCTACAGTGATCAGCGAGCGGAAGAGCTAAACAAGCTTGCCGCTTTTTTGTTTGCATTTTGGTGTAGCATCGTGTTGCCTGAAGCATCTCAAAAGTCAGGTAGATTTATTGCACTAACCCTCGAAAACGGAGTAGCTATGAGCGCTAAAAGAGGCTCGTTGAATGAAGGTGTCGAAGAAGAAAGCGGTTTACCCGTTGCTGAGCATATTGAAGAAGAGGTTTCGGCCAGTGGCAAAAAGGTGCGGGCGAGAGGTATTTATTTGCTGCCAAATCTCATTACCACCGGCGCCCTGTTTAGTGGCTTCTATGCGATTGTCGCCGGTATGGGTGGTAACTTCGAAGCGGCGGCCATCGCTATTTTTGTGGCCATGCTTTTAGATGGGCTGGATGGTCGGGTAGCGCGGCTAACCAATACCCAGAGCGCCTTCGGAGTGCAGTATGATTCTTTGTCAGACATGGTTTCGTTTGGCCTGGCACCGGCATTGGTGGTGTTTAGCTGGGCGCTTGACAAGCTCGGTAAGTTTGGTTGGGCAGCGGCGTTTATTTATGTAGCTTGTGGAGCCCTACGGTTAGCGCGATTCAATACGCAAGTTGGTACGGTCGATAAGAATTTCTTTATTGGTCTGAACAGTCCTTCAGCGGCGGCAATTGTGGCCAGTATGGTGTGGGCGGGCTTTGACCTAGAGGTGGGCAGCGGCCTTGCTTTTATCGTAGGGGTGGTCACTATTGCTGTCGGCTTGTTAATGGTCTCAAATATCCGGTATTCCAGTTTCAAAGGCGTGGACTTCAAGGGTCGGGTGCCTTTTGTCATGATGTTGGCGGTTATTCTGATTTTTGCGCTGGTGACTATTGATCCGCCACGGGTGCTGATGTCGATCGCGATTGTGTACACTTTTTCTGGTCCGGTAGCCTGGATTTGGCGGCGCCTGCGTAAATCTCACGCTGGGTCAGTCAGCGATGAATCGGTGGCAGAAACGGCCGATTCCGAAGGCTCGAAGGAAGGCGATTAGTCTATAGGCGGCGGCAATAGTGTGGCTGTAGTATTTTATTTCCAGAGATTGAAAAAAAGTGCTTGCCAGCGTCTTTGATGGGCCGTATAGTTCGCAGCCTTCGTTGCCCAGGAGGCAGCGGAGAGGTAAGCCTAACCAATTGATTTTATTAGAAAAATCCCTTGAAAAAAAGCTTGCCAAAGCAAGTGAAGCACTTATAATGCACGCCACTTGAAGCCAAACAAAAACGGGTTTGGCAGTCTTCGAAAGGCTCATTAAGGTCATTTGAAGACGGAGAAAAAGTCCTGAAAAAGCAGTTGCTTAATTAGGCGGGAAGTGTAGAATACGCCTCCCACAGTTAGGGCCTAGCGCTCAACTGAGTTGTTTAAAAAATCAATCAAGCAATATGTGTGGGTGCTTACGGAATGGCGAATCGATACATCTGGTTTCGGCCAGAAACGATTTATCGGAAGTAAGTAACTCAGTCAATGAATTACGTAATTAGGATCTTCGGATCCGAGTTTTTTCCGAGCAGAACTTAAGTTGTACGGAAGCTGCTTTTAGCAGTTGAAGTACGGCGACTCTTTAAACTGAAGAGTTTGATCATGGCTCAGATTGAACGCTGGCGGCAGGCCTAACACATGCAAGTCGAGCGCGAAAGGTCTTCGGACTGA
>JAHZJJ010000009.1 GCA_022600975.1 Gammaproteobacteria bacterium
CTCCATAGTCATCCAATCGGAGCGCGCATGGGGGCCCTTCTTGCCCTTGACCGAGCCCGCTAGCTGAATTGCATTGCCAAATAGCAGCAACTTCTCGGTCACCGTAGTTTTGCCTGCATCGGGGTGAGAGATGATAGCAAAAGTTCTACGTTGTTGAATTTGTTGAATAAAATCTGAATTCACTGAAAATTAGCCCCGCCTGCATTCGCCCTTTGAATACACTCCAAAGCCGAACCTGAAAATTGAAGCGCGCAAGTATAACAAAGGTTCTGCTGCAAATATTGCAACCTTGACGCCCTTCCAATGGCGGGTAGTTGGCTGGCCAAGCAGGCAGACGCTATTAAGATATATCGCAGTGATGCAAAAATGATTGCTATTATCCAAAAAACCGCAGTTGAATCACGCAAGTCTGCATAAGCTCTTGATGCGCCTGGAGGTAGAAGTAAAAGGCAACCTGGCAAAAATTGCTATTAAATCACAGGGTAAATGACCCTTGTGATACCCTCTAGCGTTGCGCATTGAAAAATTTAAATGACTTTGCCTCTAATCCCTGGCTATTGACCTACATTGATAAGCATACGGCTTCACCTAACACTCCATATCACATACGGCTTTTATTTGCGCACTTTCCAATGCAACAGTACCAGTGAAGTTAGCATAGTATTTAAACTCAAGTAAATCACCTGCTGGGTCTTGGACGATAAATTTACCCACTTCACCTCGTGTATTTTCACCTTTGATTAAAGGCGGCATTTCAAAAGCGATTAAATTGGCCTTAAGAGAAGCAGAGACCTTCAGCCACTCATCTTTTTCTAACACTGGCCCAAAGTGATCAATAGGTTTTGCTATCACTCCATCCCTTTCTTGATGCATAGTGACTTGATGCCCATAAAACATTATATCAATCCACTCTCCAGCATCTCGACCCACCTTGCACCCCAGTAGGTTTACATAAAATTCTCTTGCCTCTTCCAGGCTTGGTACAACGAATGACAAATGAAATGGTTTGATATTTAGCACTCCTCATCCAATAAGCTATACCGACTGACAAAGCAGTACGGCACACAACACCAGGCCAGCACACGGCACATACAAATTACCACCATCACTCCCTAGAAACGGTTTCAGCGTGATCAATGACATACCCATCTAATGAACAACCAAGCGGCGATAATTGCCAAACCAGGAAAATATACGCCCAACCTTCCAGCGATATCTATACCTTCGAAGCTTACAACCCTCCTGTTCGGCAGATTTCTTGCTGCTACTTCTGTACAGACAGATCAATTCTATTTTTTGTTTAACCAAATTCAGAACCGAAGCAATTCAGAATATAAAATCCAAATAAACATCCCCGCCCCAAGGGACGGGGTATTAAGCTGAATTCGCTCGCTTCGCATTGCTCAGCGTTTATATCGCAGTAAGCTGCGGGGAATTAGGCCCAAAGAGATTAAACTTCTTGAACACATGCCTAGTTATCTATAAGGTTTGATCTGCTCTTTCCTCGTTTTAATAATGGCAGGCAGGATCAATCTTGCACCTGAATCACAGTTCCCTTTAGAAAGGTGCCATACCCATTAACATCCCATAAAAGCAGTGCATTACCCCCAGCTGTGCAAATAGTTTCGCCAGACAACTCTCTTACTTTATCTACTGTTTTTGGCTTTCTAGCGGGTGGCCCAGTAAAACTAATAACACCAAGCTCGCTAAATTTTCTTTCTGGCATTGTCGTGTAAACAGCATACCCACATCCAGGTTCTCTTGCCAAAGGTTCTAATGTACCCGTTTTACTAAAGTGAACCCCTGAACATCCAGCTAAAAATAACAATGTGATTATCGAATATTTTTTCATCTTTCCCTCATGACTTCCTAACAAACTGCATAACACCGCAAGCAACGGCAGGTTACTTCGAACACATTATGCAAGAAAATGCAGATCGAATCGAGCTGTTCATAAAAATATTTAAACTAAGGTTCACAGAAAATTCTCATAGGGTCGGCACCTTCTGCCTAGCAGTATTATGTACCGTCAAACCACCGAAGTATTTTTCACACATCCAAACAGACGCTGCAATTATTGTGCAGCTCTCAGTAACAGCTGATACCGCTCTTTATGCCTCCACTTCATCACCTGCCAGATTTTATCCAAGTAAATAACGCCTATATTCAAATAGATTTAGTCTGCGAGCGCCATGAACTCGATAAACTAGTATATAGTTCTGGTTTAATTGCATCGAAACATCAACTACGTAGCCTAAATGCCAGAAATTGCGCATGGAACTGAGCGAAAGGTTTTGAATCCCAGCATTAGCATGGCCACCTATTTGATAATACCCATTGTTTTCTGTAAGGGTGTTATTTGAACAGCCCACTTGCAAGTTATCAATAAAGAAGTGTGAATAACTAGAGGAAAAAAGGGCCACATACAGGGTTACACTGCTGGAGTGGTAGACACTTGCAAACTTGACCAGAACTCAAGATCTCAAAGGTCGAGAAAATCGTGACTTTTACGACAAAACCGAAAAATATTGCTAACTCCCCCGCTTATGGCTTTTATTACCCTATAAATTCAAAAAAGCCCAATAAATGCATCTTTAGCTTAGACTCAATTTTTCTATCAACAATCTTGCGTGAATTATCCAGTATATTGTCAATGCCTGATATCATCATCTCATGGCAAGGGTATATAGTAGATAATGTAGAATCGAGTATTAGCTTTATATGGGCTTGAGCTCTTGCGCCACCAACAGGGCTGCTAGCCTGAGTGATAATTGTAATTGGCTTTGCCTTTAACACTGAGTTAAAAGCAGGCCTCGATAACCAATCAATAGCATTCTTCAACACCGCCGGCACACTGTGATTATACTCAGGCGTACAAATTATAATACCATCACAAGTTTTAACTGTATTGATAAGCTCTAATATTTCATTGGGCTTTTTTGCGCTCAAGTCTTCACAATAAAAGGGAAACTTATCCAACCATGGAAAGATATATTCGTGTTCAGGAGCGTAAGTCTTAACAGCATTCAATATTGCTATACTTTTGCTTTCAGAGTGAAAGCTTCCTGACATCAATAATATTTTCATATGTACACCTTTTTAAGGTTAACTTATAAAAATTCAAGTAAAGGTCGCGCAGTATAACGTTACTTTTTTTCTACCCTTATTAATTATTTCTTCCAAAATCTCAAGCTTGTATGCTTTTGACAACGAAATGATTCAAAACTTTTAACAAGACTTACTGAATTTTTTGCTTTTTTATTCGCACCCAAAATTTCCTCCTATCAGACTAAATTATACAGTTGCGCTAATGTCCATCATAGCATCGTAGCATTAAAACCACACTCACTTTAATTGATCCTTCTTCTGCAGTCCTATCGAAAGTTTGGAAACATTGATTCTGAAAATAAGCCTTAGAGGTGGTGATGTGGTTATTCTTAGCCTGGAGAACACTCAGAAAAAACCATGCACCCTATGGTAGAAAGTTCGCTACCATAGGTACGATTACCTATACGGATGAATACGATATTTACGGCCCGCTAATTCGCCGGGGACATGCCCGCTACCCGGTTTTTCATTCAAGTAATGAGCATGGGGAAGAGTTTTGTTAAATTTATCTCAATACGATGAAAAGCTTCTGGTCTTTACTTCTTCATAGCTTGCCGCCTCACAAGGGAGTCCCACAGGAAAAGCTGCCTGGATACCCTGCTTTTTTCGAGGCGACACACAATATCAGAAAATGAGAGTGTAGCTTGCTTGGCTGCATGTTTACACTGAGCTTAATCCGTCTCGTTAGCACAAGCTAGTGAGCCCCCTAACAATCAGCTTTAATTGCTAAAGTTTTGTGTTGCTTCCCAAAAATTCGCATTCTTAAGTGCGGTGCCGCTATTTGACCCCCCAATTGAGCTGCAGCCGCCATGTGTATGCACCCCAATCGCGCTATTAGTTGAGTCATCTATGACGGGGCTACCTGAGTTGCCGCCTGTGGTATCCGTTTGGTAACGCACCCTGGTGCCACTATCGTTCACCAATGGGCCGACATGTGTTTGCTGGGTGAGATTGGCACTTCCAGAATCAGAACCATGGCCCGTTATGCGAATATTTGCAGCAGTATGGTTTCGGGAGATTCTAAAAGTACGCCCTTGAGCTTCATGGGCGGTTCTGCCAGTTTGTGAGTTGGGTCGAATTTCAAAGACACCCCAATCGTTACCAACCCCAGCTGCAATTGAAACAATACTGCTGGCAATTACCCTATATTGGTCTTTTGGATCTGCATACCTGATTGAGCCATTGGAACTGGACATCGGCACGTTAAATTCAAGTATTTCTGAACCATCATAACCACCAAGGCAATGTCCAGCAGTGACGACTTTATCATTATCGATTAACCATGCAGTACATCCAGCATTCAGGCGACCAACAGCAGGATTATTCGATGCAATACGATCATCCGTTGATCCACACTGTGAGTGGCTTGAAAAATCTTGCTCTCCGATTTCCACGCCGACAATACCAACCTGAATGGTCTCTTCTTCCATTGCAAATAGGCGTACCTCTACTTGAGAGCCATTGAAAATTGCACTTTTATTTTTATCCTTCAACATGGTTTCTGCATCAAGGGTTTGAGTGGCGCCATCAGCTAATGATGTCACAGTAATATAACTCGCTTGCCCTAGGTCGATACCATCGAAATGAAGACGCAAAGAGACTGCACCCTGAACTTCCATTCGATGGTACCCAACCTGACTATTTGCTCCACTTAGTGGCCCAGAATTCCAGAAATAGGCTTCTATTCTAACCGGCTGATTGTGCATTTGAGAAAAAGTCTCTTGTGCAGCCAGTATTGACCCTGAAAAAATAAAAATAGTTAAAATTTTTGCTAGTTTACTTATTCCCTGCAATTTCATAAGAGGCTACCTTTTTTAGGCTTGAAAGAAAATGGCAATGAACAATACTATATTTGCAAATACCTTTATCCACTGCCGATAGGTGCAGCAAAGCTGCCGTTTACCAACTAATGAAAATACCCGTATGAAACTTAGCATTAGTATCGCAGTTTGCACGGCGTTTAATTTTCCATATAGGTGCCTGTTAACTGTGGATAGAAGTTAACCATTTCGTAGGAATTATCGAAGCTTACAGAGCTGCCAACTTGCTTGCCATTGGAGGCAACCACGAAGCTATCCATGTCCATAGGATGTGCATCGGTACGGTGCGTGTAAGTGCAATGAGCATCATTTAACCGATCGAGTACCACACGCACATTGCCTGAAGCATTATCCAAGTAAATGGTGTCAATGCCATCATCATAGGCACCTACTGTGTTGACATTAAACCCCCTATCAGGTGAAGAAATGTTACCGCTGTTATTACCATTATTACCCGCCGAGTTAAACGATATGACCTGATTGTTATAGACGAGCTTGTCACAGTCACAATCCAGTGCCATGTAATCCTTGCTACTGGCGTTTCCGTTTAAACGGGTCCACAGGTTACCGTCATTTCCGGTTAGACCTGATGCAAAAAGCAGTAACGCATCACCACGACAATAAATCCGTGCCCCTGGGGAAATCGCACATAAAATACCAGTAACATTCTCAGCGTGGAACGTTATCCCGCCGCCCAGTTTGGTGTAGTTGATAATGTGGCCCGAGGTTGCGCAGCCACTTTCTGTCATGTAAATACCGATTCCACGGCCATGGTGTTCAGGAAAAAAGGGCATAAGGGTCAACACGGGTATTGAGCATGGCGCTAGTAATACCATCACTAGGTAGCCGATATAATTCAATACCATCAATCAAATCAACAGAGCTTACAGCGAGTGCTTTAATCTGCGATGGAATCAGTTCCAGTATTAATGTAGCTAACTCTACTGCAATACCTGAGCCCTTCAAAGCTAGATTAAGCTTAATAAGAGGTTGGGAATTACCTGCCGTTGCGCCCTCTACCTGCTGCAAATGAATCATTGGCCTATCGTTTATTATGGGAAAATTTTATTGAGGTATCTTAATGGCGTCAATCCATTTCCCCTGGTGGTCATATACAAATGTTTTAACTTTATTTGTTTTTATACCTTAATATTTCATATACTGGTAAACTTGCCCGCCAGCCTGATACTTTTTACTGTCTAGAAGAGTTTTATTTTCTGGTAGTAAGTTTTTGAAATCTCTGTTTAGCCCATTACTTGCCGACACGGCAATCATAAATTTAACGGGAAGGATTGGAGATTTTATAATGCAATGCATTGAAAATTATTTGCCTAATAATTATTGATATATTCCTAAAAGACAAAATCTTACCAGTGATTTATTGAAAACACCAAGCTTGCTTACTAGGCTCCATGATTTATGCGAAAATTTGTAGGATTTTTTTAAATAGTGCTTTAACGTTTTATGTTTAGTATTTGAATGTGCGCCAAACCCGACCAAATTAGTGGCAACACCCTCAAAAAAAATGACGTGCAATATTGCTTCAAGATTGGTGAATTCTCACTAACAACCCGATACTGCAAAATACCGTTTGCAGAAGGGATTTCTATGCGATTCTTAAGCCACACCCTGGGCATTTTTATTAACCCCAACAAAACTTGGCAGGCTATTCGTGCTGACAGGCACTCATTTGTTCAGGTTTTTTTCAGCCATGTGCCATTTCTGGCATTAATTCCCTGCGTCGCCGGTTATATCGGTGTCACTTGGGTAGGTTTTACCGTGGGCACCCACTCGGCCAAGTTAACTCCAATCAGTGGGCTGACCTTGGTACTGGCAACCTATTTTGCCATTTTGGCAGGAGTTTATTTATTTGGTGAATTTATTAATTGGATGGCGAAATCATTTGGTGTTAAAGGGGATATGGATGCCCACCACTACGAGGGCACTGCTCTGGCAGTATTTGTTACCGCACCCATTTTTATCTCCGGCATCACGCTGTTGTACCCACATGTGTGGCTCAATGTCGGAGTGACCATGCTGGCAATCTGTTATGCCATTTATCTGCTTTTTGCCGGAATACCAATACTGATGCGCATGAATACAGAGCAGGCGTTTATATACTCCTGCTCCGTGGTCACTGTAGGGTTAGTTATGCTGGTGTCGGTGCTGATTGGCTCAGTTATTCTCTGGAGCCTAGGCGTGGGGCCGGTGTATCAGCACGACTATGTATCCGCGCGCAAACCTGCAACAGCCTTGAGCGGCAAAACTGTTGCAAGCAGCCAGATGCCTCAACGCTGGTCGAGGGAGACGAAATCACGCGCGGTATAACCCCTATACAGCTGGCGCGGACGGCCAATTTTATAGGGGCTTGAAATCATTTCGTTCCAATGGGCAATCCAGCCCGCGGTGCGGCCGGTAGCAAAGATCACCGTAAACATGTCGGTAGGAATGCCAATCGCCTTCATAATAATACCAGAGTAAAAATCGACATTGGGATAGAGCTTCTTATCAATAAAGTAGCTATCTTCCAATGCGATCTGCTCCAGTCGCTTGGCAATTCTGAACAACGGATCATTCTCGGCGCCCATGGCACCGAGCACCTGATCACAGATCTTTTGCATCACCCGTGCGCGCGGATCAAAGTTTTTATACACCCGGTGGCCAAAGCCCATTAAGCGAAATGGGTCTGCCTTATCTTTGGCGCGCTTAATAAATTGCTCAATACGGCTCTCGTCACCAATCTCCTCCAGCATACTCACCACCGCTTCGTTGGCACCGCCGTGGGCAGGCCCCCAAAGTGCGGCGATACCGGCAGAAATACAGGCGAAGGGGTTGGCGCCGGAGGAGCCAGCCAAACGCACCGTAGACGTTGAAGCATTTTGTTCGTGATCTGCATGCAGCAGAAAAATCACATCCATCGCCTTGGCAACAATCGGGTCAATCTCACTTTGTTCGCAGGGGTTACCGAACATCATGTGCAAAAAGTTTTCCGCATAACCCAACCTGTTATCCGGATACATAAAGGGCTGGCCTTTGGAGTGTTTGTAGCACATAGCCGCCAAAGTCGGCATCTTAGCAATCAGCCGCAATGCGGAAATGTTGCGATGTTCTGGGTTATTAATATCCAAAGAGTCATGGTAAAAAGATGCCAAGGCGCCGACGACACCACACATCATTGCCATTGGATGGGCATCGTAGCGAAAACCTTTAAAGAAATTTACCAGCGATTCGTGCACCATGGTGTGCGACATGATGGTTTGCAGGTATTCAGCTTTTTGCTGGGCATTCGGCAGTTCACCATTCATCAGCAGATAGCAGGTTTCTAAATAGTCCGATTTTTCAGCCAATTGTTCGATGGGATAACCGCCGTGCAACAATACACCTTTGGCGCCATCAATATAGGTGATTTTGGATTCACAGGCTGCGGTCGATACAAAGCCAGGGTCGTAGGTGAACAAGCCCTTGCCGGTCAAACTGCTGACATCGACAACATCGGGGCCGGTTGTGCCGGAAAGAACTGGCATGTCGATGGCGCCGTCGATACCATCGACTGTTAAATGCGCTTTTTTATCAGACATTAAAGACTCCTAAAAAGTATCTTTCTAGCTATGTTATGGCATTTCGGTTCAGCTTAAATACTGCCGAAGACCAGCACATAGATTGTGAATGTGCGAGCGGGACAACGCTTAGCCCAGCCTAAATGATAGCGCCTTAGGTTTATAAAACCGCATCCGTTAGCGCTCATCTACCTAAAGCATCAACTCGTTTCGAAATAGCATAAGGCTGGCCGAGCTGAACGCGGCCAAACTTAAGTGCCAGGCTCCAAATTGTCAAACCAAATCAAGCTTAAGCTATACTCCGGCAGCAGCATAGTATCTGGCACCTGCTTCGGAGCATAGAAATTACACACCTTTGGCACCCTGTCTGAACTTTAAACTTCCGCGCCATCATGCGGATTTCAGAGCGGTAAACTCCCGTGAGCAATGCATCGCCCACAAGAGAAAAAAAGACCCGCTCAGACACGGCGCCTCCGTTGTGTTTTGAATTGCGTATGCCTATAATCCGCGCAGATTCCACCATGCACTTTTATTGGGTAAAACCGCTCAATTTATGTGCTAAGCACATCTAATTCCACTTTATTAATGGATCAAGCGACCGCCGTTTGGACCGACAAGGTGTTTCCTCCTGTGAACAAAAACAGACCCGTTAATTTAGATCTCTCTACAATCAAGCTCCCCCCCGCTGCTCTGGTATCTTTTCTGCATCGCGTTTCCGGTATTATCCTTTTTCCAGTAATTGCGCTGCTACTCTACGCCCTCGAGCTCAGCCTCGCGTCCAGATCGGGCTTTGCCACGGTTGCTGATGCCTTTTCCAGCCTTCCTATTAAGCTGGTTCTTTGGGCCTCTCTGGCAGCTCTCATCTACCACTTAGTGGCTGGCGTTCGCCACCTGCTGATGGATTTGGGGATTGGGGAATCCCTTGAAGGCGGCCGCTTTGGTGCACTCCTAGTGCTCACATTCTCTGCAATTTTAATTCTATTGGCGGGGTTCTGGTTATGGTAACGGCAATTACAAACTTTGGCCGCAGCGGCTTATACGACTGGCTGATTCAACGTATTTCTGCCGTTATACTATTGGCCTACACCCTGTTTATAGTGGGCTTTATTTTCTTCTCCAAAGATTTTGGCTATGTGAGCTGGTCAGCTCTGTTCGATCAATTTTGGGTGCGCCTGTTTAGCTTGATCGCTCTGCTCTCCACCGTAGCCCACGCCTGGATCGGTCTCTGGTCCGTTATTACCGACTACCTCACCAACCGTATGCTCGGCACTAAAGCAACTCTGCTGCGTATTCTCACGCAAACTCTGCTGGGTGCCGTTGCCTTAGTTTATACGGTCTGGGGCATTGAAATTTTGTGGGGTATCTAATTTATGTCGAATATGCGAACCATTACATTTGATTCAATCGTGATTGGCGGCGGTGGTGCTGGTATGCGCGCCGCCTTGCAAATGGCACAGTCCGGTTTTAGAACGGCGGTTATTACCAAGGTATTCCCGACCCGCTCACATACGGTATCAGCCCAGGGTGGTATTACCTGTGCAATCGCCAGCAATGACCCCAATGATGATTGGCGCTGGCATATGTATGACACCGTAAAAGGCTCCGACTATATCGGCGATCAGGATGCCATTGAATATATGTGTTCGGTGGGCCCCGAAGCAGTCTTTGAGCTAGAACACATGGGGCTGCCCTTTACCCGCACCGAGGAAGGCCGCATTTATCAGCGCCCATTTGGCGGCCAATCAAAAGACTACGGCCGCGGCGGCCAAGCTGCTCGCACCTGCGCGGCGGCAGACCGCACTGGCCACGCCCTACTGCATACCCTCTACCAGAGCAATCTTAAGCATGGCACCGTATTCTTTAACGAGTGGTTTGCTATAGACCTAGTAAAAAACCAGGACAATGCGGTGGTTGGGGTCATCGCAACGAATATTGAAGACGGCGAAGTGGTTTTTGTGAAATCCAAAGCCACAGTGTTTGCTACCGGTGGCGCCGGCCGCATTTATGCCTCAACCACCAATGCACACATCAACACCGGCGATGGTGTGGCCATGGCTCTGCGTGCTGGCGTACCCGTTCAAGATATTGAAATGTGGCAATTTCACCCCACCGGAATTTCCGGTGCCGGGGTATTGGTCACCGAGGGTTGCCGCGGCGAAGGCGGTTACCTTATAAACAAAGACGGCGAACGCTTTATGGAGCGTTACGCGCCCAACGCCAAAGATCTTGCTGGTCGCGATGTAGTGGCCCGCTCTATGGTCATGGAAATGCGCGAAGGCCGCGGCTGTGGGCCTAAAGGGGACCATGTACTGCTCAAGCTGGACCACCTCGGTGGAGAGGTATTGAATAGCCGCCTGCCCGGCATCCTTGAGTTATCCAAAACCTTTGCCCATATTGATCCCGTCAAACAACCAATACCGGTAGTACCCACTTGCCACTATATGATGGGGGGTATATCCACCAACGTACACGGTCAGGCATTGACTCTAGACGCCGCTGGTAACGATCAAGTCATCCCTGGGCTCTTCGCCTGCGGCGAGGTTGCCTGTGTTTCTGTACACGGAGCCAACCGTCTAGGAGGCAATTCACTGCTCGACTTGGTGGTGTTTGGGCGCGCTTCCGGCCTGTTTATCGAGCAAGCACTACGGGAGGGTATCGAGCTGCGTGAAGCTTCCGATTCCGACCTCGAGGCCGCCATGGGACGCTTGAACCGACTGGAACAAAACGACAGTGGTGAAAAGGCTGCTGATCTGCGCGGTGAATTGCAGAGCGTCATGATGGATCACTTTGGTGTCTTCCGCCGTGGTGATCTGATGGCTAAAGGTGTAGAGAAGTTAAATAATCTACGTGGGCGTATCGACAATGTGCGCCTGGAAGACAAAAGCCGCACCTTTAATACCGCGCGCATTGAAGCTTTGGAGTTGCAAAATCTACTGGAAGTAGCTGAAGCTACAGCCATTGCCGCCGAAGCACGCAACGAGAGCCGCGGCGCACATGCCCGCGAGGATTTTCAGGAACGCGATGATGAAAACTGGCTGTGCCACTCCATGTTCTTCCCCGAAGAAAAGCGGGTTGGCAAACGTGCAGTTAATTTCACCCCCAAAACAGTCGATACATTTGAGCCCAAAGCGCGCACTTATTAATTCGGGAGCGCAGATTCTATGTTGAAAATTAGCATTTACCGTTATAACCCCGACACCGACAGCGCGCCTTACATGAAGGACTACGAGCTCGACACCAAAGGCAAAGATTTAATGGTGCTCGATGTGTTGGAGCAGTTAAAAGTTCAAGACCCATCGCTGACCTTTCGTCGCTCCTGCCGTGAAGGCGTTTGTGGTTCCGACGGCATGAATATTTCCGGCAAAAATGGCCTCGCCTGTATTATGCCACTGTCGCAGGCAGCGCCGCGGGGAAAACTGGTCTTGCGGCCGCTGCCGGGCCTGCCGGTGGTCCGCGATTTGGTCGTGGATATGGAACAGTTTTATTCCCAGTACAAAAAGATCGAGCCCTACTTACAAAACGATACGCCAGCACCAGCGATCGAACGCCTGCAGAGCCCTGAGGAGCGCGCAAAACTCGATGGCTTGTATGAGTGTATTCTGTGCGCCTGCTGCTCCACCGCCTGCCCTTCTTTCTGGTGGAACCCGGATAAATTTATCGGCCCCGCGGGCCTGTTACAGGCCTACCGCTTTTTGGCCGACAGCCGCGATGAGGCAACAGATGAACGCCTTGGCAAACTGGATGATCCGTTCAGTGTATTCCGATGCCACGGTATCCAGAATTGTGTCAGCGTGTGTCCCAAAGGGCTAAATCCAACTCGGGCAATCGGACATATTCGCAATATGTTGTTGGCGCGCGCGGTTTAACTTCGTCTATAACCTGCCGAGTATTACTCGGCAGACTAAGTCACCTACCAAGCATTACAATTGAGTTGAGCACGGTAATAGACATGGGAAACCGGCGACCTTCCAATACCGCAGCAGTGACATTGCGGGTCACAAGTAGAATGACAGGAATAAACGGCGCATTCTATCGCTTGTGCGCCGGCAATTGAGGTAGGCAGTAATGCACGAAAGCAGTATGGAACAACTCTGGCGCAGCTCACATATTTCCGGCGGCAATGCCGCCTATGTGGAAGAGTTGTATGAAATTTATCTGCATAGCCCTAACGATATACCCCCAGAATGGCGCAGTTATTTCGACAGTTTACCGCGAGCAAATGGTGCGGACGTGTCCCACTCAGCCGTTCGCCAGCAGTTTGAACTGTTAAGAAAAAAACACCGCAAATCGCTATCACCAACCACTGCGGGCACGATCGATACCGAGCACGAGCGCAAGCAGATCAAAGTGATGCAATTAATCAGCTCCTACCGCCATCGCGGCCATAAAAAAGCGACCCTCGACCCGTTGGGATTGATGGCACGCGAACAGGTGCCCGATCTACAGCTGAATTACCACGGCCTCACCTCAGCGGATTTCGACACCAGCTTTCAGACCGGTGACCTGTTTTTTGGTGATGGCGAAACCAAGCTGCGCAACATAGTTCAAGGCCTGGAGCGTACCTATTGCGGCAATATTGGCGCAGAAATCATGCATCTGTCCAATCTTGATGAACAACAGTGGTTTCAGCAACGCCTCGAAGGCAGTCAAAGCCAAGCCAATTTCGACGTTGATATTCAAGTAGAAATACTGCAGCGGCTGTCCGCGGCCGAGGGCCTGGAACGCCACCTCGACTCCAAATACCCCGGCACCAAACGCTTTGGTGTCGAAGGCGCCGAAAGCCTAATACCCATGCTAGATGCACTAATCCGCCGTTCCGGTACCTACGGCGTAAAAGAAGTTGTAATCGGCATGGCCCATCGCGGCCGGCTCAACACCTTGGTCAATATTCTGGGTAAAAACCCGGTTGACCTATTCGAAGAATTTGAAGGTAAAAAAACCCTGGATACTTCCGGTGATGTCAAATACCACCAAGGCTTCTCCTCCAATGTTATGACTTCGAGCGGTGAGGTACACCTAGCACTAGCTTTTAATCCTTCGCATTTGGAAATTTGCGCACCTGTTGTAGAGGGTTCTGTGCGCGCACGCCAGGATCGCCGCCGGGATAGCAATGGTGAAAAAGTGCTGTCGGTCAACATCCACGGTGATGCTGCCTTCGCCGGGCAGGGCGTAGTGCAAGAAACCCTACAAATGTCTCAGACCCGCGGTTTCCACACCGGTGGCACAATACATATTGTACTCAACAACCAAGTGGGCTTTACCACCAGCCGTCGCGAAGATGCTCGCTCCACGGAATACTGCACCGATGTTATAAAAATGATCGATGCTCCAGTATTGCATGTCAACGGCGACGATCCTGAAGCGGTTGTTTTTGCCACCCTGTTGGCAGTGGACTATCGCTACCAATTCAAAAAAGACATCGCAATCGATCTGGTGTGCTACCGCCGCCGCGGTCACAATGAAACCGACGATCCCTCCGGCACTCAGCCGCTGATGTACCAGACAATTCGCAAACAGAAAACCACTCGCACTCTATACGCAGAAAAACTAATCGAGCGGGACGTATTGGATAAAGCTAGTGCCGATAAACTGGCCAATGACTATCGCGATAATCTTGATCGTGGTGAAGACGTGGCCATCGGCCTAATTAAGCAGCCGGATACGTCCATGTTTGTAGATTGGACGCCCTACCTCAACCACAACTGGCTCACCAAGAGCAACACTGGCCTGCCCTTAAAGCAGCTACAACAAATAGCCACGCGCATGACCACCATCCCGGATGGTATTGTATTGCAGCGTCAGGTTGCCAAAATTTACGAAGACCGCCGCAAAATGGCCGGCGGTGCTCTGCCTCTGAACTGGGGTATGGCCGAAACCCTGGCCTATGGCACGCTGCTGGAAGAGGGCTATATGGTGCGGCTCACCGGCGAAGATGTCTGCCGTGGCACCTTTTCTCATCGTCATGCCATTGTTCACAGCCAGAAAGATGGCTCCATTTATATACCGCTTCAGCATATGAACGAGGGTCAGCCGCCCTTTTATCTCTACGATACGCTGCTATCAGAAGAGGCCGTGCTGGCATTTGAATATGGTTATGCCACCACCACACCCAGGGCACTGGTAATCTGGGAGGCTCAGTTTGGTGATTTTGCCAACGGCGCCCAAGTTGTCATCGATCAGTTCATCACTTCCGGCGAACACAAATGGGGCCGCCTCTGTGGCCTGGTATTGCTGCTGCCCCACGGTTACGAAGGCCAGGGTCCCGAGCATTCCTCGGCGCGTCTCGAGCGCTTTATGCAACTGTGCGCGGAACACAATATTCAAGTGTGCAACCCGACCACCCCAGCGCAAATTTTCCATCTGTTGCGCCGCCAAGTTATCCGGCCGTTGCGCCGCCCACTGGTTATTATGAGTCCTAAGTGGATTTTGCGTCACAAGCTGGCCACCTCCAGCCTGGAAGAATTAGCCGATGGCGCCTTTCAGAATGTTATTAAAGACCCCATTATTAAAGCGGACAAAGCCAAACGCCTCGTCATCTGCTCCGGCAAAGTGTATTACCATCTGCTGGAAGCGCGCACCGAGCGCCAGCAAGAAAATGTTGCTTTAGTGCGTATCGAGCAACTGTATCCGTTTCCAGATCAGGCTTTCACTGACACCATCGCCAGCTTAAAAAATCTACAAAGCGTCGTCTGGTGCCAGGAAGAGCCAATGAACCAGGGAGCCTGGTACCACAGCCAACATCACCTGCACCGCCTGCTAGCAGATGTGCACCCCGGGCTGGAACTGAGCTACGTCGGCCGCGCCGCTTCTGCGGCACCGGCAGCGGGCTATATGTCCACCCATCTGGAAGAACAGAATACGTTTATCAATGAGGCGCTGACTGTCCTCTAACCGACAGCAGTACAACAAAGAGCAATCTCAGGAAACAGGAATTATGACGATCGAGATTAAAGCGCCAACTTTCCCCGAATCCGTTCAGGATGGCACCGTTGCCACTTGGCACAAACAACCGGGCGAAGCTGTATCCCGCGACGAACTAATTGTAGATATTGAAACCGACAAGGTAACCCTAGAAGTGGTAGCACCCGCCGATGGCGCCCTGAGTGAAATCATCAAGGGTGAAGGTGAAACCATCTTATCCAACGAAGTCATTGCAATCTTCACCGCAGGCGCGGGCGCTGCAGCTACTACGGCAAGTGCCGCCGAAGACAAGCCAGCAGCAAAAACGCCTGCAGTAGATGGCGAGCAGTTAGTAAATCCAGCGGCACGAAAACTGGCAGACGAACGCAACATCGACCTCAGCACCTTGAGTGGTTCTGGCAAGGGTGGCCGCATCATTAAAGAAGATGTGCAAAAGGCCCAGCAAGCCCCGGCGGCAAGTACCGTAGCGGCACCAGCCGAGGTGGGCACAATCACCGGCGAAAGAGTGGAAAAACGCGTACCCATGACACGCATGCGCAAGCGTATCGCCGAGCGTTTGCTTGAAGCCTCGCAATCCACCGCTATGCTCACCACCTTCAACGAAGTGAACATGCAGCCGATTATGGACCTGCGCAAAAATTATAAGGAATTGTTTGAAAAAACCCATAACGGCACCCGCCTGGGCTTTATGGGCTTTTTTGTTAAAGCGGCTGTTGAGGCGCTCAAACGCTACACCTCGGTCAACGCCTCTATCGATGGCGACGATGTGGTCTACCACGGCTATCAGGATATCGGCGTCGCCGTTTCGGCACCCAAAGGTTTGGTGGTGCCGGTGCTGCGCAACGCGGAAAATATGGGCCTGGCTGAGATTGAAAATACCATTCGTAACCTCGGTCTACGCGCCCGCGACGGCAAACTCGGCATCGATGAAATGACTGGTGGCACCTTTACCATCACCAACGGTGGTGTCTTTGGTTCGCTGCTGTCGACACCAATTCTGAACCCTCCACAAACCGCCATTCTGGGCATGCATAAAATCCAGGAGCGGCCAATGGCCGTCAATGGTAAAGTGGAAATTTTGCCGATGATGTACTTGGCACTATCTTACGATCACCGCTTGATTGATGGTAAAGAAGCCGTGAGCTGCCTTGTCGCCATCAAGGAAATGATCGAAGACCCTGCTCGTATTCTGTTAGAAGTTTGATCTCAGGCAGTGCCCTACACATAGGCAGCTGGTTTGCATAGTCTGCTGAAAATTGAGACAAATTGAATCTACAAAAATCTGGAACTGATCATGTCGGAAAAATATGACCTTCTCGTAATTGGCTCTGGCCCCGGTGGCTATGTGGCTGCAATTCGCGCGGCGCAACTGGGGCTAAAAACTGCTTGTATTGAAAAGTGGCAAAGCCAAGACGGCAAAGGCGTTAATGGCGGCACCTGCTTGAATGTAGGGTGTATTCCCTCCAAAGCATTGCTCGATAGCTCGTGGAAATACCATGAGGCAAAAGACGCACTCGCTATTCACGGCATTGATAGCGGTGAGGTAAAAATCGATGTAACGAAAATGATCGGCCGCAAAGACAAAATTGTAAAGCAATTTACCGGCGGTATTTCTGCATTGTTTAACGCTAACAAGGTCACCTCTATTCAAGGTACCGGCAAGTTACTGGCAAATAAAAAAGTGGAAGTCACCGATTTCGCTGGCAAAACTACCGTTTATGAAGCCGACAATATTATTCTCGCCTCCGGTTCCGTACCAGTAAGTATACCCCCTGCACCCGTCGACAACAAAGTGATCGTCGATTCCACTGGCGCTCTGGAATTCACCGAAACCCCCAAACGTTTAGGCGTTATTGGCGCCGGTGTGATTGGCCTTGAGTTGGGTTCGGTATGGAGCCGGCTAGGCTCCGAGGTGATTGTGCTAGAAGCGCTAGATAGTTTCCTAGCGATGATGGATCAACAGATTGCCAAGGAATCTCAAAAAATTCTGAAAAAACAAGGGCTCGATATTCGCCTCTCCTGCCGGGTAACCGGCAGCGAGGTAAAAGGTGAGGAAGTGGTTGTTACCTACCAGGATAAAGATGGTAAAGAACAGCAGCAAACCTTTGACAAGCTGATCGTCTGCGTTGGTCGTCGCCCCTATACCGAGGGCCTGCTGAACGAAGATGCCGATGTAAAGCTGGATGAGCGCGGTTTTATCTATGTCAACGACCTATGCATGACTTCTGCACCTGGCGTGTGGGCTATCGGTGATGTGGTGCGCGGCCCGATGCTTGCCCACAAGGCTTCAGAAGAGGGCGTTGTGGTCGCTGAGCGCATTGCCGGCCAAAAGCCGATGATGAACTACAATGTTATCCCCAACGTCATCTATACACACCCAGAAATCGCCGCCGTAGGCCGTACAGAAGAACAGGTGAAAGCAGATGGTGAACCCTACAATGTAGGTGTTTTCCCATTTGTCGCTTCCGGCCGTGCCACTGCCGCCAATGACACTGCGGGTATGGTCAAGATCATTGCCCATGCCGATACTGACCGGGTACTCGGTGCCCACATTGTCGGCCCATCTGCAGCAGATCTGGTACAACAGGTTGCCATCTCAATGGAGTTTGGCGCCAGTGCCGAAGATATTGGTATGACCGTATTCGGCCATCCAACACTTTCCGAATGTGTAAAAGAAGCAGCCTTGGCGGTAAACGGCCACGCGATTCATATCGCTAACCGTAAAAAACGCAAATAATCTCTTAAATAAAGATGCTGCCATGCGCAATTGGATCTTTTACCAAAGGCTATTGTGCAGCACATTTTTAGAATTTGAATAGCGGGCTTTATGCCCGCCAATTCGTTTCAAGTTTCTGTATTTTCGGCGTCGCAAATTCAGAAACTTGAGTTTCGGTGCAGAGTAATCTGCAAATTATTAAACACATTTCAAATGTGAATTGGTATTGACTATGAACTTGCATGAGTATCAGGGCAAGCAGCTGTTTGCGGAATACGGATTGCCGGTTTCCAAAGGCATTGCAGTGGAAACCCCGGCAGCGGCAGCAGCGGCAGCAGACGAAATTGGCGGCGACAAGTGGGTAGTTAAAGCCCAGGTACACGCCGGGGGCCGCGGCAAGGCTGGCGGCGTAAAACTGGTGGACTCCAAAGCGGAAATAGAAGCCTTCGCCAAAAAGTGGCTGGGTAATCAGCTGGTGACGTATCAAACAGACGAAAACGGCCAGCCGGTTTCCAGAATTCTGGTGGAAAGCTGCACCGACATCGCCCAGGAGTTATACCTCGGTGCTGTAGTGGATCGCGCTACCCGCCGCATCGTCTTTATGGCGTCTACCGAAGGCGGTGTAGAAATTGAAAAAGTTGCGGAAGCAACGCCAGAAAAAATTCTCAAAGCCGTTATCGACCCACTGACTGGTGCCCAACCCTATCAAGCGCGCGAGTTGGCATTCAAGCTGGGCTTAAACGCCACTCAGATTAAACAGTTCAGCAAAATTTTCCTCGGCCTGGCAAAAATGTTCGAGGAAAAAGACTTGGCACTGTTAGAAATTAATCCGCTAGTCATTACTGACACTGGCAACCTGCACTGCCTGGATGCCAAAATCGTTATCGATAGCAATGCGCTGTACCGTCAGCCGCAAATCCGCGAAATGCACGACCCCTCCCAGGAAGACGCACGCGAAGCACACGCGGCCAAGTGGGAGCTCAATTATGTGGCTCTCGACGGCAATATCGGCTGCATGGTCAACGGCGCAGGGCTAGCCATGGGTACCATGGACATCGTCAATCTGCACGGTGGCAAACCCGCCAACTTCCTCGATGTAGGCGGCGGTGCAACCAAAGAGCGCGTGGTTGAAGCGTTTAAAATTATTCTCTCCGATGACAACGTCAAAGCGGTATTGATCAATATTTTTGGCGGCATAGTGCGTTGTGACCTGATTGCCGAAGGCGTTATCGGCGCCGTAGAGGAAGTCGGGGTTAAAATCCCGGTTGTTGTGCGCCTCGAAGGTAACAATGCAGATCTGGGTGCCAAGGTACTGGCAGACAGCGGTTTAAACATCATCGCGGCAAAGAGTCTGACTGACGCTGCCGAGCAAGTTGTCAAAGCTGCGGAGGGCAAATAATTATGTCGATCTTGATTAATAAAGAGACCAAAGTAATCTGCCAGGGCTTTACCGGCTCCCAGGGCACTTTTCACTCCGAGCAGGCGATTGCCTACGGCACCAAAATGGTTGGTGGTGTCACCCCGGGCAAGGGTGGCCAGCAGCACTTGGGGCTGCCGGTATTCAACACCGTCAAAGAAGCCGTAGCGGCGACCGGCGCTGACGCCTCGGTAATCTACGTGCCTGCACCCTTCTGTAAAGACTCCATCCTCGAGGCCGCCAACGGTGGTATCAAGCTGATAGTCTGTATCACCGAAGGCATTCCAACCCTGGATATGCTGGATGCGAAAGTAAAATGCGATGAGTTGGGTGTACAGCTCATTGGCCCCAACTGCCCTGGCGTGATCACTCCCGGTGAATGTAAAATCGGCATTATGCCCGGTCACATTCACAAGCCGGGCAAAGTGGGCATTGTTTCCCGCTCTGGTACCCTAACCTACGAAGCGGTCAAGCAGACCACCGACCATGGCTTCGGCCAGTCCACTTGCGTCGGCATCGGCGGTGACCCGATCCCGGGCTCCAACTTTATCGACATTCTGGCCATGTTCCAGCAAGACCCACAGACCGAAGCTATCGTTATGATTGGTGAAATCGGTGGCACTGCAGAAGAGGAAGCAGCGGCCTACATTAAGGAAAATGTCACCAAGCCAGTGGTTTCCTATATCGCCGGAGTGACTGCACCTGCTGGCAAGCGTATGGGCCACGCTGGCGCCATCATTTCCGGTGGCAAGGGTACTGCGGACGAAAAGTTTGCCGCCCTGGAAGATGCAGGGGTTAAAACCGTCCGCTCTTTGGCGGAAATTGGCAATGCCTTAAAAGAAGCTGCCAACTGGTAAATACTTCGCCCACCGCGAGCAGGGCAGGTAGCAGAGCACACAGTGCTCCGCTACCTCTCCCTCGTATTCAAGCCGCACTGAGCTTGCCCAAAACACTTTGCAAACTCTCCTTGGCATCGCCAAACAACATGCGCGTATTTTCTTTGTAAAACAGCGGATTGGCCACACCGGCGTAACCGGAAGCCATGGAACGCTTGAGCACCACCACTCTGCCTGCTTTCCACACTTCCAGCACCGGCATACCGGCAATGGGTGAACCGGGTTTTTCTACTGCATCCGGATTGACCGTATCATTGGCACCGATCACCAGCACCAAATCGGTAGCAGAAAAATCCTCGTTAATCTCATCCATTTCCAGCACGATATCGTAAGGCACACTGGCCTCCGCCAATAAGACATTCATATGGCCCGGCAGACGGCCAGCCACCGGGTGAATACCAAAGCGCACCGTCTTACCCGCTTTGACTAGTTTGGTAGCGAGATCGCTTACCGCCTGCTGAGCATGGGCAACCGCCATACCGAAACCCGGCACAATGATCACACTATCAGCAACGTCGAGATCTGCGGCTAATTCATCAAAGCTAGTCGCTACAGCTTCGCCTTCAACCTCCCCCGCCGCCACGACACTGCCATCAGAACCAAAACCACCGAGAATTACACTAACAAAAGAGCGGTTCATGCCACGGCACATGATATAGCTAAGAATCGCGCCAGAGGAGCCAACCAGGGCACCCGTCACAATCAATAGATCATTACCGAGCATAAAGCCGGTAGCCGCTGCAGCCCAACCGGAATAGCTGTTGAGCATTGATATCACCACTGGCATATCAGCACCGCCAATAGCGGCAATCAAATGAATGCCCAACAGCAGGGCAATAGCAGTCATAATCGACAGGTCAATAAGCGTCGTGTTGCTCAAATCAGCAGGAATAAAACGCACCGCCAATACAATGGTGGCCACCACCGCTGCAAGATTCAGCCAGTGGCGTGCCGGCAGTGTCAGTGGTTTACCGGAGATAAATCCCTTTAATTTACCAAACGCCACCAACGAGCCAGTCAGAGTAATGGCGCCGATAAAGATGCCCAAATAGATTTCACTGTTATGCACCACATGGGCGGCACCGACAAGCATTTTGCTTTGATCCAGATAGCCACCCCAACCGATCAACACCGCCGCTAAGCCGACAAAACTGTGCAACAGCGCAACCATTTCCGGCATTTGGGTCATCGCTACCCGACGCGCCAACAATATCCCTATCAATGCCCCGACACCCATGGCAATGGCAATTAACCAATAGGCACCGGCATTGATACCGGCAATGGTGGCAATCACAGCTACCGCCATACCCACCATGCCATAAATATTACCGCGCCGTGCCGTCTCATGGCTGGAAAGCCCTCCAAGACTTAAAATAAACATCACCGCCGCAAACAAATAAGCCATCGAAATAATACCGTTCATTTTTTATCCCCTAGCGACGAAACATTTTTAACATACGATAGGTAACCAAAAAGCCACCAAAAATATTGATACTGGCAACCAGCACCGCGACAAAAGCGAGCAGCATAATCAAAGTAGAAGCCATGCCCCCTACCTGTAACAATGCGCCAACTACGACGATACCCGAAATGGCATTAGTAACACTCATCAAGGGTGTATGCAGCGCGTGGGATACCTTCCAAATCACCTGCCAGCCAATAAAAATTGCCAGTACAAATACGGTAAAGTGGGCGACAAAATCAGCCGGAGCCACCCTTCCCAGCGCCAATAACAAGCCACCGGCAAGCAACCAGTAGATGCACAGCGCCAACGGTGAAGTTTTCTTTTTTGTTGCCGCAGGCTTTGAGGCAACCTGTGTTTCAGCTTTTTGCGACGGCGCAGCAACGGGGATTTTGGGCGCTGGTGGTGGGAAAGTGACCTCTCCAGCATTTACCACCGTGGCGCCGCGAATAACTTCATCGTCAAAATTAATATGAATCTGACCATCTTTTTGCGGGGTTAAATCGCTCAAAAGATGATAGAGATTAGTGGCATACAAAGTTGAAGATTGAGCTGCCGCACGGCTGGGCAAATTGGTATAACCGATGACTTTAACGCCATTCTTTAAAACTTTTTGACCGGCCTCAGTGTAATCACAATTGCCGCCATTCTCCGCCGCCAAGTCCACCACCACTGAGCCACCCGCCATACTATCTACCATGTCTGCCAGCCATAATTTGGGGGCTGGCTTACCAGGAATCAGCGCTGTGGTAATAACAATATCCACCTCTTTGGCCTGTTGGCGAAACAGTGCCATCTCCGCATCGATAAACGCCTTGGACATCTCCTTGGCATAACCGCCACCGCCACCGCCCTCTTCCTCTACAGCCACAGTAAGAAATTCAGCCCCCATAGATTCAACCTGCTCACGCACCTCGGCTCGGGTATCAAAAGCGCGCACAATGGCTCCCATAGATTTGGCAGTGCCAATAGCAGACAGGCCCGCCACCCCGGCACCTATAACCAACACCTTGGCGGGCGGCACTTTACCGGCAGCCGTAATCTGACCAGTAAAAAATCGACCAAAATTATGTGCCGCTTCGATCACCGCCCGGTAACCGGCAATATTGGCCATAGAACTCAAGGCATCCAGCTTCTGAGCGCGCGAGATTCGCGGGATAGTTTCAACCGCCAACGCGTTGATATTTCTAGCTGCCATTTCCTTCAGCAACCCGGCCTCCTGAGCGGGCTTTAAAAAAGCAATTACCGTTGCACCACTGGGGATAAGTGCCAACTCATCTAGGCTTGGCGCCTGTACCTTAAGCACTATCTCCGCTTTTTCCAGACATGCTTGTGGATTATTGCAAAGCTTTGCGCCCGCTTGTTGATAATCCTGATCTGTAAAATTAGCCCCTATTCCAGCGCCTTTTTCTACATTAACTGAGAAACCCAACGCAAGTAAGCGTTTTACACTGGCTGGCGTTGCCGCCACTCGCGCCTCTTCGGGCGCGGATTCTTTTATAATCGCAATAATCACAAACTTCACTCCTATTAAGTGCTCTGGGATCTCTGAACGAGCCAGTATCAAGACTATTAAGGGCTTCTTTATACTTAGCACTCCTCTTACAGATCAAAATAATCGGAGGAGGGCACACGACCAACCAATACATTAAAAAAAAATATCATGAACAAGACAAATTAGAGTTTCTAATGACCCCCTTAGTTACAAACTATAAACCCCTTGATACTACTATATAGTGCCTCTAATAATAACGATCGCACAACAATCAAACACAAAAAACAATGGTTCCCAAGCAGAATCTGTGGGTCTAAATCACGCTCAATAGAGGCTCCACCCCTAAGCCGCGAAGGCTTACCCCGCTCTCGCCGGGTGGCTCCTGCTAATAGGGTAAACACTCGGCTTTAAAATCAAGGATTACTCGGTGCAAGCACCTGTGTTCCTCCTTGACCTTAAAACTGAGCATGAAAATCAGTAACAAAAATAAACACCAAATTAACAACACCAATAAAGTGCCATTCGACTTAAATAGACTTAAATAACTCAAAGTTGCCTTACTTTAAGGTAAGGTATATTCTACAAGGTAAGCTATTCGATCTTGGAGATTAAGGAATGAGTACCATCGCAGCGACGATTACGAGCAAGGGGCAAATCACCATTCCCAGTGAAATTCGCAAGGCAATGAATCTGCACAGCGGCGATAAAATCAATTTTATCGTTGAAGGAGATGTCGTTCGCTTCCTGCCGGCGACCAAGCCAATAACATCCCTGAAAGGCATGGTCGCCAAGCCAAAAAGGCCGGTGAGCCTTGATGCGATGAAGACGGCTGTCAAAGCCAGAGGGTCTAAGCCTTGAAAGGGTTGGATACGAATGTCTTGATCCGTTATCTGGTGCAGGACAATCTAAAACAATCTGCACAGGCAACCTGCTTCATTGAGGAGCAGTGTACGGACGAAAGCCCCTGCTTTATCGGACACATAACACTGTGTGAAATGGCATGGGTGCTAGATAGCTGCTACGGCGAGGGCCGTAAAAAAATCGCAGCGGTCATAGAGAAATTGCTGCAGGTTAATCAGCTAGAGGTCCTGGACCCGGCTGTTGTATGGCAGGCGGTTAACGATTACATGAAATCCAATGCAGATTTTTCGGATCATTTACTAGCCAGAGTCAACGAGTCTCAGGGGTGTGAGGTCACTGTCACATTCGATAAAAAAGCCGGCAAGCAGCCTGGATTTGAAGCGCTTTGAATCATTGAGCCGGCAGGCAAAGGCTTTGAAGGTTTGACATTCTCGCCAGAGCAGCTGGCTGGCAAGGGCTTTCTCGCTACTTTTGTGATCTCTGGAGACATAGAGGCATGTGATTTACTCATGGTTTATCGCTCCAAACCCGCATGGTTGCTGGGGTTTTGGCTTAACTTAGTGCCATTCGTGACTAGATGAATTTTTATCACAACGCTTTCATTTGACATCACTGAACAACCTGTTTGCTAGACGCGGCAAAATTTAACCTACCCATCACCCAAACCATAAAACCCTTAAAATGCACTGCATTAAATTTTCGGCGCTTAATGCACCACTTTAATTGCACTCCTCATAAAAAACAATTACTGTGGAGCACGCTGCGATAACACCTAAAGTAAAAAACGGCACAAACGAGAAGAAAACGTATAAAAAACCGTTTCGTTTACTGGTGTCATGCAGCCCGCGAGAAGCCAAGCAACTAAAACCCTCGCGGAAAACCAGCAACAGTACTAATGAAGAAGAACCACAGCATGATCGTGTGAACTTGAGATAAACGCCACCCCCGGTGCAGACACACCGAGAGGCGGCTAACCCCGAAAGATAGAGTGATATCCAACGAGGCTGTCTTGAATGATACGCTACTCACACGCTCGCCTTCAATAAAGTTGTTTGTAGCGCTGAGCAATTTCACCCGCTCTCACCTTTGGTGCCGGAGTGCGTTGTGGTGTGCCGTGAAACTTGGTGTGGTTCTCTACTTCAGCCGCGGCCCGCCCGCCCCGCACTTCAAACATTCAGTAAAATA
>JAHZJJ010000010.1 GCA_022600975.1 Gammaproteobacteria bacterium
AAATGGAGAGAAATATTTCATTAATAGCGATGGTAATCGAGCCTATACAGCAGGTTACTTTGATCAAAATGGAAATCCTCTCCTTGCACAACTTGATTTGCCTCAAGGCGTTGTAGATTTTTCTGCTGGTTTTGGTGATACAATGAGCTTTGGTGCTACTAAATGGCTGAGATCTAAGTGGGGAATTGGAGGTGTCGATTACAGTTCTAACTATTACACCGTTGGGCAGGCCGTAGGATTCGTAACACCTGGTTTTGGTACGGTTGCTGGCTTGCGAGGAGCAGCGTACCTTGGGCGTTCACATAGGTGGCTTAATACTGGCAGGCACTGGAGAATTGGTCCAGGTGTAATTAGCAAAGCTGCAGGAGCTAAACCCTTCAATTATGGGGCGGGTAGAAATATCCCTATGCTTAGAATAGGCAATAAAACTCCAAGCTCTCTTAACCATTTTGATTTACGCATCCTTGGAAAGTGAGAAGTTAAAAATGAAAGTAACTATTTGGGATCCACGTAAAAAAGAAAATTATTTCCTAAAGGACTTTCAAACAAAAAAAACATTCTCCAGTCTTTCATGTGGTTTATTTGTTGTTGAAATGCAAGATATAAATTGGGATACGTCTCAATGTAATTTACTACTTTATAAAATATTTGCTGGCATTAAAGTAAAAAATATAATGGTTGTTATTATGCCTTGGCGCAAAGAGAGAGAATTTAAGCGCGTATTAAATGGCTTTCTAAAGGTTGATTATAAATCCTCAAATTATATCTCTGTTTATGACAATAATTTAAAAATCATTAAGAAAATATTTAATGCTAGAAAGGAGCTTGGGGCTGGTGATTCAGGGGAATGGATGTTTTTAGCATCTAATAATCCTCTCTTAAAAACTCGGTTTCAGTCTGGTACTGCATTTTCTAAGGCATTAGAAGATGCTAAAGATATTGAATTTTTGATGTTTATGGCTGAGATGGGGCAAACATTTTTAATGTTTAAAGAATTTCCTGGTATAGATTCTTTAATAGATAATATTTCTAGTTTGGAGATGAAATAATTAGACTTTGTTTAGTTGTCGAAGCTGGAATTAAGATACTGCGCTAAAGTGGACCTCATTAGCAAGAAAAATTTTTCAGCTAGTTTAAGCTGCATTTTGTGTCCAGTGGATGGGCTCCACTATAACTTCACTCGTAACAGGCCAAGCCAGTTACTTATGACCACGTCCTAAAGGCGTGGATTTTCACGTTAAATTAAACTATGAGAAAAGTTATGTTAAAAGGTATCGCTATATCAGCACTGATGATTTTTTCAGGTGAAATACTTGCAACCCAGACCACAGGAAAAATTAGTGAATTGGCGACCCATGGCTCCGGGGTCAATGAGATTGTCACATTTAATATTGACATGAGCGAGTCAGTGTGTGCTTACAAAGGATTTTATGTGATGCCTTCAGCAGATCGACCTGCTGCTGCATCAATAATTCTTGCTGGGCGAGCCTAACCAGCGACCAGAAAAACAACTTTATTATTGATGCAGGCAAGTTCGGTTCACAGTTCACCAATAAATGTTGCGCACCTTTTTCTCATCGTATTTTGAGCCAAATTATTCATCATAGCATGAATCAAAATTTAACCAGGATTACCAATTTACCATCGTAGAAATATGCACCTTCACCAAATTAGAAAATGGTGAACCCTACAGATAAATTGCCTTTGCCGAATTAGCATTGGGCTAAAAGATTGGCGTATGATAGCCATTTTGGAAATAAAACCTTGCAATACTCACCATAAAACATGGGAGTATTGCAAGTAACCTTTTCTCGAAGCTTACTACGTGCTGAATCAAACTTTTACCTTTAGGGGCTGGCGCTGAATTCTATATCGATTTCGTAACTGATATTCATACCAGCTTGAACATAAACATAATTGGCTTTGGCTGAATGTATCGGTGTAATACTACCATCGCTGAAGTTAAGGATGCCGATACGTGCATATTTTGAGTGAGTATTTACAGTTTTTGCGAAGTCAAAGGCCCAGTCTTCCGCCGAAGTAAAACCAGCAGTAACCGTGTGTTGCACAGTTTCAATATCATTACCATTGTGGTTAAACAAGCGCAAAACTATCTTGCTGCCTTCGGAAAAATTGTTTCTCGCTCTTAAAGGCGCCTTTTTTAACCAGGGGTTGTTGGCGCCAGTTCCCAGTACAACATCTGTACAAGTATAAAAAGCCTCGGTGCTGTCTGAGCGCTGCCATACGGTATAAATGACGTGTTTCCCCGTTAAGTTTGGCAGCGGACAATTCAGAATATAGCGGTTAGCCTGGTGGAGTGGGACACTACCAAGACGACAGAATTCAGTTAAATCATTCCATCGTAAAGGTGAAGTTCCTTCGTAGCCCGAGCGGGTGACAAAGAAAATCCAATCCTTCGTGGCATGTGGTGCTGTGGCGTAAAACTCAAAATCGAAGGTTCCATCGCGTTTGGGGCTGATTGGCGTTGGCTGCCAATCAGAGCGTGCGAGGTTTAAGCCGGCAAATTTTCTTTGGCCTCCTGCGCAGAGCTGACCATCTGGAACCACAGCTTGATGGTTGCTGTTGGCGTTGGCTTGGTTAATGCCATTCCAGTCGTAAAAAGCTTGGGTTCCAGCCACTGCTTTTGCTGCGGCACAAGCGGGGTCGGTGGGGTTTTCTGGGTTATTGCGATAACAATTATAAACCCGGCTTTCCGGCACAGCCATACTGCCGTGAGCGAGTGCTTTGTTTTCTAACGGCAATAAAACTATAAGTAGGGTGACAGAGCATAAAGTGATTCGTAACATCAGTAGACCCCTATTTTTTGGTAAGAGATTTTCTGGTACATACTTGTCTCTTATTTTTAAGTTGGAATTAAACGACAGGATTGTTTTGGTTGCCTAATGCTTATCCGCCCAATTTGATGAATGCCAGTTAGGCAGATGGTCGCCAGGCTAGAGCATAGAACAGTTGAAAGAGAGGTGTTAGAAAAAATCACAAGAGACTTTTCTGCTTTGTTGGAGAGGCAATCAAACTTTTATCTTTTAATAAATACTAGAATTCACGAAGAATTATCCGCCAAGGCGTATGCTAAAAATTCTTTTCTGGTTGGATTGTTTGCGCCGAAGTTTAATACAGTTGTTATCTGGTTAATTTAATTAATAAGTGTTACCTCTATGTTGTGGAGGGTAACTTTTTCCGCACTAAGGGTAACAAAGTATACAATAATTATGGCGTATGTGTTAACGCAAGATCGGTAACCAATTAAATTAACAACCTTTTTTTTACTTGGCACATAGACTGCTATATATAGTGCGCCTAGTAGATGCAGGTGGTAAGAATAAGCGCAAAGGCGGCCAAAAAAATATAAAATTGTTAAATAGTTTCTAAGTTGTGGGGTTTGTAGATTTATTTAATGATGCTTTATTGGTTAATTTTCTAGTTTGGAATATGGAGATATTACATGTTTAAGAAGATATTTTTAGGTATATGTATTTTTATTTATTCCGGATTTGCCATAGGTAAAACATTAATAATCAACGGGGAGGAGATAACAATTGGGCCAATTTCAGTAAATGGTATTGGTTGTCCGAATGGAACAGTGACTGCAACTGCAACTGCTGATAATAAAAATGTTGCCATTTTGTTTAGTGCTTATAGCGCCATTACAAATGCTGAAGCCCCCGTTGCTACAACTAACTGTAATATTGCAATTCCATTAAGTGTTGACCCTGGGCTTTCGGTGGGAATTTTGGATATAGACTGGCGGGGTTCCGTATTTGCTGCGCCAGGTGCTTTTATAAATTTTCATCGTGAGTTTTTCTTTTCTGGAGACGTAGGGCCTTTTAAGGATACCAATTGGAGTAGCTCTGGGTTTGAAAATTTTCTTTTAAATGATCGCCCACCTTTTGCAAGTTATTCATCTTGCGATGGTGGAGCACTAATTGCACGTGCCGATACTTCGGCATTAGTGATAGGAGCGGATAGCCTATTCTCTTTGCGTGCAGCCGATGTCGGTGCACAATTGTTGCTTTCAATAAATGTGCGCCCATGTGAAGTTTAAAAATGGAGAAATATATGTTGTATAAAATATTAATACTTATGGTAATATCATTGTTTTCTACTTTTTCCCTTAGTAAAGAATTAATTATTAATGGGCAAATTATCAATATCGGCCCTATTGTCGCGAATGGTAGCGGCTGTCCACGTGGAACTGTAACAGCTGTGGCAAGTGGTGATAATAAAGCCGTTGCGGTGTTATTTAGTAATTATAACGCCTTTACAAACGAGGATAACCCTATTGCCATATCAGATTGCAACGTTGCGATCCCTTTAAGTGTTGGCCCTGGCTTTACTGTGGGTATTGTTGATATAGATTGGCGGGGTACGGTATTTAGTACAGGGGGTACTTTTATTAACTTTCACCGTGAATTCTTCTTTTCAGGAAGCGTGGGGCCATTTAGAGACACAAATTGGACGAGTTCTGGTTTTGAAAATTTTGTGTTGAACGATCGTCCATCCTTTGTTGAATTTTCTGATTGTAATGGTGGAGAATTAATTGCCCGGGCCGATACTGCTGCTGCTGTCGCAGGGCCTAATGGTCTTTTTTCACTGCGTGCGGCGGATGTTGGTTCAGAATTGTTATTAACCGTTAAGGTTGAACCTTGTTAAAACTTTAAATGCAAAAGAGTGAGCACTGGTGGGGAGTATGTCAGTGCTCATTCATTTAGAAAAGTGAACAGCATAGACTCGCACGGTTAATAGTAGTTATTAAATTTAATAGGTTGCCGTGCTGTCAAAAAGCATAGCGTAAATCTACACCCCAAGTAAGGGTGTCCTCTGGTATTGTATGGTAAACATCTAGGTAATCGGCTGCAAAACCACCTGGATTATTTGCATGTTCTTCATTAAGCAGGTTCTTGCCCCAGAGCGCCATCTCGAAATTGTCTGAGGGGTTAGACCAGGCGAGGCGAGCATTGAGTAACTTTTTATTTTGGAAATACCACGGGCCTGTAGTAAACAGTGGAGTGTTGTCGTCGGGGCCGGGATTTTCGCTGAAGACATAGTTCATGTGTAATAATAAATAGCCGTAGCTAATGTCCGGTGACCAATCCAATTTTACTGTATAAGCAGTTTGGGTGCGTCCTAATTCGTTATCGCCGCCGGAGAGTTCGCCATCTGTATTGTAATATAATTCTGATAGAGAGTCGGTTTCCCGGTAGGTGGTTAAGCCGCCGAGGCGAAGGTTTTCCAGAATTTTCCAGGTTACTATAAGTTCAATGCCATCGGTTTTTTCGTCGCTACTGACAATCCCTGGTGCGGCGACAAGGTCATCGGGGCCAGTTTTGATACTAAGAGCCTGCTGACGGCCATCCAGCTGATGGTGGAATACTGCTAATTCTGTGCGCAACCGGTCGTTAAAAAAATCTCCTTTCAAACCTATTTCATAGCTAGCCATTTCCTCTGGGTCAAAAGAGCCGGATACTGCTGAGGCAAAGGTTTGGCCGTCAAAGCCTCCAGATTTATAACCGGTTCCATAGGAAAAGTAGGCCATAGCATAATCGCTAAACTGCCAGTCAACCACAAAGCGACCAGTAACTTTGTTCCAATCATCGGTGGCTTTGTAAAGGTTGTAATAGTTGTTGGGATCAACACCGTCGCCCAGCTCTGTGGGATTATATTGTATGCGTTGCAGGGGATAGGGCCAGTCCACGGTTTGCCGGGAGGTCTGCCAGGAATATTCTTTTTTGTCGTAACTGTAACGTAGGCCTGCGGCGAGGCGAATGCTGTCTGTTAATTGGTAAGTAAGATCTGCAAATAAGCCCCAGTTTGTAAAATCTCCGTTATTGTCCATTGTTTCGGTGAAATATTCACCGGCGAATGAAGGCGGTAATACAGCAGGTATATCGTCAATCGAGGAAAACAACAGATACAGCTCTTCGGGCAGAGGCGCGCCGAATAGTTCAATATCCCAGATATGTCCGTCGGGGCCTAGATCTATACCAAAGGTGTCAAAAAGTTTATTAGAAATAAACTGCATATAGGTGTCGGTAAGGAGGCCAATGTCGGTGCGTTGGTACACGTCTTCCCGACTATAGTTGGCGCCAGTCACTAGAGTGATGCGCTCGTCGCTATAGTTGAGTCGCAGTTCGCTATAAAGAATATCGGAATCTTCAATATTGTTGGTGTCCATATAGCGGCGTGGATTTGCTGTGCCGTCTTCCTCCTGCAGGTTAGAGGTTTCCCAGGCACGATAACTGGCCAGGGCAAATAGAGACCAATCATCATTGAGAGTGGATTCTAATTTTAGAGATGTGCCGTACATCTCGCGGCTCTCCCTCTCTCCACCAATCACATCGTGTTGATCTGTGCTGCGAAATGGGTTTTCACTGCCCTTGTAAGCGTATTTGCTTACGCCAATGGCGGGGCGAGGCATTTCATCGCGATCTTCATAATCAGCGGAAAGTTGGATTTCCGTGTCTTCAGAGAAACGATAAAGCAGTGTAGATCGGGCTGCGAAAAAGTTTTCATCGCGAAAATTATTACCGCCGTCTGCGTTGTTAGTAAAGCCATCGCGTTCATGGGATAGCAGGTTAGTGCGCAGGGTTGTATTGTCGGTTAGTGGCGTGTTGATCATGCCCTCTATACGCATCAAATTTTGGTTGCCCAGGCGCGTTTTGATGAATGCATCAAATTCATCTTGAGGTTTGTTGGGTATGATGTTGATTACCCCGGAGGTAGCATTGCGGCCAAATAGCGTGCCCTGAGGCCCTTTGAGTACCTCTATACGTTCGATGTCAGTAAAGGGGATGGAGGTTGCCGCTCGAGGCATATACGCGCCATCATAGAAAGTTGCGGTGGAGGGATCCTGGCCGGAGCTGATATTCGGGCTGCTAACGCCACGTATGGAAATACCCACCTGGGTGGAGCCTCCCACTGAATCGCCTATTTCAACTCCTGGTATAAAAGAGTCAATATCTTGGATGCTAATAGCGCCGGTGTTAATCATATCCTGAGTGCTGAAGGCGTTGACGGTAATGGGCACCAGCATAAAATTTTCTTTACGCTTTTGGGCGGTAACTTCTACTTCTTCCAATTCCAGGTTGTATCTGCTCTTGGGTTCAGTTTCATTCTGTGCCAATCCAGGGTTAGCGAGGAGGCAAAGGGTACTGAGCGTTAGTTTAACTTGCCAAGCTGAGGCTTTGGAAAAGAAGATTTTAGTATCCATAGTGTTAACTGCCTTTATATTTATTTGTGATGGTGTAAAAACAATAATATAGTTATTTTTGGCGCCTAAAGTAGAATTCTTTTTAGCATACAGTATTCGCTGCGTTTACTGTAAGTTTTGTAATGTACACCGATTTTTTGATTGGATTCAAATTATTTGCGTTGTATTTTCCAGTTTAAAGCTACCTTAACGACTGTGATCAATGCCGCGTTTTTTATTCATAAAGACTTGAAAAGAACAATTTTTTTAAAACTAACGGATTGTGGTTTCAATCTTCAAAACAGCAGGATGGTAGATAAGTATATAAAGTGCTTAAGCTTCATTTTCGGGTGATTTGAACAGGTTATAGGCTTATTGACGACGAAGGCTACTGGGTCTTAATAGAAAATATTTCAGCTCAAAAATCAACCTACTACTATTGTGGTTGGGGCAAGTTATTCTAGCTGTTTGGCGGATATTTATACATTGCTTCCGTTTAGTTTGAAGGTTCATCGGTTTAAATCACTTTTATTGAAGAAGGTAGAAAATGCGTAATCTACGCCAAAAATGGATTACCACACCGTTATTAAAATGGATTAAGAAGGTTTTGCCGCCAATTTCTGCCACCGAGCGTGAAGCTATGGAAGCGGGGGAGGTTTGGTGGGATGCACAATTATTATCTGGAAAACCGGATTGGGAGCAATTGCTCAATATGGGCCCGCCAACGTTCACCCAGGCAGAGCAAGCATTTCTTGATGGACCGGTAGAAGCGTTGTGCCAGATGATTAATGATTGGAAGATCACATTTGAGGAGCGACAAATACCGGCCGATATTTGGGATTTCCTGAAAAAAAACCGCTTCTTTGGCATCATTATTCCCGAGCAATTTGGTGGTTTGGGGTTTTCTCCCAGTGCCCATGGGCAAATTGTTACCAAAATTTCCACCCGTAGTACCTGTGTTGGTGTCACCGTTATGGTACCCAACTCCCTTGGGCCCGGTGAATTATTGTTGGCCCATGGCACTGATGCGCAAAAGAATTATTATTTACCGCGTCTAGCGGACGGGCGGGAGATTCCGTGCTTTGGTTTGACCAGCCCGGAGGCGGGTTCCGACGCTGCATCGATGAGGGATCGTGGCGTTGTATGTTATCAGCACTATCAAGGTGAACGCACTCTCGGCATTCTGGCCAACTGGCACAAGCGCTATATTACCCTCGGGCCGGTAGCCACGTTGCTCGGCTTGGCATTTAAACTTTACGATCCAGAGCATATTCTCGGCGCCGAGGAAGACTTGGGCATCACGGTTGCATTGGTGCCCACCAATACCCCAGGGGTCAGTATTGGCGCACGTCATTTGCCGGCGATGCAGGCATTTCAAAATGGCCCCAATTGGGGGAAGGATGTGTTTATACCGATGGATTGGATTATTGGTGGGCAGAAAAATATTGGCCGCGGTTGGCACATGTTGATGAGTGCGCTGGCAGCTGGGCGGGGTATTTCTCTGCCGTCATTGTCTACGGGCGGCGCCAAAATGGCGGTTCAAACAACTGGTGCCTATGCGCGTATTCGCGAGCAATTTAATGTACCCATTGGTAAATTTGAGGGTGTACAACGGCGCTTGGCGGAGATTGCGTCAATCGCTTATGTGCTCGATTCTGCCCACAAAACCACTACCCGTGCACTAGATTTGGGGCGTAAGCCGGCGGTGATATCGGCGATCATGAAAGCCCACGCGACTAGCGGCTTGCGCCAGGCAATCAATGACGCCATGGACATTCATGCCGGTAAAGCCATTATGGATGGCCCGCTCAATTATCTAGGCAACGTTTATCGTGCTGTGCCGGTGGCTATCACCGTGGAAGGCGCAAACATACTGACTCGGAATTTGATGATTTTTGGTCAGGGAGCTATTCGTTGTCACCCTTTTTTATTGAAAGAAATGGAGGCGGCAGGCAATACCGATGAACAGCTTGGTATTGCCGAACTGGATGCATTACTACCAAAACATCTACTTTTCCAATGCAAAACTTTTTTTCGTGCGTTATTTCACGGCTGGACCATTGGGCTTTTTGCCAGCAGCCCGAAAAAGGTTGTCGGTGTAGGAAAATATTACCGACAATTAAATCGTTATTCGGCGATTTTAACCCTGGTAACTGAAATAGCGTTGTTATCCCTGGGAGGAGCACTAAAACGTAGGGAATTAATTTCGGCTAGGCTGGGTGACATACTCAGTGAACTCTATTTGCTCAGTGCGATGCTAAAACGATTTAATGACGATAACAGCCCCCAAGAGGATTTGCCGCTGCTGGAGTTTGCGATGCGGTCCGGGCTGCATCAGATTGAGGTTAGTCTGATTGAGGTGTTTCACAATTTTCCCCGGCGCTTTATCGGCCAACTTATGCAATTTCTTACCATGCCCTGGGGGCATAGTGTTCGCGCACCGTCCGATCGTCAGGCGCGGACCTGTGCCGATTTAATCATGAAGTCTTCAAAAACCCGCGACCGCCTTATTCAAGGTGTTTTTTCTAGCAACATGGGTGATGGCATTGACCTGGTAGAGCAGGCTTTCCGGCATACTTGCAGTAATGAAAAAATCCGCAAAAAATTACAAAAAGTGGGCTTGCGTGAACTGAATAATGAAACAATAGCGGCGGGTTTGGATAAAAAAGTCATCAGTGAAGATGAGGCTAAAAAATTACGGATTACTGCAGAGGCGGTCAATAAAGCAATTCAAGTTGATCACTTTGATAAGCTTGTTTAACCTAGGAGCCTGTCGGACTTAACCGGTCGTAGCGAGAAAAAGACCGGTTTGAGCCATTTTTTCTGATGATCCGAGGCGAATAGTGATTCTATTTAACGAGAATCAGCATAAAAAATGGCCAAATCCGGCTTTCTCGCAGTAGGCCAGTGTTAAGTCCGACAGGCTCCTAGCAACTTTTAAAAAGCTCTCACCACCAATAAGGTGACCACGAAGTTTTAAAATTCACCAGGTGCATCAATAGCTTGTATAGCTTTTGCGCGCCCAACTGCGGCTTCTAGGTTTGAAGATTGGCCCAGAGTTTGCGTTCAGTTGCGCCAGAATGCCGGGGTGAGCAGTACCAATAGGGTAAAAATTTCCAACCGCCCCATCAGCATGGCTAAAATCAAGAAAATTTTGGCAATTTCATTTACGGAAGCATAGTGGCTGGCTGCATCGCCGAGGGCCGGGCCAATATTGCTGAGGCAGGAGGCCACGGTGGAAAAAGAGGTGACAAAATTCTCACCAGTGGCCATAACCACAATCGCCAAGACAATAAACGATAAAATATAAACGGCAAAAAATCCCCATACAGCGTCGGTTACCTGAGTGGGTACAATTTTGCGATTGACCTTGATGGCCACTACCGCATTGGTGTGTACCAGCCGATTTAATTCTCGAAGCCCAGATTTCATAATCAGCATTGCCCGCATTGCTTTGATACCACCGCTAGTGGAACCGGCGCAAGCACCAATAATGCCCAGCATAAGTAGTACATAAGGCAAAAAGGCTGGCCAGGCGGAGAAATCTTCGGAGGCAAAGCCTGCTGTAGTAGCGATGGATACGACCTGAAATAAACCGTGTAGGAAACTGTCCTGGCCTGAATAAATATCCAGAGCCCAGAGCTGGCCGACGATTAAAATAACCGAGCCGATAATCAGAGCTAGCCAGAAGCGAAGCTCCGAGTCTTGCAGATAGTGGCGCAGACTACGGGTACGAAAAGCGACAAAGTGCAAGCCAAAGTTGAGTGCGGCAAGAAACATAAATACGATAGAAACCAACATGATGGCGCGATTATTGGCATAGAAGCCCATACTGGCATCGTGGGTAGAGAAACCGCCATTGGCGACGGTGGAAAAAGCGTGCCCCACAGCATCGAACAACGTCATTCCCGCCCACCAGTAGCCAATAAAGCAAAGCACAGTGAAGGTGATGTATATCACAAACAGTGCGCGTGCGGTCTTGGCGATGCGGGGGGTGAGTTTGGTGTCTTTTATTGGCCCAGGCATTTCTGCTTTGTACAGTTGCATACCGCCAATACCCAGCATAGGTAGTATGGCCAAGGCGATGACAATCACACCGATGCCGCCAAACCACTGTAACTGTTGGCGGTAGTAGAGGATGGCCGGGGGCAGCGTGTCGAGCCCGGTCACGACTGTGGCGCCAGTCGTGGTGAGTCCGGAAATGGATTCAAATACGGCGTCAACAAGACCGAGCTGAGGCTCATCGCTGATAAAAAATGGCAGTGCACCAAAGGTGCCTAGCACCAGCCAGAACAATGAGGTAACGACGAAACCATCTCGGGTGCGCATTTCAGCTTTTACATCATATACCGGCAACCACATTAGCAGGCCGGTGAGCAGGGTAATAGCAAAGGCAATGGCAAAGGCGGAGTGGGTGCCATCCTCGTACCAGAGGGATACGCAGATGGGCGGTAGCAGAGTGAGGCTGAATACCGCCAGTAAAATTCCAAAAATTCGCGCGATAACGGCAAGTCGCATGATTGGCAATCCAGCCTGTTCTTGTTTGACTAGCGCCTAAATCAATTAGGTGTGTGCGCTGTCCAGTTGAAGTGAGGTTAATCTATTGGTGGTGTACTATGGCGCTAATTAGAAAAAACTGAAGTCCACCTGAAACAGCTGCTCAATGTGGCGGGTGTAACGACGGTTCACCAGAAACACGATGACATGATCATTGGTTTCCACCACGATGTCATCGTGCGCCATTAACACCGTACTGACGCCATCGCGTTCCCGTACTATGGCACCGATAGTGGCGCCTTCGGGTAAATCGATATCTTCAATTTTACGTCCAATAACCTTTGAAGTGCGGTGATCACCATGGGCGATAACTTCAATGGCCTCTGCGGCGCCACGGCGCAGTGAGTGCACATTGACCATGTCTCCGCGCCGCACATGGGTGAGCAGGCTGCCGATGGTATTTTGTTGTGGTGAAATTGCAATATCAATTTCACTGCCCTGGACCAGTTCCACATAAGCGTGGTTGTTAATCAGGGTCATTACTTTGCGTACTCCGAGGCGTTTGGCCAGTAGTGACGACATAATATTGGCTTCATCGTCGTTGGTGAGCGCAAGAAAGATATCGGTGTCCTCGATATTTTCCTCCAACAGCAAATCTTGGTTTGAGGCGTTGCCGTGTAGCACAATACTGTTGGTGAGCTCTTCGGAAAGAAAAATGCAGCGGTCGTGGTTGTGCTCAATAATTTTTACTGCATAGCGCGCCTCAAGTTTACGTGCTAGACGCAGGCCAATATTGCCGCCGCCGGCGATAATGATACGTTTATAGCCCTGTTCCAGCTGGCGAAGTTCACTGATTACCGCGCGGATATCTGCCCGTGCAGCGATGAAAAATACTTCATCATCCGCTTCGATGACGGTAGTGCCGAGCGGGATAATAGGGTTGTTGCGGCGGTAGATGGCGGCAACCCGAGTATCCACCTGAGGGATGTGTTCACGCAGATAACGCAGCTGCTGTCCTACTAAGGGCACGCCCTGTACGGCGCGCACGGCAACTAACTGCACGTGGCCGTCGGCAAAATCTAGTACTTGTAAAGCTCCAGGATGCTCAATCAAGCGCGCTATATATTCCGATACCAATTGTTCCGGGCTGATCAGCACGTCGATGGGGATGGACTGGGGGGCGAACAGCTGGGGGTATTGCAGATAGGAAGCGGCTCTGACCCGAGCGATTTTGGTGGGTACCCGAAATAACGAGTGAGCGATCTGGCAAGCGGCCATATTAGTTTCGTCGTTATTGGTAACAGCCACTAGAATGTCTGCGTCCTCAATACCAGCTTGGATCAGTACATCGGGATGGGCTGCGTGACCTTTAAGTACGCCGATATCAATACGATCCCGCAGTTCGCGTAAAATTTTGTCATTATTGTCGACTAGAACAATGTCGTTGCGTTCTGAAGCGAGGCTTTCCGCCAAGGTACCACCGACCTGGCCGGCGCCGAGAATTACAATTTTCATAGTAGTTTTGTTTTGCTGCCAGTTTTCCGCTCTGCCGGCGCAGTTAGCCCGTTTTATTTAGCAGAGTGTAGTAAAAGCCGTCCCCGCCTCCTACCTCCGGCAGTATCTGCATGCCGGCAGCTTGCTGCTTCGCCCAGGGCTCACCGTGCCAGTATTGCGGGGTATTGTCGCTTGCGTCCTTATATTCCGCAATAAAGCGAGACATGAGCTGAGTATTCTCTTGAGGCATTATGGAGCAGGTCGCGTAGAGCAGAGTGCCGCCTGGTCTCAATAAAGGCCATAGGGCGCGTATAATTTTGTACTGTAACTTGGCCAGTTCGGTAATGTCCTCTTGCCGGCGCAATAATTTAATGTCGGGGTTGCGACGAATAACGCCAGTGGCAGAGCAGGGTGCATCCAATAGAATGTGGTCGAAGGGTTTTCCATCCCACCAGGACTGCGGATTTGCGGCGTCTGCACACATTACGTGGGCGTCGGCACCGATGCGGGTGAGGTTGTCATTGATGCGCTGCAAGCGCTGTTCCTCTATATCCAGTGCCACCAGCTGTAGGTTTGCCTGCTGCTCCAGCAAATGACAGGTTTTGCCACCGGGCGCGGCACAGGCATCGAGAACTCGATCACCAGCCTGGGGCTGTAACAGTTGAGCCGCCATTTGTGCCGATTCGTCCTGTACGCTCACTAAGCCGTCGTCGAAACCCGGCAATTGGGTTACCGCTACGGCTTGTTCCAGTTGAATACCCACTGTTGAAAAGCGGCAGGGGTTCGCGACGATATTGGCTTTATTAAGTTGCTGCAGGTAGTCATCGCGGCTGCTTTTAATGGTGTTGACGCGCAATGTCATTGGCGGATTGCTGTTATTGGCGCTGAGGATTTGCTTGGCAGCATCGCCCCAGGACTGCTTAATTGCCTGTTGCAGCCAGATGGGATGGGCAGAGCTGAACTGCGGGTTGCCAGAGAGCTTGCGCGTTAGTTGCTCACGGTTGCGCAACGCGTTACGCAGAACGCCATTGATGAGCCCGGTGGCGTGCGTTTGGCGCAGACTGCGGCCAGCCTCTACAGTCGCAGAAATAGCGGCATGATTGGGGATACGGGTGTATTCCAACTGATACAGGCCTATTAGCAGCAGAGCTGGGAGCACGCCGGAATCGTCTTTCAGTGGTTTGCGTAGCAATTTGTCTAGGATCAACTGCAGCCGAGGTGCTTTGCGTGCGGTTCCGTAGCAGAGCTCTCGCAGCAGCGCGCGATCGCGGCTGCCAACCTGTGGCTCGGCCCAGGGCAAGAGCCGTGATAAGGAGCCACGGCCTTGTTGCAGGCCTGCGATTACCCGGGCGGCAATCAGGCGGGTGTCGTTCATTGGATGTCGGCCGGGGGTTGCCCTAGGCAGTTGCCAGCGCTGAATTGGGTAGGGTAACCCTTAAGTATATCTGCGGCTGTAGTTGGCTTCTTGCCCGGTAGCTGCAGGCTTGTAAGGCGCAGTTGTTGATAGCTTGGATCTTTGTGGCCACAGGCAACTAGAATCCCCCTATGGTCGGCGTTCAAGATGGTGCCGGGAGGGGCGCTATGAGATCCAGCTTCCAGTTTGGCGGCAAATATTCGTAGACGTTGCTCGTTTTTTGAGCCACCAAATGTAGTCCAACATACCGGAGTGGGATTGAAGGCGCGAATTTTGCGCTCCAGTTCAATGGCGGATTGGCGCCAATCCAACACCGCTTCCTGCTTACTGGTTTTTGCCGCATAACTGGCGTTATTTTCATCTTGTACTTGAGGCTGAGCTTTACCCAAGTGCAATTGGCTGAGGGCTTTGAATAGTGCGGGGCCGCCAAGTAGCGCGAGTTTATCATGCAGGCTGCCACTGGTTTCATTATCACTGATACTGGTGCGCGCTTCTACCAGCACCGGGCCGGTATCGAGACCAGCTTCCATCTGCATGATGGATATTCCACTTTCGTGGTCACCGGCTTCTAATGCGCGTTGAATCGGTGCTGCGCCACGCCAGCGAGGCAATAGCGAAGCATGTACGTTAATGCAGCCGAGACGCGGGGTATCCAGAATTACTTGCGGCAATAGCAAGCCGTAGGCGACCACCACCATGATATCGGCGCCCAGTGCAGCCAGTTCTGTCTGCGCCTGCTTGCCGCGAAGGGTCAGAGGCTGGAAAACCTCTAAATTGTGTTGCATTGCGAATTGTTTGACCGGGTTTACCAGTAGCTTCTTGCCGCGGCCAGATGGGCGATCAGGCTGACTGTATACAGCAATTACCTGGTGCTCGCTATTGAGTAGCGCGCGCAGGTGGATTGCGGCAAATTCCGGTGTGCCGGCAAAAATAATTTTTAGAGGGTTGTTCATGGGGGCGAATGCACTTGTTGCCGACGTTTGCGGGCAGTGAAATAAAGTTGCTTGCACACATTGTGCGGCACCGTCAGGCGCGCTGTCGGTGTGCTTTTTCCAGCTTGGTGCGAATGCGGTTGCGTTTTAGTGGTGAGATGTAATCCACAAACAGCTTGCCCTCGAGATGGTCCAACTCATGTTGGATACACACAGCCAGCAATCCTTCGGCCTCCAGAGCGTAGGATTCACCTTGGTAATCTAGTGCCTTGAGGCGGATTTGCCGGGGGCGACTAACGGTTTCGTAGAAACCGGGAATCGACAGGCAGCCTTCATCGTATTCGTGTAACTGGTGGTCGAGCACCTCGAAGGTAGGGTTGATCAGTATTAGCGGCTCGCTCTGGTCCTCCGATATGTCAATCACCACCACGCGTTGGTGAACATTGACCTGGGTGGCGGCAAGACCAATGCCGGGGCGGGCGTACATGGTTTCGAGCATGTCGTCTACCAGAGTGCGCACGCTATCGGTTACAGTTGCCACAGGTTTGGCGACTTCACGCAGTCGTGGATCGGGGAATTCGAGAATTTCTAATTTGGCCATGATACCTGTGACAAATTTCTAGTTTCGGCAGAGCCCGGGCTGATAATATAACGATTGAGATTGATATTTCGACTATCCTGCACGGGCGAAGAGTGCAGGCATCAACATAATACTGTGACATTATAGCGATAAAGCGCATAGGAATGCTGTATGCAAAAAATAATTTTGACCGTGATCGGTCTGTTGCTAACTTGTGCTGTTGAGGCTGCTGATGTCCGTCTTAGAGACAATCACCCCGACAGTTATATCGTGCAGAAGGGCGATACCTTGTGGGATATCTCTGGGCATTTTCTCGCCGAGCCCTGGGCCTGGCCTGAAATCTGGGAAGTTAATCCACAGATTGAAAATCCACATCTTATTTATCCCGGTGACCGCCTGAGCCTGGTGCATGTGAATGGTCAGCCACAGCTGCGGCTGGAGCGCGGGCCGCGCAGTGTCAGGATGACCCCAAGCACGGACAGTCGCCTTCGGCCCGAGGTGCACCGCGAGCCGTTGGGAGAAGCTATTTCAACTATTCCGCTGGGCGCCATCAGCGCTTTTTTATCGCGCACTCGTATTGTTAGCCCCAATGGTTTTGACGGCACGCCCTATGTGATTGCCGGTGAGGATCGGCGTATTGTGCTGGGCGCCGGGCAGCGCTTATATGCGCGTGGAGATTTTCGCGATGCACTGAGCTCCTATGGGGTTTTTCGCCCTGGTCCGCTGTATGCTGATCCCTTCACTGGTGAAGTGCTAGGGCGTCAGGCGTTGGATGTGGGTTCAGTCGACTTACTGCAGTTGGATCAGGATCCCAATTTTGAGGAGTATGCGGTTGCGACCATGGGGATCACCCGCACCTCCCGTGATATCCGTCTCGAAGACCGCTTGCTGGCGGCGGAAGATCGGACCATTGCAGTCTTGTTTCAACCGGGAGCGCCCTCTGTGCCTGTAGATGGCGTGATTCTTGGGCTCGATGAGGGGGTGACTCAAATTGCAAAATTCGATGTGGTCGCCATTAACCGTGGAGAGAGAGAAGGCTTGCAGCCGGGCCATGTGTTGGCAGTTTATAAGCGCGGGGCCACTGTGCGTGATCGTTTCAAGCGTGACAGTGTCAAGCTGCCGGACCAGCGTGCTGGTTTGCTGATGGTGTTTCGCAGTTTCGATAAGATGAGCCTGGGGTTGGTGTTGGAAGCTGATAGAGCATTGTCGGTTTTGGATTCAGTGCGCAATCCCTAGAATGAGAATAAAAACGCGGCATACCCTCAAGGTTGGGGGGTGCTTTCTATTTTTGCGGCGGAGCTGATGCCGCCGAAGGGTCGCTATGGATGCGTTAACCGCCACTCTGGCTTTGTTGCGGCTGGAAGGGCTGGGCCCCGCTCGTTACTGGCAGTTGCTTGAGCATTTTGGCAGCGCGCCGGAAGCTCTCGAGGGGCTGCCTGAGCCTATGTTGCAAAAACTCTCTTCGCGAGGGCGGCGGCAATGGCGAGAATACTCACGTTGTGGAGAGCATTCCGAGCTGATCGATTGGGCTCGGGCTGAGCAGCAGCGTTGTGCGCAAGCCGGTGTGACGCTGATGCACTGGGGCGCTGGCGATGAGGCGCCGTTGTTGCACCAGATAGCCTGCCCCCCGCCGCTGTTATATTTGCGCGGTAATAGTGCCCTACTACAGCTACCGCAAATTGCAGTGGTTGGTGCGCGCCGCGCTAGTCGCAATGGTGTCGATAATGCCAAAGCCTTCGCCGCCGATTTGGTCGCTGCTGGATTTGCTATTACTTCTGGGCTCGCGCTGGGGGTGGATGCTGCGGCGCATCGCGGTGCCCTCGGCGCTGGTGGTGCCACAGTGGCTGTGTTGGGCACTGGGGTTGATAAAAACTACCCTCGGCGCAACGCTGAATTGGCGCGAGAAATTGTTGCCTGCGGTGGCTTGCTGGTCAGCGAGTTTTCTCTTGGCAGTGCAGCTGAGGTCGCACATTTCCCGCGCCGCAATCGCATTATTTCTGGGCTTGCGCTCGGAGTGCTGGTGGTAGAGGCGGCAGCTCGCTCCGGCTCGCTGATTACTGCGCGCCGGGCGTTGGAGCAGAATCGCGAGGTGTTTGCGATTCCGGGTTCTATACATAACCCGTTGGCGCGCGGGTGCCATCAATTAATTAGAGAGGGTGCAACGCTGGTGGAAACCAGTGCAGATATTGTCGCTCAGGTGGGTGGTTTGTTGTCGATGGTTGCGCTTTCGGCGCGAGCGCCAGTAGCGCCAACAGAGCAACCGGTTGGCGAGGTACAGGTAAAAATAGTGGCGGCACTGGTCGGCGGTTTGCGCAATTTCGAGCAGCTGGCGCAGGATGTGGGTATAGACGCCGGCCAGCTGATGGCAGAGCTGACCCAGCTTGAGCTGCAAGGGGTATTGGAGCAGCTGCCCCAAGGGTATCAGTTGACACCGGCGGGGGCCAGGTTAACGACAGTCGGCGATTGAGCACACTTGAAAACGGCAGTTAAGGGGGTGAGCAGTTGCAGGAGTGCCATAGCAGGTTCGAAGTGTGAGCCCCTAAGCAGCCTCCATATTCCTTAGTTGAGCGAATCATTTTTACCGAGCCACTTCAGTATTGAATGAACTGGGCGCATCAAGTGAAATTAAAGTGCCCAGCGGAGTTGACAGGGCTCCTGTTCGCCCGTAGACTTCGCGCTCCTTTTCGCCCGCCCACGGGGCTGCGTAAAAGGTCGTTCTTTTAGTTTTAATGATTGGAGTTTGATTCCATGCAGGGTCAACGCATTCGAATTCGCCTGAAGGCGTTCGATCATAAATTGATTGATATGTCTACTCAGGAGATCGTCGAGACGGCAAAGCGCACAGGCGCTCAAGTACGTGGTCCTATCCCACTGCCGACTCGCAAAGAGAAGTACACCGTGCTGATCTCTCCCCACGTCAATAAAGACGCGCGTGACCAATATGAAATCCGCACTCACAAGCGTTTGCTGGACATAGTAGAGCCTACCGAAAAAACCGTTGACGCGCTGATGAAGCTCGATCTGGCGGCCGGTGTTGAGGTTCAGATTAGTCTAGGCTAACGCTGTTAATTAATTGCCGAATCCCGGGCGAAAACGGTCCGGGTAGTGTAACGCTCTGTGATGGGCGGCCGCAGTGGGTTAAAGCCCCGTGCACTGAGAGGTTGAAAAATGACTATAGGTATTGTCGGCCGCAAGAGCGGCATGACCCGTATTTTTACTGAAGATGGCGCTTCTGTTCCGGTCACAGTGATTGAGGTCGCTCCGAACCGTGTCACTCAGGTAAAGTCCGTGGAAGCCGATGGCTATGCCGCAGTTCAGGTAACTGCTGGCGAGCGTAAAGCTTCCCATGTCCCCAAGCCCCAAGCGGGCCATTTCTCCAAGGCCAACACAGAGGCCGGCGCAGGTCTTTGGGAGCTGCGTTCTGAAGGTTGTGAAGAAGCTTTCGAGATTGGTGCAGAGCTCACCGTATCCCGTTTTGAGGCGGGTCAGGTGATTGATGTTACTGGCACTTCCAAGGGTAAAGGTTTCCAGGGCGGTATCAAGCGTTGGAACTTTAGCATGCAGGATGCCACCCACGGCAACTCTCTCTCTCACCGCGCTCCCGGTTCTATTGGTCAGTGTCAGACGCCTGGACGTGTATGGAAAGGTAAGAAGATGGCTGGCCACATGGGCGCAGAGCGGGTAACCGTGCAGAATCTTGAAGTTGTCCGTGTCGACGTCGAACGTAATTTGCTGTTGGTTAAGGGTGCCATTCCCGGCGCTCCCGGTGGCAATGTGATTGTTCGTCCGGCAGTTAAAGCCTAAATCTTGGGGGAAATGGATATGGAATTGAATATCGCTACTCCTGAGGGCGCCAGTGGCACAGTGGCTGTCTCTGAAGTGACTTTTGGGCGTGAGTTTAATCAGGATTTGGTACATCAGGCGGTGATTGCCTATATGGCAGGCGCGCGTCAGGGTACTAAGGGTCAGAAAAATCGTGCAGCGGTTTCCGGCGGCGGCAAGAAGCCCTGGCGTCAGAAGGGTACCGGTCGCGCTCGTGCCGGAACTATTCGCAGCCCTTTGTGGCGTTCTGGTGGTGTTACTTTTGCCGCTGAAATGCGCGATCACAGTGTCAAATTAAACAAGAAAATGTATCGCGCAGCAATGCGTTGTATTTTGTCTGAGCTGGCTCGCCAAGAGCGCTTGTTAGTGGTTGAGTCCTTCGATGTGGAGGCGCCAAAAACCAAGCAGCTAGTGGGTAAATTAGCCCAGTTTGAACTGAAAGAAGCATTGATCATTACCGAAGAGGTCAATGAGAACCTGTTTCTGGCCGCGCGCAACCTGCACAAAATTGATATTCGCGATGTGCAAGGTATAGATCCGGTAAGCTTGATTCGTTTTGACAAGGTTGTGATAACGGTTTCTGCACTCAAAAAACTTGATGAGGTGCTGGGATGAAACAAGAGCGACTCTATAAAGTACTGTTGGGTCCGGTAATTTCCGAGAAGGCAGCAGGTCTGGCTGACGTTGCCAACCAGGCGGTCTTCAAAGTGACAACCGATGCGTGCAAAGCCGAAATCAAAGCCGCTGTGGAAAAGCTATTTAGTGTTTCCGTAGAGCAGGTTCGGGTGGTGAACGTCAAAGGTAAAACCAAGCGTACGCGCAATGGCCTCGGCCGGCGCAGCGATTGGAAAAAAGCGTATGTTCGCCTCTCTGAAGGCAGCGATATCAACTTTGAAGCTGCCGACATAACGGCTTAAGAAAGGGGACAGTTGCAATGCCGATTGTAAAGAGTAAACCAACTTCTCCGGGCCGTCGTCACCTGGTCAGTGTCGTTAATCACGATCTGCATAAAGGTGCGCCCTACGCGCCACTGTTGGAGAAAAAATCCAAAACCGGCGGCCGCAATAACAACGGTCGCATCACCACTCGTCATATTGGTGGTGGCCATAAGCAACACTATCGGATGGTTGATTTTAGGCGCAACAAAGATGGTATTTCTGCCACTGTTGAGCGCTTGGAATACGATCCGAACCGCACTGCACATCTCGCTCTGATTTGCTATGCGGATGGTGAGCGCCGTTACATCATTGCACCGAAAGGATTGCAGGTGGGCGCTAAAGTGCAGTCTGGTGATGCCGCGCCGATCAGCGTCGGCAACACTTTACCGCTGCGCAATATTCCAGTGGGTTCGATTATCCACGGAATTGAACTAAAGCCGGGCAAGGGTGCTCAGTTAGCCCGTTCCGCGGGTGCGTCGGTACAGTTGGTTGCCCGTGAGGGTCAGTATGCGACTATCCGCCTGCGTTCCGGTGAAATGCGTCGGGTGTTGTCTGAGTGCAGGGCCACCCTGGGTGAAGTGAGCAATTCCGAGCATAGTCTGCGTAAACTGGGCAAGGCCGGCGCCAAGCGCTGGCGTGGCGTTCGCCCGACCGTTCGCGGTGTGGCGATGAACCCGGTGGATCACCCACATGGTGGTGGTGAAGGCCGTACTTCGGGTGGCCGCCATCCGGTAACGCCTTGGGGTGTTCCGACCAAGGGTAAGAAAACGCGTAAGAACAAGCGCACCGATAAAATGATTGTACGTCGTCGCGGCAAGTAAGCCGCGCGTCGTCCTGAGCAGCTAGAGAGGAATCGACAGTGCCACGCTCGTTAAAGAAAGGTCCCTTTATTGATCTACATCTGATCAAAAAGGTGGAGGCGGCGATTGCAGCCAATGATCGTCGACCGATTAAAACCTGGTCACGCCGTTCCATGATCATGCCAGAAATGGTGGGTCTGACGATAGCCGTACACAACGGCCGTCTGCATGTCCCTGTATTGATCAATGAGGAAATGGTGGGCCATAAGCTGGGTGAGTTCGCTGGCACCCGCACCTATCGCGGCCATGCCGCGGACAAGAAAGCGAAAAAGGGCTAAGCCGAGGGTATAAAGATGGAAGTAGCAGCAAAATTACGTGGTGCTCGTCTTTCGGCACAAAAGGCGCGGTTGGTAGCTGATCAAGTTCGCGGTAAAGGTGTTGAAGAAGCCCTCGACCTTCTGGCATTTAGCCACAAGAAGGGTGCAGTGATCGTCAAGAAGGTTTTGGAGTCAGCGATTGCCAACGCCGAGCACAATGATGGTGCAGATGTCGATGATTTGAAGGTTTCGACGATTTTTGTGGATGAGGGCACGACCATGAAGCGGATCAAACCGCGGGCTAAAGGTCGAGCTGATCGGATTCTTAAGCGTACTTGTCACATTACTGTGAAAGTGGCCGAGAAGTAAGAGAACAGGCGAGAAAACCATGGGACAAAAAGTCAATCCTACCGGCATTCGTCTGGGTATCGTTAAAAAGCATACTTCAGTTTGGTATGCCGGCAGCGACGAGTACGCAGACAAACTGTATACGGATCTGAAAGTTCGCGAATTTATTCGCAAAAAGCTGGCTCACGCTTCGGTGAGCCGGGTTGAAATTCAGCGCCCGGCAAACACTGCCCGCGTTACTATTTACACTGCCCGCCCGGGTATTGTGATTGGTAAAAAAGGTGAAGATGTCGAGCGCCTGCGCCGAGAAGTCAGCGCTAAAATGGGTGTGCCCGTACACATCGATATCGAAGAGGTGCGCAAGCCCGATCTCGATGCGGTGCTGGTGGGGCAGAATGTCGCTCAGCAGCTGGAACGTCGGGTGATGTTTCGTCGCGCTATGAAGCGTGCGGTGCAAAACGCCATGCGTCAGGGTGCCGAAGGTGTCAAGATTCAGGTGAGTGGTCGTCTCGGTGGTGCAGAAATAGCCCGCACCGAATGGTATCGCGAAGGGCGTGTGCCACTGCACACTCTGCGTGCCAATATTGACTATGCCTCCGTTGAAGCGTTGACCACTTACGGCATTATCGGTATTAAAATTTGGATCTTTAAAGGTGAGGTAATCGGCGATGAGATCGTCGATGAGCGGCCGCAAAAGACCCGAAAAAAAGCTGCTAAATAAGAGGTGCGCAGATGCTACAACCAAAGCGTACAAAATTCCGTAAAGTTCAAAAAGGTCGCAATCGCGGTCTCGCTGAACGTGGTTCTAAAGTGAGTTTTGGCGAATTCGGCCTCAAGGCCATTGGTCGCGGGCGCATTACTGCGCGGCAGATCGAAGCGGCTCGTCGCGCCATGACACGTCACGTTAAACGTGGCGGTAAAATCTGGATCCGTGTGTTTCCAGATAAGCCCATTACCAATAAGCCCTTAGAAGTACGGATGGGTAAAGGTAAGGGTGCTGTTGAATATTGGGTGGCACAGATTCAGCCAGGTAGAGTGCTCTATGAAATGGAGGGCGTGACTGAAGAATTGGCTCGCGAAGCTTTTGAGCTCGCCGCGGCCAAGCTGCCGGTAAAAACAACTTTTGTTAAGCGTTTGGTGATGTAATGAAGACTGCAGATCTACGCCAAAAGTCAGTTGAAGAGCTGAATCAGGAATTGCTGAATCAACTTGAATCGCAATTCAAGCTGCGGATGCAAAAGTCCAGCGGCCAGCTGACTCAGACCCATTTAATGAAGCAGACTCGTCGCGATGTTGCGCGCATTAAGACTGTGTTGAGTGAAAAAACAGCACAAGCAAAGGCAGGTAATTAACGATGGCTGAAGCAAAGCTGAAGCGCACTCTTGCCGGCAAGGTAGTGAGTGACAAGATGGATAAAACCATCACCGTTTTGATTGAGCGCCGTGTTAAACACCCGCTCTATGGCAAGATTGTCAATAAATCGACCAAGCTCAAAGCGCATGATGAGAACAATGAATGCGGCATCGGTGATGTTGTGGTTATTGAAGAGTCTCGTCCATTGTCCAAGAGTAAATCCTGGGCCTTGCAGAAGATTGTTGAGTGTGCGGCAAAGGTTTAATCCCTGACACTTTGCGGGGTTTCGGAGAGAAACGATGATTCAAACAGAATCCTATTTGGAAGTCGCTGATAACAGCGGAGCTCGCCGCGTTATGTGCATCAAGGTGTTGGGCGGTTCTCATCGTCGCTATGCCGGCGTGGGCGATATTATTAAGGTTACCGTGAAAGAGGCTATTCCTCGCGGTAAAGTAAAGAAAGGCCAGGTGATGAATGCTGTGGTAGTTCGCACTAAAAAAGGTGTGCGTCGTGCCGACGGTTCGCTGGTTAAATTTGACGATAATGCAGCGGTGTTGCTCAACCAGCAACACGCTCCAGTTGGTACCCGTATTTTCGGGCCGGTGACTCGCGAGCTGCGTGGTGAGAAGTTCATGAAGATCATCTCATTGGCACCTGAAGTTATCTAACGGGCTTCGAGCGGAGATAGAGTAATGCGCAAGATCAAGCGTGACGACGAAGTGATTGTTATCGCCGGTCGCGACAAAGGCAAACGTGGTACAGTGCGTAAAGTGCTGAACGATGGCCGCCTGATTGTCGCCGGTGTGCAGATGATCAAAAAACATCAAAAGCCGAATCCCCAGTTGGGCGTTGCCGGTGGAATTTTGGAAAAAGAAGCTGCTATTCAGTCTTCCAACGTTGCCATTTATAATTCGTCAACGCAAAAGGCAGATCGGGTGGGCTTCAAAGTGTTGGAAGATGGCACCAAGATTCGCATCTTTAAAACCAGCGGCCAAGCCGTTGATGCATAAGCAGATCAGGTAGATATGATGGCAAGGCTAAAAGAGCTCTATAGCAAAGAACTCGCGCCCAAGTTGAAAGATGACCTGGGGCTAGACAATGTGATGTCAGTGCCGCGGATCACCAAGATTACCGTTAACATGGGTGTTGGCGAAGCTGTTGGTGATAAAAAGGTACTCGATCATGCAGTGAATGACATGACTGCAATTACGGGTCAAAAACCGATTGTAACCAAAGCGCGCAAATCTATTGCGGGCTTTAAAATTCGCGAAGAATGGCCGATCGGTTGCAAAGTAACTCTGCGCGGCGAGCGCATGTATGAGTTTCTGGAGCGCCTAATCGCTATTGCAATTCCACGTGTTCGCGATTTTCGCGGCATTAGCCCCAAGCAGTTTGATGGGCGTGGAAACTTTTCGATGGGTGTTACAGAACAAATTATCTTCCCGGAAATTGACTACGATAAGATAGACAAAATTCGCGGTTTGGATATTTGTATTACCACTACAGCGGCAAACGATGATCAAGGTCGTGCGCTGTTGAAAGCGTTTAACTTCCCATTTAAGGGTTAAGAGGATTCTATGGCGAAGAAATCCATGATTGCGCGTGAACATAAGCGCGCTCGAACCACAGCTAAGTACGCCGAGAAGCGCCAGCAGCTGAAGGCGATCATCGTCAGTGTCAACGTTTCTGATGAGGAACGTTGGGAGGCTCAGCAGAAGCTGCAACAATTGCCGCGTGATGCAAGCCCGGTACGCCAGCGTCGTCGCTGTCGTATCACTGGTCGCCCTCACGGTGTCTACCGCAAGTTCGGCCTGTGCCGTAACAAATTGCGTGAGGCCGCTATGCGTGGTGACGTACCTGGGCTGGTTAAGTCGAGTTGGTAAATGGCCTAGCCGGTTAATAGGCAGGTCTGAGGAGTCTCAATAAATGAGTATGCAAGATCCGTTGGCAGATATGCTGACCCGTATCCGCAATGCCCTAGCGCGCGGTAAAGCGAGTGTCATCATGCCTTCATCTAAACTTAAAGTGTCTGTAGCACAGGTGCTCAAGGGTGAGGGTTACATCACTGAATTCAATGTAAGTGAAGGCGCAAAGCTGGAATTAACTATTGAACTGAAGTACTTTCAAGGCAAGCCGGTAATCGCTGAGTTGGATCGGGTTTCGCGCCCGGGCCTGCGCACCTATTCCGGTAAAAAAGCATTGCCAACCGTGCGCGGTGGCCTGGGTATTGCGATTGTTTCCACCTCTCGGGGTGTGATGACTGATCGTGCGGCCCGGCTGGCTGGTGTCGGTGGCGAAGTGCTTTGCACCGTATTCTAAGCGGGGGGTAATATGTCTCGAGTAGCAAAAAATCCAGTCACTATCCCCGCTGGCGTAAGTGTTGATCTGAAAGGTCAAGACATAGCCGTTAAAGGTGCTATAGGCAATCTCAAATTGTCATTGCATCCGGAAGTTGACGTTAATCAGGGCGGAGATCAGCTGACCTTTGCCGCACGCAGTAGCTCTAAACAGGCGCGTGCACTGGCGGGTACCACCCGTGCACTAGTCAACAACATGGTTGTTGGTGTCAGCCAGGGTTTTGAAAAGAAACTGGTATTAAATGGCGTTGGTTATCGAGCAAAATCCACTGGTAAAACGGTGAATTTGGTTTTAGGTTTTTCACATCCAGTGGATTACAAACTGCCGGAAGGTGTTAGCGCCGAAACTCCAACCCAGACAGAAGTCGTGCTTAAAAGCAGTGACAAACAACTGTTGGGTCAAGTAGCTGCTGAAATCCGCGCATTTCGCCCACCGGAGCCTTACAAGGGTAAAGGCGTTCGCTATGCGGATGAGCGCGTTTATCGCAAAGAGGCTAAGAAGAAGTAAGGCATTGATATGAACGTTAAAAAGCAATCCCGCTTGCGCCGTGCACGTCGTGCCCGCGCCAAGTTTCGTCAATTGGGTGCCACTCGCCTGACAGTGAATCGCACTCCACGTCATATATACGCACAGATCCTGTCGGCCTCTGGCGACAAGGTGTTGGCAGCCGCCTCTACCTTGGACCAGGGGTTTACTGAGAGCAAAACTGGTAATGTCGATGCAGCTAAAGCGGTTGGCGCTCTGGTTGCAGAGCGTGCGCGAGCTGCCGGTATTGAGTCAGTAGCTTTTGATCGTAGCGGTTTTAAATACCACGGTCGTATCAAGGCCTTGGCAGATGCTGCTCGTGAAGCTGGTCTGAAATTCTAAGGGTTGAGTTATGGCTAGAGAGAAAGAGAAAAGCAACGACGAAGGCATGCAAGAGAAGTTGGTGCAAGTCAACCGTGTTGCTAAAACTGTAAAAGGTGGACGCATTTTTGCCTTTACTGCACTGACGGTAGTCGGCGATGGCAATGGCCGTGTTGGTTTTGGTCGCGGCAAAGCGCGCGAAGTGCCAGCAGCAATTCAAAAGGCGATGGAAGCTGCGCGCCGCAACATGATTCAGATGGACTTAAATGGCGATACCATTCAATATGCATTGACAGGTCGTCATGGCGGTTCAAAAGTGTATATGCAGCCTGCCTCCGAAGGTACCGGCGTTATCGCTGGTGGCGCCATGCGTTCGGTGTTGGAAATGGCCGGGGTGCACAATGTGCTTGCCAAGTGCTATGGCTCCACTAATCCGGTGAATGTTGTACGGGCCACTTTCAGTGCTCTGGAACAGATGAACAGTCCGGAAAGTGTTGCTGCCAAGCGCGGCAAATCCGTTGAAGAAATCATGAGCTGATTCCAGCTTGAGAAGGCTTGATAGTGGGTTAAAACCATGTCTAAAAAGACTATTAAAGTTACCCTGACCAAAAGTATCGCCGGGCGTTTGAGAAGTCATCGTGCCTGTGTTACTGGTTTGGGGCTTCGTCGTATCGGTCATACTGTGGAGGTGGAGGATACACCTTCAGTGCGCGGCATGATCAACAAAGCGAATTATTTGTTAAAAGTGGAGGGGGAATAACATGCGTTTGAATACCTTGTCTCCCACTGAAGGCCATAAGCACAGTGGTAAACGTGTTGGTCGCGGCATTGGCAGCGGTCTTGGCAAAACTGGTGGTCGCGGCCATAAAGGTCAGAAATCCCGTTCCGGTGGCACCGTTCGCCCGGGTTTTGAAGGCGGCCAGATGCCGTTGCAAAAGCGCTTGCCAAAGTATGGTTTTAGCGCCCGGGTGGGTCGCTTTAGAGCAGAGATTCGTCTGGGTGAGTTAGCCAAAGTCGAAGCTGAGACTATTGATTTGGCAGCATTGAAAGACGCCGATTTGATCGATGCTCATATTAAGCGCGCTAAAGTGTTTTTGTCTGGTGAGCTGACAAAGGCGGTTACCCTAAAAGGGTTGGCTGTCACCAAGGGCGCCAGAGCAGCAATTGAAGCTGCTGGCGGCAAAATAGAAGATTAATCGAGGCCCCTATGGCACGACCAGGATCCGGCACGAATGCGCTAAGCAAGGGAAAAGGGTTGGGCGAGCTCTGGGCTCGTCTACGATTTCTGTTTCTTGCGATACTAGTTTATCGCCTCGGAACACATATACCGGTACCGGGTATTGATCCGGAGAAACTGGCGAATTTGTTTACTCAAAACCAGGATACAATTCTGGGCTTGTTTAATATGTTCTCCGGTGGTGCACTGGAGCGCATGAGTATCCTGGCACTCGGTATAATGCCTTACATATCGGCTTCTATTATCATGCAGCTGATGACGGCGGTAACGCCTAGCTTGGAAGCATTGAAGAAAGAAGGCGATGCCGGCAGGCGCAAGATCAACCAATACACACGCTACCTGACGCTATTATTGGCGCTGGTGCAAGGTATCGGGATGACTTTTGGCTTGGCGGGGCAAAATCTAGCCTATTCTGCCGAGCCGGCGTTCGGTTTTTATTTTGTCGCTGTGGTATCACTGGTGACTGGTGCCGTGTTTATGATGTGGCTGGGAGAGCAAATTACCGAACGCGGTATTGGCAACGGTATTTCTATGCTGATTTTTGCCGGTATTGTCGCGGGTCTTCCCAGAGCCATTGGCCAGGCATTTGAGCAGGCGCGCCAAGGTGAACTGCACATTTTAATGTTGCTGGCAATTGGTTTTGTGGCGATTGCGGTGGTGTATTTTGTGGTGGTTATGGAGCGCGGGCAGCGTCGTATTACCATCAATCATGCCCGACGCCAAGCTGGTCGTTACTCTCAGGCGCCGGCGGCACAAGCTAGTCATCTGCCTCTTAAGGTGAATATGGCTGGTGTTATTCCGGTGATTTTTGCCAGCAGTATTTTGCTATTTCCGGCTACGCTGGCCCAGTGGTTCGGCGAAGGTGGCGAAGGTCTTGGCGCCGATTTATTGCAAAAGATGGCGCTGGCTCTAGGACCGGGGCAGCCGTTGAACATTATTTTGTTCGCTGGTCTGATTGGTTTTTTCTGTTTCTTTTATACGGCGTTGATGTTTAACCCTAATGAAGTGGCAGATAATCTGAAAAAATCCGGTGCCTATGTACCAGGTATCCGCCCAGGTGAGCAGACTGCTCGCTATATTGACAGCGTATTGACACGCTTGACCCTGGTGGGGGCTGTGTATATTGCACTGGTTTCCCTACTACCCCAATTCCTAGTGGTGGGGTTGAATATCCCCTTTTACCTGGGAGGTACCTCACTGTTGATCGTTGTGGTTGTGGTGATGGATTTTATGGCGCAGGTACAATCGCATTTGTTGTCCCACCAGTATGAAGGGATGATGAAAAAAGCAAACCTGCAAAATTATGGGCGCCGCTAAGCGGTGACTTCGCAGCAAGATTGAATTAGGTGAGATAAGGTCATGAAAGTACGGGCTTCGGTAAAAAAAATCTGCCGCAACTGTAAAATTGTGCGCCGCAAAGGTGTTCTACGTGTGATTTGTAATGCTGAGCCGCGCCACAAGCAGCGTCAGGGTTAAATGAATCAAGTCATTGTCAGCCTTCTGGCAATGGATGAAACATTGAAGCTTTAAAGAGCTTTAGTGGGTCGAATAGCCATCTCTCTTAGAGGGGCTGTTTTTTTAAAGGGGGCGTTGACTGTCGCTCTTGGTTCACTTTTACCATTGGGGAAGTGTCAGGGCTATTGTAATCTGGTGTATGAAAAGCTATGCTAGCGCGCCTTTTTGGTGGCGTTGATGGCTTTTTTGATCGCCGTCAACGTCAAATGTTGAATTGAGCTTAATATAAATATTTGGCTCACAATACGTGGAGTATGCCTCTATGGCACGTATTGCTGGTGTTAATGTGCCAGACCACAAGCACGCTGTGATCTCACTGACTCATATTTTTGGGGTGGGACTCACTCGGGCCAAGTTGATTCTGGCAGCGACTGGTATCGCTGAATCCACCAAACTTAAAGATCTTGCGGAAGATCAGCTGGAAGTACTGCGCGCTCAGGTTGCCAAGTTTTCTGTTGAAGGCGATCTGCGTCGGGAAGTTTCGATGAACATCAAGCGTTTGATGGACCTCGGTTGCTATCGTGGCTTACGTCACCGTCGCAGTCTGCCGCTTCGCGGTCAGCGCACTAAGACCAATGCTCGTACCCGTAAAGGGCCGCGCAAACCCATTCGCAAATAGGTGAGTGGGTTAAGGTCTTCAAACGCTCCTCTACAGGAGCCTGGTAACAGGATTTAGGATACTGGTATGGCTAAGCCAAAAACTACTGTTCGCAAAAAGGTCAAAAAGACCGTTGTCGACGGTGTTGCCCACATCCACGCATCGTTTAACAACACGATCGTAACGATCACTGATCGTCAAGGCAACACGCTGAGCTGGGCAACCGCTGGTGGCTCAGGCTTTCGCGGTTCGCGCAAAAGCACGCCTTTTGCGGCTCAGGTAGCCGCTGAACGCGCCGGCACCGCTGCTCAGGATTATGGCCTGAAGAATCTTGATATTGAAGTTAAGGGCCCGGGGCCGGGTCGTGAATCAGCCGTACGCGCATTGAACAATTGCGGCTATAAGATCACCAATATCACCGATGTGACACCGATACCGCATAATGGTTGTCGTCCGCCCAAGCAACGTCGCGGGTAAGAGAGGCTGATAAAATGGCAAGATATATTGGACCAAAATGTAAGCTTTCTCGCCGGGAAGGCACCGATTTACAGCTGAAGAGCGGCGTACGTCCTCACGAATCAAAATGTCGTGCGGAAGCCAAACCAGGTATGCACGGCGCTGGTCGTGGCCGCCTATCTGATTTTGGTGTGCAGCTGCGTGAAAAGCAAAAAGTTCGCCGCATTTACGGCGTGCTGGAAAAGCAGTTCAGTAACTACTATAAGGAAGCAGCACGTCTTAAAGGTGCAACGGGTGAAAATCTGCTGCAGTTACTGGAAAAACGTCTGGATAATGTGGTGTATCGTATGGGCTTCGGCTCAACGCGCTCAGAGGCTCGCCAGCTGGTGGCCCACAAAGCGATTCTGGTTAATGGCCGCGCGGTTAATATTCCCTCCTATCAAGTACAGGCGGGTGATGTGGTTGCGGTGCGCGAAAAAGCCAAGAAGCAGATGCGCATTCAGAATTCTGTTTCTCTCGCCAACCAGCGTGGCGATGTCGAGTGGGTAGATGTCAACGCGAATAGTTTGGAAGGCACATTTAAGCGTGTTCCAGACCGTGTAGATTTGCCGGCAGAGATCAACGAAAACCTTATTGTGGAACATTACTCTAAGTAAGGCTAACAACTGTAAACAGGTATGGCTATGCAGACTGCTGTCAACGACTTTTTGACACCTCGTCGTATTGATGTCACCGAATACCATCAGAGCCACGCCAAAGTGGTTCTCGAGCCTCTGGAGCGTGGTTTTGGCCATACGCTCGGCAGTGCATTACGTCGCATTTTGCTGTCTTCAATGCCGGGTTGTGCCGTCACCGAAGTGGAGATTGATGGTGTTGAACATGAGTACAGTGCGATTGAGGGTGTTCAGGAAGATGTTATCGAAATCCTGCTCAACCTGAAAGAAATTGCGGTGGTGATGCACGGCAAAGATCAGGCTGTACTCAACCTCAATAAAAAGGGTCCGGGGGTAGTGACTGCCGGAGACATTCAGGTGGATCACGATATTGAAATCGTTAATCCAGAGCATGTTATTGCCAATATTACCGGTGATGCTGAACTCAACCTGCGTTTGACTGTTGCACGCGGTCGTGGTTATCAACCAGCGGATGCCCGACGTGGCGAAGAAGATGAAACCTACGCGATTGGTCGTTTGCAATTGGATGCATCATACAGTCCAGTTCGACGTGTCTCTTACAGTGTTGAATCTGCACGAGTAGAACAGCGTACCGATTTGGATAAATTGGTTCTGGATCTTGAAACCAACGGCACCTTGGATGCGGAAGAGGCAATTCGCCGTGCAGCTACAATCTTGCAACAACAGTTGTCAGTATTTGTAGACCTGGAAGGTGAGAAAAATGCTCAGCCGGAAACCAAGGAAGAAGAAGTCGATCCAGTACTGTTACGTCCGGTGGATGATTTGGAATTGACAGTGCGTTCAGCAAACTGCCTTAAAGCAGAGAACATTTACTATATCGGTGATTTGATTCAACGCACCGAAGTAGAGTTGCTTAAGACACCAAATCTGGGCAAAAAGTCTCTGACTGAAATCAAGGATGTTTTAGCCTCTCGCGGATTGTCCCTCGGTATGCGCCTTGAAAGCTGGCCGCCAGCAAGTCTCAAGGGCGATAGCAAGCTAAGTGTTTTGTAAGATTTTTTGTGCAAGTACTGCTTGCCTATAGTGAATTAACCCGAGCGGTGCTCGCCGAGGCAAACACCGCTCCAAAACGATCTGCTGAGGATTAATGGTCATCGGCAATATATCGTAAGGAATTGAGTTATGCGTCATCGCCATAGTGGTCGTAAATTCAGCCGCACCAGCGCTCATCGTGAGGCCATGTTTAAAAACATGACCACCTCATTAGTAGAGCACGAACTGATTAAAACCACATTGCCAAAAGCCAAAGAATTACGTCGGGTTGCCGAGCCGTTGATCACTTTGGCTAAGAAGGATAGTGTTGCCAATCGTCGTCTTGCATTTGCCCGTATTCGCGATAAAGATGCAGTACGCAAATTATTTGATGATCTGGGCCCTCGCTACGAAGGCCGTCCAGGGGGGTATCTTCGCATTTTGAAGTGTGGCTTCCGTACGGGCGATAAAGCGCCCATGGCCTATGTTGAATTGGTTGATCGTAATCAAGAAGAAAGCGATACCACAGCTGAAGCTGCCGAAGCGTAAGCTAAGCATTTTTATGGATAAACAAAGAAGCCGGTCATTGACCGGCTTCTTTGTTTATCAAACCCGTGTGCCAGGCTCGTATGCGCGCTTCTGTGGGCGGATAGACGCAAAAGCTTAGCTCCACTTAATATCCTAAACCACAGTTGGGCGTGCAAAAGCTGTGTAAGTTATTGGTGATAAGACCTTTTAGTTTGTCAGGTGCATCAATAACTTGTGTAGACTTACGTGATCCTATGGTTTCTAGGGGTATGGCAATCTTTTTAAGACAACAATCTGAAAGTGATTTTTGTGACTGTAGAGCAATTATTGGAAACTTTAACCCCACAAATTGTGGATAGCCTACGGCGCGCCATTGAATTGGGTAAGTGGCCCAATGGCGTGATTTTAGATCAGCGACAAATAGAGTTGTGCACGGAAGCGCTGATACGTTGGGAATATCGCAATCTTAATTGCGAAACCCGTTCGGGTTATATTTCCGTGAGCTGTGAAAAAACTAAGCAGGCTGAAGCGGAACAAATTTTACGTTGGAAGGGTTAAGTGCTTGAATTAGGCTGTCGTACCACAGAAAGGCTAATTCGAACGAATTAACAAAAAGTTAAATAATGTAAACTGAATTATTATTTTAGAACAACCTTCTATATGGTGAACTGGAGGAGTCGCCTACATAAAAAATTTTGCGACTGCCCCCCCATCATCGGATTAGGGTGCGGCTCTTTTCTAACGACGAATTTTTAAGCAACTTTGGGTAATTTTTGG
>JAHZJJ010000111.1 GCA_022600975.1 Gammaproteobacteria bacterium
AAAATTTACAAATAACATGATGGTATAGATTTTTTTGTGACTTTATTAACAGATTAATCTGTGCGGGCATGCGCTGCTGCCGAGCATAGGAAGAGTAAATCGTCTACTTGTCGTTGGCGCGAAGTATGTTACCCGATATTTCTTAAAAGTTTAATCTCTTGAGTGTAAATTTCTCATATTATTAGGTCTAAGTAGAACAAAATTGAATTTAGATTGGTTTGATTTGTGCGGCCAAGGTTGGCTTAAGGTGCTCTATCCAAGTTAAACTCTATTGCTGGTCGAGGGTTTTTTAATTTTAAGGGGAAAGACATTTTTTGTTTGAACTACTCAAGGTGCCGAAATTAACTGGGTATCTATTCGCCCAATTTAATTGTGTGATTAAAGTTATTTTTTTGAAGTGTGCTCTCTTCGCTCCTCCCCTTTAGAGTTTTAATTGGGTTGGAGTAAACATAAAAAAGGCCGGAATTTCTCCCAGCTCTTTATTCATGCGTGCTTTGTATGGTGCCCGGAGGCGGAATCGAACCACCGACACGAGGATTTTCAGTCCTCTGCTCTACCGACTGAGCTATCCGGGCCAGGTTGGATTTGGTCAGCGCCAAACACAACGAGGCGCGTATTAAACCTGCTCTTTGGTGTCGAGTCAACCTTTTGATTACTAAGTGGTTTTATCGGCTGTCGGGGACTGTACATAAATCCATCAGGTCTCCTGTGTGCCGTTTTAATTCTTATCTTTTTGAGCCTCCGGTGGGACATACCCTGCTACGCCATCGCAGGCTTCTCCGTTTAAAAACTTACTCATTTGGGTGCTTAGGTAGGCGCGGGAAGAGGGCTCCAGCATGTTTAGATGTTTTTCATTGATGAGCATGGTCTGATGACTCAACCACTCCTGCCAGGCTTTTTTAGAGGTGTTGTCGTAGATTTCCCGGCCTTTGGGGCCGGGAAAAGGTGGGGCCTCAAGGCCTTCCATGTCTTGCCGGTATTTGCGGCAAAATACGGTGCGCAGCATAGTTTACTCCTGTCAATTAGCTGTTTGAGTTGCGTTTGGTGAGGATGTTAGCACTGTGAGTAGCTGTTTTATCAATTTGACCACCGGTGCTGGCAGCCCGAGATCCTGGCTGGCCCGCGGGCGATTGAGTCGATCCAGCGGATACCAGCCATTGCCAGCTTCGCTCAATTGCTTGGGGATATGTTCCAGCTGCACCCACAGTGGGGATATATCCAGTTGAAAATGGGTAAAAAGGTGGCGTAAGGGTGGCAGCGGCTGGATATTGTGGGCGAGCCAGTTGCGGTTATTGAGCCAAGTTTGAGCACAGCTGGATTCCGGTGGGCTCCACAGGCCTCCCCAAACACCCTGAGCTGGGCGCTGCTGCAGAAATATTTGGCCTTGGGCCTCAACCAATAACATGGTCGTTTGCCGCAGTGGCTTTTTAGTGCGGGGCTTTTTCCCTGGGAAATCGGTTGGGTTACTCAGGGAGTGGGCAGTGCAGTGGGAGCTTAGTGGGCACTTGCCGCAAGAGGGCTTAGTGCGCGTGCACAAAGTGGCGCCGAGATCCATAATGGCTTGGGTATAATCAGCAATACGCTGTTGTTGCGGCGTGTACTGTTCTGCCAACTGCCACAAGCGCTTAGAGACTGCACTGGTCCCCGGCCAACCAGCTACGCTATGAATACGGGCCAGAACCCGCTTAACATTACCGTCGAGGATTGCTGCCGGTACCCCCATGCTGATGCTGGCGATAGCGCCAGCGGTGGAGCGACCGATGCCGGGTAAGCTGCTGAGAGATTCCACCGATTGGGGGAATTCACCTCCGTATTCATTAAGGATTATTTGTGCACATTGGTACAAATTGCGCGCACGAGCGTAGTAACCGAGACCGCTCCAGTGAGCGAGCACGTCATCCTGTGAAGCCTGTGCAAGTTCTACAACCGTAGGGAAGCTGGTGATGAAGCGCAGGAAATAGGGAATCACCGCACTGACCTTAGTTTGTTGCAACATAATTTCCGAAACCCATATGCGGTATGGGGTAACCTTTTGCTGCCAGGGCAGGTCTTTGCGTCCGTATTGATCGAACCAAGCTAATAGCGCCTGTTGAAATTGTTGCGGGCATATGGGCACAAAATAATCCTCAGATAACATCTAACAGCAGGATCAACGGGGGAAGGCTTTGCCAACCCTTGCAGATCTATCGGCTCAGCCTCCCAAAAGCCCTTTGAGTTTGTCTTTTAGTTCATTGAGTTTCTTTTTGGCTTTGGTGCCGTATTTCTTCTCGGCTTGGTATTTGAGCTCTTCGCGAAGCAGGTCATCTAAACGGCGACTGTCTGGTTTACAGCTGTCGATGCCCGCTGTACTGAAATTGCCTTCACAGCGCAGTGGCAGCGGGCGATTATGCCAGCGTTTGCTGCTAATAGTGCAGCCATCTGACGAGGTTGCTCTGTCCGTTAGGGCTAGCCCAAGAGCAAAATCAAAGTGTTGTTTTTGCAAATCTATATCACCATCGCCGGTGAGGGCAATGTTTTCTATGCCGGCGTTGATCTGCTGGATCAATACCTGATCGCCACGGAAGTTGATATTGGCGTGTAGGTTTTGCAATTGGGTTCGGGCTGGCCATTGTTGTGATGGCAGAGGGGTTTTCTCCACATAACTAATTAACTGACACATATTTTTTTCTAGGTTAAAGGGGGTCAAAACTAGCTCTTGGCCATCCAAGCGCGCGGCCCCGCGTACTTGTTGTTGCAGTTGTTCTAGATTGGCTCCACTGGTTTGCAACGCCCAGGTCAGGTTGGCAATACCGGAGAATTGTACTTTTTGGGCAGCAAGCAACGCCTGCTGCACCTTGGCAATCTCCACATTGGTGAGCCCCCCGCTCATTTCGGCGCTGGCAACGTCGTTGCGTGCGTTGAATTGGCCACTGCTGTTCAATTTGCCACCGTAGAGTTCGGCGCTGAGCTTGTGAAGTTGATAGAGGCCATTGTCAACCGTTAACTGAAACTCTGGTTGAGTGATTTCCAGTTTCTGCATGCGCAGGGCCTGTAACGATAACGTCAATTTGGCGTCAAAGCCACGGAGGCTCGCAAATGACAGAGGTGCTGGGGTCGACGCTGTTGTTGGCGGTGGGATTGGCGCAAGCGCATTTTGCGGCGGTGGGGTTGTCGTTGGCGCTGGCAGGTACTTGTCAAGCGCTAAGGTATCGCCCTTGAGTGTTATTTCCACCGCCGGAAGGTCGCCAGAACGCAATGCACCCTTGCCGGTAAATAGGGTGTCATCCAGCCGCAATTGCAGTGACTCCATGGATAACTGCTGCGGGGTGCCGGCAATATCTGTTTCGAGTTTTAAGTGTTGCAATGCATCCGCGCTTTGGGTTGTCAGGGTGCTACCTGTTACGGTCAACCATGGGCCCAGAGGTTTGGCATCTGCATTGAGATGAATCTGCATCTGCCAGGGGCGGCTGTTATTTTTTCGTTGTAAAGTACCGCGCAAACTAAGTTGTGCCGCTGCCGCGCCACTTGTCAGGGCGATCGTTAGTGGTTGCAAATGTAGGGTGTTAAGACCTTCATTAATGGTCAAGTCCGTGTTTGCCTTCAAATGGACTGGCTGTTTTAGCTTGTCGCCTTGCAGCTGTGCTTGTAGTTCAATATGTCCGGGGCTACCCAAGACGAGATTGTCGGCGGCAATATACAGCTGTTCAATACTAAATTGCGTATTAGTCTCAGCATTTGTGTAACTCAGAAAGCCCTGCTCCAGGCGCAACTTTGCCAACGCCAGCTGCAGAGGCTTACCGTTGGGATTTGTGGGGGTGGGCATGGGTGCGAGTTTGGGTTTTGCCTGCGGGCGTTTAGTATTCATAGCCTCTATGAGTGGCTCCCAGTTACCGCGGCCTTGCGCGTCCACCGACAGCTCTATTTGAGGCTTGAGTAGTAGTATTTCTCGAGCCTCTACCTGCTGTTTCAATAGTGGTATCAACGCTACCCGTACAGCAAGTGTATCGGCCTGCAGCAGCTGTTGGTCCGGTGCCACCAGCGGGGCCAGCTTCACCCCATCAAGTTTCAGCGAAATATCTGGCCACAGCTGCCAACCTACATTGCCATCAAGTGTGAGTGCTATACCCTGTTCAGCAGCCAACGCCTTTAGCTGAGGCTTATACTGGTTGGCATCCAGGGTGAAAAGCAGCCAGGCGATGGTGGCGGCAAGCAGAGCAAGCAAAGTGATGAGTGCGAAAACAGTACGTTTAAGCCAAACCATGAGAGGTATCGTCCTTAATTCATCGAGTGTTGACGCATCACTATAACCGTAAATCCGACGTTTTACGAAGTGCGAATTGTAAAAAGCATTTAATTCGCTCATGTGCTCTATGGCGTTAATAAATAATAAAACACTTCGAGTAGATGCTGCCACATTACCTAGGAGCTAGGCTGTAATCGATAATTAGAAATAGTTTGGGTTTCACAGACTTGTAAGCAAGGGGAGAGTTTAAAAGGTGGTTTTTATTGTTTTCTTTTATCCGACGCCTAAGCTCTGGTGCTTGAGCGTCGGATATGTTTTTAATTCTTCAGCCTTGTGAACATAAACATGCCGTGCATGGCTGAGTTTTTAGACTAACAACCGTTAATGCCAGTTACTCTTTCAGTAAACCGCCCGCATGGGCCATAACATGAAAAATAACATTTTGCTCATTGGTTCCTGTCAACA